>JAIPGJ010000069.1 GCA_021736185.1 Fidelibacterota bacterium | reverse complement strand
CTCACATCCTGCTGGAAGAAACAGGATATTGCCATCAATCCACCACTCCATCCGGTCTATACTCTATCTGGGATAGTGACGCATGAGGCTACTGGAGAAGCCGTGAACGAAGCCGAGGTGAGTGTCACCATGACTGAACTATACCAGGGAGACTTTTTAGACTCCATGGGTACCATCACCGACCAAGCTGGTTATTATGAAATTTCAGGCCTCTATCGGGGACGCTATGATATCCTGGTGATGTCTGGTCTGGATACCCTGTTTCTGTCCGAGTTGGGCATCATCAAATACGAGGATAAAGTATACAACATCCTCATTGCAGCTCCAGACTCAACAGATGCTGAATAGTTGAATGATCATGCACTTTTCCAGAGTTAAACCTGCCAAGCCATTCACAATGAGAACCACTGCTCTGCTGCTCCTAACTACCCTGAGTTTACTTTTTGTCTCATGCTGGGAAAAACAGAACCTCGCCGTGGAGCCACCTGCTCATCCCACCTATATGCTCTATGGTCACATCACCCATCAATCTTCTGGCATGCCAGTCATTGAAGCCATGATTCGCGTTACCATGGGTGACCTGTATCAGGGAGAGTATCTGGAACCGGTTGAGACCCGCACCGACAGTTCTGGCTATTATGAATTTAATGGACTCTATCGTGCTCAATATTATGTCCGGGTGACTCAGCGACTCACCTGGCTTTACGATGGGGAAGTGGGAATCATTGAATATGCTGATAAGGAATTCAATATAAGCATCCCCGAACCAGAGGTATAAGTCTCAGTGCTTGCAGTTCTTTACTGCGCTCTGTCATGATCAATATCCGTTCAAAGTCATTTAATAGCCCTTTATCCAATATCTGATTTCATTCAGCCCCGATTCAATTAGTTTATGCCCCAATTAGGAGATAAACATGTCACTGGCCGCCGCTATTGGCTACGCAATAGGCATCATGATATTTGCACTTGTCTTTCGATTTCGCCGAAGCAAGATGATCGACAAGCAAATAGATAAAGCTGAAAAAAAACTCTCAAAGTCAGAAAAGGGAAGTCAAAATGATTAATACCATCTGGATTGTGTTAATGGCTGGTGGGATTCTGGTTGCAGGATTTCAATGTCTGGGCCTGGATTATAGCAGTGCTGCGGGACTGGTAATGAACCCCAGCCTGGTTCCATTAACTGACCTGACCAAGGGTCTCTTTGATTCTGCCAAGGCTTCGGTCAACCTGGCTATGGGTCTCATTGGTATTATGGCCCTCTGGCTGGGTTTGATGAGAATTGCTGAAGAATCGGGTTTGGTAAAGATATTCGCCAGAGCGGTTCGACCTATTATGATCAGATTATTCCCCGATGTTCCCGATGATCACCCCGCCATGGGTGCCATGGTCATGAATATTGCAGCCAACATGCTGGGTCTGGGTAATGCGGCAACCCCCCTTGGACTAAAAGCCATGCAGGAATTGCAAAAACTGAATAAGGTCAAGGACACGGCCACCAACGCCATGGCTACTTTTATGGCTCTCAACACCTCCTCTGTGACCTTTATTCCTGCCACTGTCATCGGTATCCGTGCTGCAGCCAATGCCTCAAATCCGGCTGAAATTATTGGACCGGTGATTCTGGCAACAGGCGTTTCAACTACCGTGGCAATCATCGCCATCAAAGTCCTGCAAAAGCTGCCCAGATATCAGATGCCAACGGATGAAAATCCGCCAGCCGCAGAAGGGGAGGGGGTCTGATATGTTTCAGGGAATTATTAATGGTGTCTCTGCTGTAGCCATCCCCATCCTCATGCTGGCTATTATTGGTCACGGTTGGCATAAAAAGGTCAAAGTTTATGAAGTCTTCACTGAAGGAGCCAAAGAGGGTTTTAATGTTGCAGTGAGAATCATTCCATTTTTAGTGGCTATCCTGGTTGCCATTGGCGCTTTTAGATCCTCTGGAGCACTGGATTTGCTTACTGGCCTCCTCAGTCCGCTGACTTCCTGGATCGGCATGCCTGGGGAAGTCATTCCAATGGCCCTGATGCGCCCTTTGAGCGGGAGTGGAGCCATTGGCATTGTGTCTGAGTTGATTAATACGTTTGGCGTAGAGTCACTCCCAGCCCGCATGGCTGCAGTGATGGAGGGCTCAACCGAAACGACTTTTTATATTCTGGCAGTCTATTTTGGCTCTGTCGGGGTTACCAAAACCCGTCATGCTTTGCCTGCAGCCCTCATGGCTGATCTGGCAGGTATCATTGCCGCCGTGGTCGTTACGCAAATGGTATTTGGCTAAGCCTTGCATGCTGTGCTATTTTTGTAATTGTTTTCGCCCCTGTTAGACCTTGCAATAGGTGCCAGGGGAAATTATGATGCAAGTCGATGCGATAAATTTGAAATGGGAGTTACGTAAGTGAAAGGGAACAACATGAGAAAGATCGTTACAATAGTCCTGGCAGGAGCATTTTCCATGGGTTTATTTGGTGCAAATCTGCACCGACCTGATGAGGTTTTATCAGCAGCTTTAGCAAAACATTCTGAGCCGAGAACGGTGGGAGTCTCGCACACTTCAGGTCAGGCAGGTACGACAACCGGGTTACGAGAAAACAATGCTGTCCTAGTGGATTCTTCTCAAAACGGATATGGCATGATTTCATCTGAAACGAACCCCATCTCAGTGAATCCTTTCGATCACAATAAAATTATCATGGCCTATCGTCAATATACCAATGGTACTGCCTCTGGTGCTTTGGGTATGGCTTCCTCAGTCGATGGTGGTGACACCTGGTTGACCTATTCAAATTTGAATGGGAATCTTGTAGATGCCGCCCGTTATCCTTCGGCACTTGCCACACAAAATACTCCTGTCGTTCTCTGGAATGAGTATGGTGGAGGTGGCGGTGAAATGGGAGGGCGTCCCTATTACACATTCGATTTCCTTGGCTATAGTGGAGGATTCTGGTACCCTGGAACCAATATCCACCCCAGCCCACTGTCAAATGATACCTGGTATTTGACACCTACCCAGAACATAGATGGTGATGGTAACTTGGTGATAAACATTGTAGCCAGTGACTTGGCTGGGAACCAGGATCGTCTCCTTTTTCGCACCCAAAGTTCAGGTAGCTGGGCGGGAACAGCAGCACTTCCTGCGCATACTGTCACTATTCTGGCTGAAAATTCTCAGGATTTCCGATTTGATGGTACAAATAACTACACCTCAGGTGGGAATATGGATATCAATGATAATGGGGTTGGCTATTTTGCTTTGACCTCATATTGGAATGATGAGTCTGTCATTGCAAATCATACCCTGTTTATCAAAAAGACCAATGACTTTGGCGCAACCTGGAGCGACTGGTATCATATTTCAGATGATGCGCTGCAAACTTACTTTACTGATGTATACCCTGATAGTGCTGAATTTTCGGATGGTTTTTCGCAGCTTGATTCAACCTGGTCTGCATTTGTTGCCTACGACGTCGAAGTAACCACTGATGAAAATGGCGGTCTTCATGTCCTCGCACCGGTGACTCCTGCCGTGACAGACGGTATTGCTGCCTATTGGCCAGGATCTGGTATCTACCATTTCTATGCCGATGAAGCCGCTTTTGCCCTGTCAAGCGGTTCGATTGACGTGAGCATGAGCTTTATCGCGGACATGGTCTTGACCTGGAACACCCTTGGTGGTGATTACAGTTATCAACACAATGGTATGAGTATGGCCACGGATCTCAACAATGATTCTAAAATATATACAACCTACTATGCTGTCTCGGATACGATCCAAGTTGACGATCAATACTATGCATACTATGATATTTTAGCGAGATACTCTGAGGATAATGGTCTCACCTGGAGTGATGAACTGAATCTCACTCAAACCATGGACGCCAATATGGATGAAATGTATCCGCATATGAATCGATTTGGTGTGGATGGAGAGGTCTACGTCATGTATCAAATGCCAAATTATGATGAACACACCGTTCCTGACGGCGATCTTGGAGAGGATTACCTGAATAGAATTTACTTCTTGAAAACCACGCTGGGTGCAGTGTCTGTAGATCATGCCGTGAAGCAACCTGTGAGTTTTGAGCTTAAAGAGAATTTTCCCAATCCTTTTAATCCCTCAACGACCATTGCCTTCAGCCTCCCCACCGCAGGGATGGTTGATCTAAGCGTCTACGATATTACCGGTCGGGCAGTACAAACACTCAAGCAGGGTTTTCTTAGTGTCGGGGAATATGAGTATACATTCACCGCTGATCATCTGGCCAGTGGCACCTATTTTTATGCACTCAAATCCCAGGGTTTTCAGGATGTTAAAAAAATGTTGCTAATTAAATAGTAGTACGAATTGATAAAGAGGTCATCTGAAAGTGTGAAGGGATGTTTTAGTCAAATCAAAACATCCTTTCACGCTACTCAAGATGAGGTCACTGTTTAGCTGACCTCTTTTGTTTTCTGGCTCTACCATGCTGAGCGAATAAAATGCATGAAACGAAGCGTTAATGCTGCAGGGAGATTTCATGAGAAGCGTTTGGTTAAAATTCAGTCTCGTATTGTTAAGTGTCACCTTTGCCTGGTCCGCAACGGTCGGAACCATTTCTGGACGAATCACAGATAGCAATACAGGTGATCCAATTATTGGTGCCCAGGTCATGATTGCTTCATTGGGTTTGGGTGGATCCACAGATTTTGAAGGTGAATTTTACATTCAAAATGTACCCGTAGGCGTTCATACTGTACAGGTCTGGATGATTGGTTATGGCAAATTGACCATTAGTGACGTGGGTGTGGTCATGGATCAGACAACCCCGCTCTACGTGTCCCTGAATGAAGAAGTGATTGAGGGCCAGGAAGTCACCGTTATTGCTGATAGACCTCTGGTTGAAAAAGATGTCACAGTGAAAAAATTAGTACGTACCGCTGAAGAAATTCAAAACCTGCCAGCCCGTGATTTAACTGAGATGCTGACCCTGCAGAGTGGTGTCATTCAAATTAAAAGTTCTGAAAATGGTATCCCGGGATATGCAGATCGAGGCATTGAACAAATCCATGTTCGTGGAGGCCGCTCTGGAGAAATCGGCTATACCATTGATGGAATGTACATAGAGAACCCGATTTATGGTGGTGGTTTTGGTCGAGGTACCAGACTGGGAACCCAGGCTGTTCAGGATCTCATCTCTCAAACTGGTGTGTTCAATGCTGAGTATGGTGATGCCATGTCTCAAATTGTAAACATCATCACTGCCACAGGTGGTGACCATTATCAGGGAACCTTCGAGTGGAAAGGCAGCAATCTCGGACCCTTAAGCTCAGAACAGGACCGTCTCAGGGACTATAAAGAATTTGCGGGATCATTTTCAGGTCCTGTGATACCTGGTATGACGAATCTAACCTTTCACATCGCTGCTGATTATTCAAACAGCTCTTATGCCGTTCTTGAGTTTGATGATAAAGTCTATATCGAGGGTGACCCTGGCAATAGAATCAATCAAGCCAACAAAGTACACTGGCTGGATCGCTATGCCGGTTGGAGAGCCTTTGGCTATGATCGAACCTATGATGTATTTACAAAATTGCACTGGAAAATTGATTCTTACAAATTTCTTAATTTTTCACATTGGATTGTGGATTCAGAGTTCAAGACCTTTGGCCCGTGGAATCAATTCTATGAAGAGAATAAAAATGTGAACCATAAGTTCTCTCAACGTTTCCATTTAGAATTTCGCCACCAGCTCAGCAAACAAACCTACTACACCCTGAGTGCATCACGCTTTACCCAGGAGATGGAAATTGATGTTGAAGATGGTGATATGGATGGGGATGGCTACCCTGACTGGGTTGAATTCAAAATAGGTACTGAAGCACGTGGTCTCCATAATGGAGTAGACTACCAGGGTGATTGTGATATCCCCTTTGAAAATGACCAGAAATATGGTCCTGGTGTGTCCATAGCCAACGACGAAAATAAAACCGTTTATTATGAATCCTGGGGACCAGGATGTTTAAGAACCATGATTACCTATTACTGGCGTGGTCCTCAACATATCGGTAAAGCCAGTTATGATTCAACAAAATTGCACATCGTTCTGGACCATGGCGAACAGCTAGCCATTGGACCCTATGACAGGATCAGGATTGAGGATATTTTTCTGGAAGAAAAGTTTGATGACAATGGGACGCTACTTTCTACGCGTCGCCTCTCAAATGGTAATCTGATAGACCCTCTGGATTCACTGGAATATTCGGATAAAGATGGAAATATCCATACCTGGCATCTTGGGGATCCCCTGCAGGATCATTTGGCCGAGGGTCAGTATACGCCCTTTCAATACATGTATTATCCCGATTCGACCTATGAACTTTTCTCCTCACCAGGAGGTATGAGTGCCGCCGAGTTTGCGGCTATGCGTGACTCATTATACTATATCATGTATTATGAGTATGGTTCTGGTGGAGCTGATCGCTACCGTCACCACACGAAAAGTGTCACCGATGAGGTGAAGTTTGATATTACCAGTCGAGTGAACAAACATCATCAATTGCGTGGAGGTGTGGACCTGAAACGCCACCTCATTACCTTCGATGAAACCCAATTGCCCTGGTTGAATCCCCCTTACGGCGAAACCTACGGATTACCTGGGACGATTGAACGTGATAGCGACCTTGAAGAATTTATCTATGGTACTGGAGAGAAATCACCCATTGAGATCGGTTCCTATATCCAGGATAAGATTGAATATCCCTGGATGACTATCAATGCCGGTATTCGTATGGATGTTCAAAATTCCCTGGATAGCTCCTGGGCTGATCCGCGGAATAAAACCTCAGGTGAAATCCCCACAAAATGGAATGTCCTGTGGTCACCGCGATTGAGCATTTCTCATGTGATAACCGATAAAGCGACCTTTACTTTTGGCTATGGTCGCTACTATCAGAACCTGACTTATCGAAATATTTACCTCAATGATGCCAACGATCTGACCACCGCTTTACCCATTGTGGGTAATAGTAATGTCCAGGCTCAAACCGTTACCGCCTATGAGTTTGGTCTGAACTGGGAGTTTGTAGATTTTTGGAAACTGGGTGTCGTGGGTTGGTCCAAAGATTATTCAGATCTTGGGGCCACTGAACGTGTCCAGGCCTTTCCCTACAGCTACTCTGTGGTAGTTAACTATGATTATGGTTCATCGCGTGGAGTGGACTTGCGTCTCATCAAACGGGGCGGCTCAGCCTGGTCAACGGATATTCAATATACCCTTTCCAGAGCTACGGCAAACCGGGCAGACACCTGGCAGGGTTATCGTTCCTCGGATACACCGGAATCCATGCCCAAGAAAGAAGTCCTCATGGACTATGACCGAACCCACAATCTGACCATGACGGGTGGATATCAATTTAGCAAGAAGAACTCACCGCGCATCTTTGGCATATATCCTCTGAATAAAGCGGCTGTTCATCTGACCTTTGTGGGAATCTCAGGCTCACCGTATACGCCCTTTGATATTAACCTGAATCGCAACGGGGCAACCAATTCTGAACGTATGCCCTGGTTCCTGGAAACCAACATGGCTGTGAGAAAAACCGTAGACTACCTCGGGGTCCATTGGTCACTGGGTCTCATTGTGCGGAATTTATTAAATCGCAAAAATATCATCGATATCTATGAAGAGACCGGTAGTCCCACTGACCCTGGTCGTAATTCCACCCTGGCTATCGCGAATGGGAGCAGCTCTTTGACTTACTATGATAGACCATATTATTATTCAGCACCCCGTCAGATTGATCTGACCGTAAAAGTGAATTTCTAGGTGATATGATGAAAAAAATGATCACTTCCTTTATTGTTTTACTCATTGCGCTACCAGGCTGGCTTGGAGCAGCAGAACCCAATATCAGACCTGCTACGGGACTCGGGAAGACCTCGGCTTTCGATCCGGTACTAAACCGTGCCCGTGGGTATATGAGCAAAGGTGAGTTACAATTTGCAACCCATAACTATGGCAGCTTTATCGAATTTGATGATAAAAGCTCTCCTTCTGGCCTTTATAAGGGTTACCAGTACATCTCTGATGTATCCTTTATCCTGGGCGTTCCTGGTAGAGATTCAACAGGTGCCATGACACCCTGGGCTTTACGACCACCTTATATTCCTGATCTTGAAAGCTATCAAACCGATACCCTGGTATATTGGGGTTCCACCGTATCTGAATCCTGGTTTGATCGGGTTCAGGACAAAAAACAAGTTGATTGGGAATCTGTAGCAGGTTCTTATGGTTATCTCCACAGCGGGGATGTCCTGGCCGGAGAAATTTATGGCGGCATCTACACCGATAGTGGTGATCCTTACCCCTTACTTGCGTCCAGTGATATACCCGATACCTGGCCCATGCGTATCAATGATTTCACCGGTCTGGAAGAGCGAACCTGGCCAGGGGACTGGGCCGTGGCCACTGAAGGTCCAACCAAGGGACAGGAAATAGTCGGTCGTCATGTTGGTGATCAGGATATATACATGGAATTTGATGACAGACTGGCTGTTCGAGATGAAGACATGACCCAGGGCTATTCCATGGGTATGCACGTCACGGTGAACGCCCACTCCTATGGACGATCCTATGCAGAAGATATTGCCTTTTTTACCGTGGAAATTGTAAATCAGTCTTATAAAGGGTTTCCTCTGGATACCAATGGAGATGGTAATCCTGATTCGGTGTGGGTGCCTACTACGGCTTCCGACGGCACCGTAAGCTATGAGATGATGGATCGTAACTTTATCGGTGATCCTGAAATTCATGGCTTCGATTATACAGGAGCCTATGGCGGTTTTTATTTTGATGTAGATTCCTATTCACGTCTGGCCAATGGTCAGTATACCGGTCGCACCAATGATGATGATATGATGGCTTTTGATACCACCTATGATATGGCCTTTATCTGGGATTGGGATGACAGAAGTTCTTCAGCTACCGGGCTGGCTTATTCTGCCCTAAAATTGCTGGATACACCATTGGCGTCCACAGATCTGGATATTAACGGTGATGGGTCAATTGATATTCAACAGGGTCAGCCACTGGGTTTGACCGATTGGCATTGGTTCGATTGGTATAAGCGTCCAGGTGTTATGAAAGACGAGTCTGGCGGTTCCAGTTGTACCGATGGTTATGCCGGAGCAGCAGGTTGCCCTGGTGCCCTGGATAAGGAAGATATCATGTTTGCCCTCATGGCAGGTGATACCTCCTATGTGGGACCCGGAAATAGCAATTTTAAAGACTGGGAATGGCGCACCAGCGTCACCGCAAATACACTAAACAGTTCCTACAACGATTGGTATTTCCACCCTGCCACTGATGGAACACTCAATCCTCACTTTGATTCCCTGGAAGGCTTGCTAAGTGAATACCCGGATGGTTTGGACTGCGTGTTTATGATGTCCGCCGGTCCCTTTGATCTGGCCGCAGGGGATACCACCTATTTTTCATTTGCCGTCATCATGGGTGATCCACCCTCAGATACGGAAACCTTTGAAACCCCTCCCGATCTGGCCAAGAACGCTGAGATGGCTCAAATCATGTATGACCTGAAATATCAGGGCTTTTCACCTCCTGATGCGCCCACAGTTTCAGCAGTCGCCGATGATCAGAGAGTCACACTCTATTGGGATTCTAAAGCCGAAAGTTCTAAAGATATTGTGACTGGTATTCAGGATTTCGAAGGCTACAAAATTTATCGATCCACCGACGGAGGTGCTACCTGGGGCAATCCTCACACGGATGTTATCTACAACACCGATGGGCAGGCTGTAGGCTGGACTCCTCTGGCTCAGTTTGACCTGACTGCTGAAGAAGACGAGGAATTGTATGGTCTTGAATATTCAGGTCCTGATCCAGTTGCCCCCTGGTTTAGACTGGGAGACAACACCGGCCTTGAACATCGTTATGTAGATACTGATGTTATAAATGGCGTGACCTATTCTTATTCAGTTGTGGCCTATGATATTGGTATGGATACTTTGCAGAATTCATATACGAATCCTACTGGGGAATGGGACCCCCTGGAATCTCTTGAGAATTTCAGGGGAAATAGCCCCTTCCTGCCGCAATTTGTAAACGTCACGCCTGATGCACGACCCTCCAACGCCCCTGATACCTGGGGACTGACAAGAGCACCCTGGACAGTTGGAACCGGTGAGGTTGAGGTGATTCCCACCAATCCTGATGAAGTGGAAGTAAATTCGAATACCTACTTCATTACGATTAGTGCAGACCCTGAATGTTATACTGCCAATTGCAACAACCCTTACTACCATCTGAATCCAACTTATACTGTGGTTGACAGTGCTACGGGAGACACGATTCTCACCGACTGGGAAATTGGAACTTCCACCATGTTTTCTGAAGTATGGGGCGGGTTCCAGTTTTATCTGGAAAATTTAGCCATACCTGAAGTAGATACCGTGTACTGGCAGAACAAGGGTAGCGATGAAGCACCACAGTACAATATTCGGATGGGTTCAAATACCCATAAGTTTGCCTCTGACTATGAAATTCATTGGGATTGGGATAATCCGAACACAAATATGGTTTTCCCCGCTTCATCGCAAATGCCATTCAGGATTTTTAATACGAGTTTTGTAGAAGATCTGGATGGTAACGGCGTGTTGGATGCTGGTGAAGACATTAATAACAACGGGATACTCGATCCCTATCGAGAAGTACAGCTTTTTGTTTTTGGTGCAGGTATCCCAAATACCTCTCCTGACTCTGATTATCCATCATTCAGATCAAATGAAAAGATATCCTTTATCGAGAAATATGTAAATGGGTATGACTCTACGGCAGCTTTTACTCAGACATGGTATTTTGATATTAGCTATGATACGACCCGAACCTTTTCCGGTAATCCAACAATCAGACATGCCGAAACTGGCGATGTGACTCATTTGAGAATTGATAAACCTTATGAAGATGGGGATATGTTCACTTTCCGTGCTAAGACGGTGACTGAGATGAGCGAAGTCACTCAGGCAACGCTGGAGAAGGTGATCGTGGTTCCGAACCCGTATATCGCTACAGCGGACTGGGAAACCGACATCAATCACAAGAGTTTGCATTTCACGCACCTGCCCAATGAATGTGTCATTAAGATATTTACACTGACTGGAGAGCTGGTGTATACCATTCTGCACAATGATATTTTCTCTGGTCAGGAAGAATGGAACCTGCGCTCCATGAATCGCCAGGAGGTGGCGCCGGGGCTCTATGTCTTTGTTGTGGAAACCCCCAATTATGAAAAACAAGTCGGCAAATTTGCCGTGATCAGATAAGGAGGGTATGATGATGAATTCAAACGTTTTATACGCTTCTTTCAGGACTGCAAAAGTGAAAAACTCAATCAAAGTGTTACTCATTTTAATGCTGCTGATCCCCAATCTGATCCAAGCCCAGGATACCAGACAGGATTCTTTGAATTCGGTTTATCCAGGCGATGATTTCTCCAAGGTAGCCACTTCAATCGGTCAATTCCTCAAATTGGAATATGGTGCGGCGGGTGCGGCCCTGGGTGGTGCCTACACGGCGCTGGCCCATGGACCCCAGGCTATGGCCTGGAATCCCGCTGGAATCACTACTACCATGGGTCCTGAGCTCTATATGAGCAACAACGAACTCTATGCCGGCATCACCAATAGCTATCTCGGTTTTACCATCCCCATTGGTGGTGGAAATACGCTGGGTATTGTTGCCCAGTATATGAGTTCTGGCGATATGGAAGTGACGACCCTCGATTTTCCTGATGGCACAGGAGAAAAATTCCAGTCCACAGGACTGGCCCTGGGAATGGCTTTTGCCAGACGACTGACAGATAGACTCTCTGTGGGAGTTTCAGCAAAAATGATTCGGGAAACGATCTATCGCGAGACGGCCAGTACCTTTGCTTTCGATATCGGTTCCAATTTTGACCTGGGCATATATGGCCTGGTCCTGGGCATGTCAATCCAGAATTTTGGAGTTGGCAGTCGCTTCGATGGACCCGATTTGAACCAACCACTGGATGTCAATGATGAATTCCAGAGTAGTCCTGTGTTAACTACCCGACTACTCACTGAGGAATGGCCCCTGCCACTGGTATTTAGAGCCGGGTTGCGTATGGATGTTCTAGGTGGCAAAAGCCCCTGGTTGCCCACACCCGTCCACCGTTTAAGTCTTCTGCTTGATGCCAACGATCCCTTCGATGCAGTACTGCGAGGCGCCATAGGTTTCGAATATAGCTGGGATGATCTGCTTTTTGTCAGAGGTGGCTATAAACTGAAATATGAATGGCCCGTTGACTATGATGTATACAGCTATGTATATAATGGTGAATATGATCTGGGAGAAACCTACATCGATTGGAATGACAATGGCGTTCGTGATGCCGATGAGGATTATGAAGATGGGCTTGCCGTGAAAACAGACGAGTTTACCAGCACAAGTTGGGATAGTTATTATGGCGCGGACAAATACTCTCTGCGACGTTTTTCAATTGGTGCCGGCATCAATTATAATTTGTATGGTACAAAATTGTTATTTGACTATTCATACTCAAATTACGGTATTTTGGGGATGGTTCAGCAGGTGTCTGTTGGCTTTGGCTTCTAGAAGAACAAGCTCAGGAATTATTGCATGTTGATGCGATCAGAAATAATGGAAATAAGGAAAAAATAGATGAAGTCGTCATTTAAAGTTTTAGTGCTCACATTTATTGCTATATCAGCCTTTGCTCATTCAGTAGAAGAACTGCAGCAAACACGAAATCAAATTATAATTCAGAGCGCAAACCAAACGCTCAACACTGAGACTCGGGTTGCTGAGCCAGGCATGATAAGAGACCTCCGCAATGGCAACTTTGCACTTGCCTGTCAGACAGAAGATTTCACCTATCTACCTGGCATGCTAAATTATATTTATTCCCCGGTTATTCCGGTTCCTGCTGGAAATTCAGTATCTTTTGATTTCTACGTAAAAGGAAGTTTTTCCGATCTCAATGCATTCCCTGAAGTAGACTATTGGGGCTGTGAGGTATCCCCTGATGCCGGTGCAACCTGGTATGCCATCTCAAATCCTTATGGAGACCCCACGGGAAGCAACTATGTCTATTCGGACGCTCCTGCAGAATGGAGTAGTTTTGTCCAGAGTTATACTGTCGATGGTATCTTGAATGACTATGCTGGAACCAGCATGCAATTTCGCTGGTATTTCCAGTCAGATACTGACACACCCATCGGCGAAGGAATATTTGTTGATGATGTTAGCTTGACCGTAGATGGTACCTCCGTCTTCTTTACAGATTTTGAAGATGGTGATCTGACCGGGTGGGTTTCAGTCGATGGAACGGCCGAACCAGCCCATTTTCACCAAACCACCGTCGGCGCCTATGCCGGTCAGTCCTGGGCCATGAATGACCCTGAATTGGGAACAGCTGGTGGCTATGGAGATCATTGGTACCAGGTTCTGGATTCACCTCCGGTCACACTGCCGGATGTAGCAGGCAATACGATTACTTTTCAGCAAAATAGAAATGTTGAGGGCACTGCCGGTGCCACCACCCCATATAATGGTTGGGATGGTACCAATGTGCGGATTTCCCGCGATGGTGGAGTCACTTGGGATGTGTTGAATAGTGTTTCACCTGCATATAATGCAACCTCACTCTATAGTTTTGGCTATGAGTTTGGTGAGGGAGCCGGAATCGGTGGTTGG
>JAIPGJ010000003.1 GCA_021736185.1 Fidelibacterota bacterium | reverse complement strand
CAACTGACCTGACCTTCAAGGCTGATTTCTCAACAACGATTAACGAAAACGGTTATGAAGTAGGTGACTCTGTCATCGTTCGTTATGGCTATTTTGGTTCCGCCATGGAAGTTGGTGTTGCCGGTCTGACCAAAGAAGGCCTCTTTGGCAATCTCTACTCTGTGACCATTCCAGATGTGGTTTTGAACTTTGGTGACGAACTGTACTATCAGTATTACAAATTGAATGATGATGGTGCAGAATATCGTGAAGTCTATTTCAACTTTGATTATAATGGTGATACCCCTTCAGAAGCCGAGCGTCGCGCTGTGGTAATCACTGCTGAAGATAATACGGTCATGGATGATGTAATTAGCACGGTGGATGCTCGTCGTCAACCTCTTTTCCGTAATACCAACGCTGTAGGTGGCCATGTTACAGTTTCCTATACAGTTGATATGCGTCCCGCTTACTGGCACGTAGACCACGGTATTACTCTGAATGATATTCAGGGTAACTTCGATATCTCCAGGTCTGGTCAGATCGACACGCTGGGTGTATTTATGAATGGTCCTGCAACAGGAGAGTGGACAGGTTGGGGTATATCTCTGTCTTCTCTTGAAGACAAACAACTTTTTGACGATGGTACCCATGGTGATGTTACCGCTGGGGATAATGTTTACACCCTTCAATTTGAATATGCACCTGATAGCACCAATAACGTCATTGGACAGGAGTTCAAGTTCGGTATTGGTGGTGGTGACAATGAAAGTAGTTATGGTTTGAATCATATTGAGAACATCAATGATGCTTCTGATACCTATACTATTGCTTCAGCCTGGGGAAGTATCAATCCTAATTTCTACTATCTATGGGATTATGATACAATGACAGGTACTGTTGGTGTGGATGAATTTGAAGTTCCCAACGTTCTGAGCCTTGCCCAGAACTATCCAAACCCATTCAACCCAACAACAAGCATTAACTATGTATTACCACAAGCTAGTGATGTTCAACTGATCATTTATAATGCACTTGGTCAGGAAGTACGGACACTGAAAGCTGGTCATAGCAATGCTGGATCTTATTCTGTAAACTGGGATGGTCTGGATCATTCTGGAAATATGGTTTCCAGTGGTTTGTACATCTATACCTTGACCACCGGTGATCAAAGCATCAGCAAGAAAATGCTCATGTTGAAATAATCGCAATGCGATTGGTTTAATAATATACAGGGTGGAGAAGTTCTTCTCCACCCTGTTTTTTTAAGGGAGAAGGAAATAAGCAATCATGATCTCATTCACAAAATGGAACAAGATCAGTTTCCTCTCATTTTGCTTTACATCGCTATTTTTCAGTGCTGTTCACATTCAATCCTGTGCAACTGCACCGGACCCACAAGAATTTAATCTCCTTGAGGTTGAAGATTTTTCACCTCGAAAAGCTGATCCCGAACAGCTATCTGGATCCTTTAATAATTTTATTACTTCAGTTTATCAGGCACCCAGCGATCAGAAACAAGCCTTGGTAGACTCATTTGTTCAGTGGGCGGATAGCACAACAGGCATCCCATATCTTGAAGATAGTACCGCATATTTTCTATACATAAATGGCTCTTTTCCCCAGGTCGCAGTTGCCGGGGACTTTTCTGGTTGGGATCCGACCAATCAAAATTTTAACCACCTCAATGGCACCAATCTCTATTACGCCGGTTATCAATTTGAAAATGATGCCAGACAAGACTACAAATTGGTCGTCAATGGCAATTGGATTCTGGATCCATTAAATCCAAATACCTGCAGCGGTGGATACGGACCCAATTCTGAACTCTCCATGGCAGGCTATATTCAGCCCCCTGAGATTGAATCCTATACCATCCCTCATGGAAGCTTGTCAACACACAGCTTCAGTGATACCACCCAAGGAAGGACAAGATCAGTCAAGGTTTATATGCCCCCTGGATATGCAACAGGGACCCAAAGCTATCGGAGCATCTACTTTCACGATGGGAGTGAGCAATTGAATTTGGCCTTTGCAGAAAATGTTCTGGATTACATGATATTTGAGGGACTCATCCCCCCCATTATTGCTGTTTTTGTGGATCCCATCAACAGGAACGATGAGTATTCCTATGACTTTAATTTTATGGAAATGTTTGTGAATGAACTGGTCCCCTGGATCGATGGTCAATATAGAACCATGCCTGAGCCTGAATATCGAGCCGTTGCCGGTGTAAGTCTTGGTGGCCTCACCTCACTCCTTTTTACCATACAACACCCTGAAGTGTTTGGAAATTGCGGGGCGTTCTCGCCTGCCATCTGGTTTGGTGATCTGATTGAGCAATATGAAGAATCACCGGTTTTAGCTGCAAAAATTTATATGGATGCCGGTACCTATGAACCTTCCATTTATAATAGTTCAGCCACTTTAAAGACTATCTTATACGATGATGCATGGAATCTGCGTTGGAGGGTCTGGCACGAAGGGCATTCATGGGGCTCCTGGCGGGCTCATCTGGATGAAGCACTGACCTATTTTTGGCCCATGGTCACCAGCAGTATTGATGAATGATATGAGTAATATTCAAATGAGCCCCAGGGAGAGTAATGTGATAAGTATTATCAGATCACATATAAACCGAAATTTGAAGAATAGGTTAACCCACCTTGGCCATATCCTGGCAAGCTTGCTCCTGCTCGGTTCACTTCTGGGCGCTGAGAAAACAACACTTCATTTATGGCATCCTATGCCCGCTCCCAGCCGGGCGGTACTTAATGATCTGGTTGCTGAATACGAAGCCCAGCATCCTGACATCAGCGTCCACTTGCTGTACAAGGAAAATGAAGAAGTGCGCATGGCCTATATGTCTGCCACTGGATTTACCGAGGGTGGACCGGATTTGCTGTACGGTCCCAGCGATTTTACCGGTGCCCTGGTGGAAATGGAAATTGTTAAACCCCTTGAGAGCTTTTTCTCCGAAGCAGAATTAGCGGCTTTCGATCCCAAGGGTCTGACCTGGTATCAGGGTCACCTGTACCAGATTGGAGATGAGTTGGGCAATCACCTCGCTCTGGTCTACAATAAGCGTTTATTTGCTGAGGTTGGTCTGAATCGTCCTCCTGAGACCATGCAGGAGCTCATTGAGTTTGGAAAAAAGCTCACCATCGATAAGGATGGAGATGGTGATATCGACCAATACGGTTTGGTCTGGAATTTTACTGAACCCTTCTTTTTTATGCCCTTTTATGCTTCCTTTGGCGGCTGGGTGATGGATGCGGATCAGAATCCTACCTTGAACAATGAAGCAGCCGTGAAAGCCTTTCAATTTGTTCGTGACATGCGCGATATACACAAGATCATTCCTGTGGAATGTGATTATGATATTGCTGACTCAAAATTTAACACCGGCGAAGCAGGCATGCTGATCAACGGTGCCTGGTCCTGGGCTAAATACATGGATTCACCTCATGTGGACTTTGGCTTGGCTGTTTTACCAATCAATGACGAAACAGGTCTGTATCCAGCACCTATGATTGCAACCAAGGGATACTACATGAATCCCTATCTTAGTGGTGAGCGTGAAAAACAGGTCATTGATCTGATGAAATTTTTAACCAGCGCCCATGCCCAATTCGAATATGCCAGTAGATTGGCCACGATTCCAACCCGCTTAGAAGTACGGGAACGCCCCGAAATTGCTGAAGATCCCATCATCATGACTTCTATTGAGCAGGTAAGCCATGGTAAAGCCATGCCGATCTCACCCCAGATGAGGGCCATCTGGGATGCCATGCGCCCGGCCTATCAAAATGTTCTCGGTGGGAGCATGACTCCGGAAGCAGGTGCAGCGTATCAACAGGAACTTGCAGTTCAAAAGGTTGCAGAATTGTATGAAGGACAGGATGCAGATAAAGATGCTGTGAATATCACGGCCATTTTAGTCTATCTCGCAGGTTTGCTCCTGGCCCTATGGGCTTTATATAAATTATTTGTTGCCTTTATACTACCCCTCATGCGTGGCGTACCAGGAGTTCAGGTTCAGGAATCTCGGTTTGGAGTGCTCATGGTGGCTCCAGCGGCCCTGTTCATTTTTGGAGTCGTGGTTTATCCCTTTTTCTATAATTTGGTGATTTCATTCTCCAATATGGGGTTGACGACGGTTAATGACTGGCGAATTATTGGTCTCGCTCAGTATGGGAAAGTCCTCACCGATTCTCAATTCTATTATTTCTTTCTAAAGACCATCATCTGGACCGTGGTGAATGTCGTTCTGCACGTCATTTTTGGTGTCATGCTGGCTATGTTGCTGAATCGACCCTTACCAGGGAAGGGCATTATTCGAGTGTTGCTGATATTACCCTGGGCGGTACCCAGCTACATCACCGCCCTGACCTGGCGCGGTATGTTCAACATAGACTATGGTGCAGTGAACATCATTCTAAATAAATTCTTTGGTATTGAGCCTATTTCATGGTTGATTGATCCATTCAACGCTTTTGTTGCAGTCATTATTACCAATGTATGGCTGGGAATTCCCTTCATGATGATTATCGCCCTGGGTGGAGTTCAATCTATCCCCCAAGAGCTTTATGAAGCAGCCTCCATTGATGGCGCTTCACCCTGGCAACAATTCAGAAAAATAACCCTGCCCCTGCTGAAACCAGTCATGATCCCTGCCATTACTCTGGGTATTGTCTGGACCTTTAATAACATCAACGTGGTCTGGCTGGTGTCAAATGGTGGGCAACCTGGGGATCAAACGCATATCCTGGTAAGCTTTGTATATCGCGCTGCCTTTAATCTCTACAGGTATGGTTATGCAGCAGCATTCAGTTTTATGATATTCCTCATGCTGGCCGTGTTCTCAGTGAAATTTATGCAGAAGAATAAAGCGACTGAGACGGCATATTGAGTTAGGAGTTAGGAGTTAGGAGTTAGGAGTTAGGAGTTAGGAGTTAGGAAGTAGGAGCGTTTTAGAACGAATTTGACGGATGATACGAAAAAAAATATAAAGGTTCCATTCGTTTGTTCCGTTGTGAAAAAAGGTGCAAAAAAGATGATGAATGGACTAAGTAGAGAAGAGCTATGAAAAAGACATCACCACTCCAATATATCATGATTTATATCGCATTGTTTCTTGCGGTGGCCTGGTCCATTTTTCCCATTCTCAGAGTGATTACTATTTCCATTCGACCTGGTGACAACCTTTTAACTGAAAGTTTAGCCCTCATCCCTGATGACTGGACCTTTGACAACTATATCAAACTTTTCACAGATCATCCTTTTGGGCGATGGATCTGGAATTCCATTCTGGTAACGATTACCGTTGTAGTAACGGGTGTTGCCCTGGCTTCCACTGCAGGCTACGCCCTTTCCCGCTTCCGTTTTCCGGGACGCGATGCCAGTCTTCTCAGTCTTCTGGTGACCCAGATGTTTCCTGCCACCATGCTTCTATTGCCCCTTTTCATCATGCTTTCCAGTCTCCATTTGATTAACACTTATCTTGGATTAATCGTGATATATTCTTCAACAGCATTGCCATTTTGCGTCTGGCAAATGAAAGGTTACTACGATACGATTCCTTATTCACTGGAAGAAGCTGCCCGCATTGATGGTGCCAGTAGATTTATGGCATTTTATAAAATTATTTTACCTTTGGCCTCACCGGCCCTGGTGATTACCGCCTTGTTTTCCTTTATGTCTGCCTGGACTGAATACATTGTAGCCGCCCAGGTGCTTTGGTATAAGGAAATGTTCACCCTGCCCATTGGCTTGAAATCTTTCCAGGCCAATATGACCACGGAATGGGGTCTCTACGCAGCCGGAGCCATGATTGTCTCCTTACCTGCCATTGCGCTTTTCCTCTTCCTCACAAAATACTTGATTGGCGGACTCACTCTCGGGTCGGTCAAAGGCTAGTTCTAGACATTAATTAGGAACCACGATGAAAAAATTAACGCTTATCCTCGCTCTCAGTATGACCATCATCTTTATTGCTGGATGTGACACACTCACCAAACAAACGCAACTATTGGATGCTCCCTGGACATTGAAATACGATTCTGCCCGTGTTGGATTGCGACAAGGTTGGTTTGACAATGAGTACGACCGATCAAACTGGGAAACAACCCAGGTCCCTGGAGTCTGGGCGGATGAACAATATGACGGTTTTGCCTGGTATTCTACTCAAATCCAGGCCAAAAATATTCCTGCCGGTTACAATCTGGCCCTGGTCTTTGATTCCATTGATGATAATGCAGTGGTATGGTTGGATGGACGGCTATTTGGCAAACAAATGGGTTACAATATCAAATTCTATTTCGATATTGGGGATAAATTAGCTGACGGTAAGATGCACCAACTGGTACTCCGTATCGAAGATCTTGGGGGGCCAGGTGGTATTCCCGGAGCCGTCTATCTGCAACCCTATACAGATGAGGTTGACCTTTTGCGAAGTGAAGCGAGTAAACATCAAGCACCCAAATCCCCGGATTGGGTGATGAATGCGAATATCTATGAAGTTTTTGTCAGGTCCCACAGTGCAGATCGCAGCTTTAAGGCGGTTACCGCCGACCTTGATCGGATTCAGGCTTTGGGAATTGATCTGGTCTGGCTTATGCCCATACATCCAATAGGTGTTAAAAACCACAAATTCGCGCCTGGCTCACCCTATGCCGTGCAAAATTATTACCAGGTCAATCCTCGTTTTGGTAACCTGGATGATTTCAAAGCTCTGGTAGACAGCACCCATCGTCGAGGCATGCATATTATCTTGGATATGGTGCTCAATCACACCGCCTGGGATAATCCTTTGATCAAAGAGCATCCCGACTGGTATACCAAAAATGAAGCAGGCGAGATCGTTTCTCCCAATACTGATTGGTGGGATACAGCGGATCTTGACTATGACAAACCTGAGTTAAGAAGCTGGATGATGGAGATGTTGGGTTGGTGGCTGCAGGAAACGGGTGTGGATGGTTTTCGCTTTGATGTCGCCGAATTAGTACCCAATGATTTTTGGAGTGAAGCGAAGAAATATTGTCAGCATATCAACCCTGAAGTGTTCTTTCTGGCTGAGGGGGCCCAGCCTGAACTCCATTTAAACGGACACAATATGACCTATTCGTGGAATATCTGGCAAGGGATCACTCAACTGGCCCAGGGGAACGCTGATCCCTCAGAAATAAAAAGATCCTTTGACATGGAGCAGTTTCAATATCCCCAGGGTGCCCTGCGAATGCGCTTTACCGAAAATCATGATAAGGACCGTTCACACAAACTCATTCCAGATAATGATCTGAATCTGACATCCTGGGCTTTTATCGCTCTGATGAAGGGCAATCCACTCATCTATGCGGGCCAGGAAATTGGGGCTAAATCAAATATCGACATTCACCTTGATGATAGAATCGATTGGAAAAAAGGTGATCGGCAGCTTGAAAAGGCCATGTCTACAATATTAAAACTGAGGAAGACCTGGATCAAACCGGATTCCAAATTTGAAATCATTATTGCCGACAATGATCGCAAGATTATGGCCTATAAACATGGTTCACTTCTGGTTTTCTTTAATTTTTCTGAGACTGAATTCAAATTTAAAGGGGATGGGATAGAGGAAGTTCTCATGGGGAATTTACCCCTGGATGAAGAGGGTCACTTTACCCTGTCAGCCCGGCACTTCGCCGTGGTGAAATAATTTTCAAATTGAGGAAGAGCCAAACCAGGCCCTTCAAAAAGAAATATTGAGGTCCATTATGCATAAACTTTTGACCGTTATTTTAATACTCATCTTTTCTCAGTTTGGGTTTGCCCAGGATAGTGTAGATGTCACTTTCTACTATTACCCTGCGGATAACCCCAGTGATGTCCATATACCTGGCGAATTCAATGGTTGGAATACCTCCTCTGCTGCATCCCAGATGTTCTATGATGAAGTCGATAATGCCTGGTCAAAAACCATTCGACTCAGAGTGGGTGGACCCAATCCTTTGCCTTCGGGGAATAGTATACCTGGTTCATACCAGTATAAATTTCATGATGGAGGCTGGTTTTCTGATCCCCTGAATCCACGTAACAATACAAGTGATAACAATAATTCATATTTGCCCATCAATGATCCTACTATCCACTTATTGTTGCCCAATTCTACCCTTGCTTCTGAAGATGTCCATTCCAGATATCCAGAGATTTCCGCCTATTTATTTCCCTCAACCGACACAGAGATTGATACCGCCTCCATCAGCTTGACTGTTGGAGGGCACACTTATACGCATATCGGTGGGGCTTATGATTTTCTAACCAACAGATTCAGTTTTATCGTTTCAGATGCACTGGGTGATGGTGAACACCCCTTGAGTCTTTCTGCCTCCAGCCTGAATGGTGCTTCCCACACTGAAACCACTTCCTTTTCTGTACAGGCTGATATTGTTCAATTCTTCACTCTCCCTGCCCAGACCTGGAAAGAGAGTTGGCGCTTGAGGGGAGCCATATACGCTAGTGATGGTGGGTTTAATGAAGATATTGATTCAGCGCTATTATCAAGAGATAACGAGAGTTGGACAGTCTCTGTGGTAAACGGAATTATCGATACAAGCATCCAATTGGTGAATGATATAAATAATTTCCAACTCCAGGTTACTATTGATGGTAATACAGAGAATTCAGCCATTTTACCCATTCTGAAAAAAGTGAAACATGAACCCATAGCTCAGATCAACATCAACTTTGCCGGATCGGTCCTGGCCATAAGCAGCGTGGGTAGTTTTGATCCGGATGGAAGCCAACTTAATCTGCTCTGGGGAGAGGACCCTCGTAATCCCCAAGAACTTGGATTGGCAGGATCGATACTCAGCATTCAAGATATCGCCATCCCCACGACACCAGGTGAGTATTTTATTTCACTCGTGGTGCAAGACGAACAGGGTGAAGTTGATTCCACCCAGGGGAGCTTTTTTATTGGTCAAGATGGTAGCCTTGTGGACGTTGCTCACTTTGAAGACAATCCCCAATGGGTTAAAAACAGCAGGATCTATTTACTTTTCTTTAAAGCATTCACGCCTGAAGGAACGATTGCCTCCGCCATACCCAACCTTGATTATATCGCAGCCATGGGTTTTAACACCATTTGGGTTTTACCTGTAATGGAAATCCCTGGAGATGTAGATAATCAGATTAATATTGGCTATTACATTGAAGATTTTATGCACGTCGAGTCATCCTATGGGACTGATCAGGAGTATAAGGATTTTGTCGATGCGGCCCATGACCTGGGGCTCAAAGTGATTCAGGATGTGACCCCCAATCATAGTGGTAACGTTCATCCATTTGCCAAGGAAGCTTCCAGATATGGCGATGATTCCCAGTACTATAGTTACTACCAGACCGAGTATATTCCTCACAACACCAATGGACTCTCTGACTGCGTCACCCCTGAGGGGATCTACTACTATTGCGCCTTTAGCGATGTACTCCTTAACTGGGATTGGCGTGATCTGGATGCCCGTCGTTATATGACAGGTGTCTATGAATACTGGATGGAAGCCTTTGGCATCGATGGCTATCGCTTTGATGTCTACTGGGGACCGCATCGGAAGTATGGTGAATCAAATATGGGTATCCCTGTTCGTGAAGCCTTGAAACACATCAAACCAGACATCATGCTATTGGGCGAGGATGACGGGACTGGCTTCGGAACGGAAACGATCTATGCTGACCAGGGGGGTGGTTTGGATGCCAGCTATGATTTTAAAGCATATTTTAATGCCATTCGAGATTTTGGTTTTTCATCATCCAGCGTGAGCACTCTCCATTCTGAACTGGATAACTCAGGTTATTACCCTGGGGAGAATGCTTACTACATGCGCTTCATGGAATCCCAGGATGAAGATCGTATCAGTTATAAATACAATTCCTTTGTTAAAACCATGCCCATGGCATCTGTGATTCTAACGGCACCTGGCATCCCCATGGTCATGAACGGTCAGGAAGTCGGTTGGGGTAGGGGCTTGGGAGCACCTGGAGAACCGGATCTCAATAATCGTCGTCGAGGCGTGATTGATTGGGAGTTCGATGGCCGTGATTTATTGACACCTCATTACCAGAAATTGGCTCAAATCAGGGCTCAATTCCCTGCGTTCTGGCAGCACAAGCAGGACACCAATAACGATGGTAATGTGAATAGCTCCGATGAGTCAGATTTCGATCGCGTAGAGACGGGTGTTGGGACGCTGTACGCATTTCTAAGACCCTTTACCAATTCGAATGGACTTACCGTGGTAAATTTTTCTGCTCAATCTCAGAATGGGACACTCAATCTCGCTTCGCAAAATTTGAAGTTCACACATGCATTTAGCCTGGATTCAACCTATTGGGTGAATAATCACTATACGGGAATAAGTGTGGAGCTGACTGGACTAGAGCTGCAAAGTTTCACTATATCCCTTGCAGCATATGGGACAGCAATCATCACGATTTCTGACCGTCTGGAGATGGTGGAGATTCCAACCTTGCCAGCCCTATTATCTGTGGATGACCCAGAGGTGATTCAGGCTGAAAGTTTCAGACTATATCAGAATTATCCTAACCCCTTCAACCCGGTCACCACCATTCGCTATCATTTGACCAATCCTGGCAATGTGGAGCTGAATATTTATGATATCAACGGACGGCTGGTTAGTAATCTGGTTTCATCTTACCAGGATAGGGGCTATCATGAGATTCGCTGGGAAGGTTCCTCCTCCACAGGCTTAAACATAGAAACGGGTCTATATCTAGCTCAGATCAGGATGGGAGAGACTTCAGACGTCATCAAAATGATTTATCTGAAATAACTCATTCATGAGGGGTTCAGCTTTTAATCTTCCTCGTCTGATATTCACGGGCATTTATTTGTCATTAATATGTGCCTGCGCTTCAGATAAAACCGGTGGTGACAGTGACTTCGATTTTAAGCTTGATCCAGGGAGCCAACGGGAGATTGCCTTTACCAATAAGCAGGATGCCTTCTGGGTTACTCGGGCGGGAGGATATAACAACTCTCCCTGGCATGGTCTCACTGCTGCAAAACGGGGATATCTGGAGGATTTGTTCATCTATGCAGATGGCCAACTCTTGCCCAGAGAAAATGCTGAAGTAATTATTGATCCGGTTTCTCTGGTCCGCATTTATCCCCAGTTGAGAATTCGTGAAACTTGGACTCTCTTGGATGAAAAACGGATGCTTCTGGTACAGCTCGACGCTGGCAAGACCACACACTGGACGGTTCAGCCCGCCATTCTCGGCGGTAACCAGGCTCAGGATTTCACTATCAGCACCTCAGAGCATGAGTTGAATGTAACTCTGAATCGCCTGAAAGATCTTCCTTCAAGCTACCCACATCTACAGATCTGGTTTTCAGAACCAATGAGGTGGCAACCTTCAGAGACTCCCGACCAGGACCTTTTTACAGCTTATCTTACTCCCCGTGCTGATGATACCACCTCGAATCGTTTGGTAATTGCTATATCGCTAAGCGAGGATATTCTAGAATTGGATCAAGACGCTGACTCGCTGGAAAATACCCGTAAACATAGACAACAAAGGATCAATCAACTTGCGGAATCAACAGCATTAACAAGCAATTTACCTGAACTGGATAAGGCCATTTACTGGGCTCATCAATCGCTGGATGCTTTGGTGATGAATCAGATGGGGAAGGGCATCTATGCCGGGCTGCCCTGGTTCGATGATTACTGGGGTCGCGATGCCTTTATCTCATTCACCGGTGCCGTTCTCATAACTGGTCAGTATGAAGATGCCAAACAAATATTGCTATCCTTTGCGGATCTGCAGAACCGGGATGAATCCGATCCTGATTTTGGGCGGGTTCCCAATCGCGCTCAACCTGATGATATCATCTACAATACAACGGATGGAACCCCATGGTTTGTAAGGTCAGTCTGGGATTATTATCGATATAGTGGGGATATCGAGTTTCTTGACCAGATGTGGCCAGCCATTCGTCGGGCTACCATGGGTTCTCTGATGAATTGGGTCGATGAGGATGGACTCTTACGCCACGCCGATGCAGATACCTGGATGGATGCCAAGGGTCCTGATGGTCCCTGGAGTCCCCGGGGAGATCGGGCGATTGATATTCAATTTATCTGGCGGGATCAGCTGGAAATTACCAGACGTCTCGCCGATAAGTATGGTGATGCTGAACTTACCCAGCAGTTGGATAAGACGATTGAACAGGGCCATGTCTCCCTTGAAAAATTTAAATCTATGGATGGGACGTACCTAGTTGATCATCTCAATTCAGATGATACACAAGATCATCAAATTCGGCCAAACGTCTTTCTGGTTCCTAGATTATTTCAGGAAACCTGTGATTGGACCACATTTAAAACTCTGGCACCCCAGCTATTGACCAGGCAGGGTGTATTGTCATTGGCACAGGATGACCCGAATTTTCATCCCTATCATCACCTTGCCGGTCTTTATGTCCAGGATGCCGCCTACCATAATGGCATCATCTGGACCTGGAACTCAGCCGCAACCATCACTCCAGCGATCCGCTTTAATCAATATCATTATGTTGAGGCTTTGTTCAACAATCTGACACAACAAATATTAGATCGTGGAGCGATTGGTACCATTGCAGAGCTCACGGATGCCTGGCCAAGAGCGGGAGAACTGCAGCTTTCAGGCACTTTTAGTCAAGCCTGGAGCCTGGCAGAGTATCTACGGAGCTTTTATCAGGATATTCTGGGGATTCAACCCGATTTATCCAAATCCCATGTGACTATTGCACCGCGACTTCTCCCTGATCTTGAAGAAATCGAGTTTAAACACCTTATCGGCTCAGATACCTGGGAGATCAGGTACGAGGATTCTGATTCTCAATTTGATATTTACCTCTCCAGGGCATTTGAAGAGCCCCTGAATCTGTCGTTTGAATTATTTGCAGATGTGGAAGTGGCCCACCTCGATCTGACCTGGCAGGAGCGCAAGCTACATATACGATACGAGAAACAGATGGGGCAGTGGACTGTACCAGGAGATATAGGTGATTATCTGGTTTCCCACGAAAAGGTACTTACTCCGGCGAACAGCCTGCCTTTTTGTGAGCTGGATACTTTAAGACAAGTTCCTTCCCTCCTGGGACCTGATCATCGACTGCTCAGCGAAAAAGAAGTGATCCCTCACAGTGAGCCTTCGAAACCTATTTTAATTGGCAGGGATGCGGCTGGGGATGACCATGGTTCAAATCGGAGCTATACCTACCCAAGCAATCCTCAATTTGAAGATGGAATTGCTGATATCCTGAAATTTGAACTCAGTGAGTATGAATCAAACTATGGGTTCCATCTCACCATGAGCAATCTGGTGGATCCGGGATGGCATCCAGAATATGGATATCAGTTGACCTACTGTGCCGTCGGGATCAGTTATCATTCTGCAACAGGCACAAGTGATTTAGGGAAGAACTCCAACACTCAATTTCAGGCAGACTTTAAAGCCGATCAAATACTTTACATTAGTGGCGGTATTCTGTTGGTTGATGACCATCATCAGCCAGAAGCAGAGTACATGCCCAAAACACTTGCTGGTGCTATTGGCAACACTGAAACGAAGCAAATCCAGTTCAACCTGCCCAAAGACCTGTTCCGTCATTCATTGGAACAGGCTACTTTCCAAATTGCTGCAGGATGCCAGGATGATCATGGCGGTGCCGGGATCGGCGATTTTAGACCCGTAGGTGTAGAGGGGAGCGAATGGATCGGTGGCGGTGCTAGTGAATCAGGCTCGAATGTTTATGACTGGTTAATCTTTTAAGGGTTGCCATCCCCAATATGTGTTTTAATAAAATAACTTGGAACTATTCTAAGTTGAGTCATATTAACCACCTGTGAAGAAGACCTGGAAACATACTGCCATCTATACACTCATCCTCATCGGGATGATGCAAGTGATACCACTGGTGCCCACCCATCACAATTGCCAGGCTGCCTGTTGTGCTACGGTCGCAAGTTGCTGTGATACTGAAGGGGAAACCGGTTGTGATATGGCCATGACTTCGTGCAATGTCACCCTCTTCATACCGTTGATCTCAGCACCCCTGATCAAAGTTGAATCCAATGTTCACCTGGATATGACCACCACCCCTCGCGTCAGTTTCGACATTTTACCTGATCAATTTCAGTTCAGTGTTGACGAGCTGCTCTTTCAACAGAAGGCACCCCCGCCAGTCCACACCCCGCTCCTGATTTAGACATCTTAATAAGCTAGGATGAACCACCAGGCTCAATGCCTGTGTGTTTGAATTTGTTTAGTATCCTATTTTGGAGATGTTACTGTGTTGCAAAATAAAAAAGTTTTAATAGGCATATTGTGGAGAATGTCCATTCTCTTCCAAATATTGTTGTCATTCCCACTCAGTGGAGCTGAAAAAGATGCCTCACCGACCATGGAAAGCTGGATGGAGCAACTGAACCAGAAGCCTATGGAAGTTCCCAGCCATATTGGAACCTTAGATGAACTTCAGGTACTAGCTGCTCAGCGGAATGCTGATCTGCGAGCCCAATACGCTGATTGGCAGGGGAATCTGGAAAAAACCCGCTCTATCCCCGGTTTGCCAGATCCAACCCTGGGCCTGGGCTACTATTTGGAACCTATTGAAACCGCACAGGGACCACAATCTGCAAAGTTATCCCTGGGTCAAACCATCCCCTGGTTTTCTAAGATTCGTTCCGATAGAAAGGGGAGTCATTTTCATGCGATTCAGAGCTTTGAAATGCTCCAAACTTTGCGACTCTCCCTGGAGAGAAATATAGACAAACTGTGGGCTGAGGCCTGGCAAATACAATCTTTAACTTCCATCATAGAAGCTAAATTGACCTTGTCAAAAGATCTGGAAAAAGTACTCCAGATTCAATATCAGAGCGCAGCCATCAGTCATAAGAAACTGTTCGAGGTTCAGATCCAGTCGCTTCAGCTGGAAAATAAACTCCAGGATTTGCAGAGTAGATATCAACGGCTTATGGTTCATCTTGGCGATTTTCTTGAGGATAATGCAGCCTTGCCGGAAGATTTTCTCCCTGCTATTTCACTAACAATTCAAGATCTTGAAACAGATAGTGGTGTTTCGCCGAACCACCCTCGGCTTACACGCTTTGAAGCTTCAAAAAATGAAGCAGGTGCAGATATTGAAAGCGCTCAGGCCGCATTTATTCCAGATATTAAAATTGGTCTGGATTATATATTTACCGATCAGCGTGTGGTTAATGGAGTCATTGTTGAGGATAGCGGAAAAGACCCACTCATCGTCAGTGCCGGATTGGCGCTTCCCCTTTGGAATTGGAAATCAAAAAGATCTGCAGTGAGATCCTCTGAGTGGAAATTCAAAAAAGCTCAGGCTCTTCATGACGCCGAAATGAACCGTCTCTCTCAGGAATATGAAATAGCACAATCAATGCTCGCTGAACAATTGAGAAATATCCATCTATATGAGGATCAGCTCATCCCCAAAGCACAGGAAATCGAGAGTGTCATGCAACAGGAATATATTAGCCAAAGTTCTGATGTGTTTTCCTACACCATGGCCAAACAACAGGTCCTTGACTTGAAGCTGGCATTAGTGAATGCAAAATATTTCGCACAATTACAAATGGCTGAACTGCGCTATTTGAAAGGCAATTAAAATGAATGAACAATTATCACAGACATGGATCAAACTGAATTTGATTATATCAAATAAATGGACTATCCGATTTCTCATACTCATCCTAGGCATACTCCTGGGGAGTATGCTATTCTCAACGGAAACCGAATCCGTTGTCGCAGACCATACTGAACATTCGCAAAAGACCATCTGGACCTGCTCCATGCATCCCCAGGTTAAACTGGATGAACCAGGGCAGTGCCCCATCTGTTTTATGGATTTAATACCCCTGAAAGCATCCGGCATGTCTGCCGGTGCAGAGAAAATATCCCTCTCGAAATCAGCCGCAAAGCTTTCAGAAATTTCAACTTCAACCGTTCGTAGAGGCCGGGCGATCACTGAAATTCGATTGTCGGGAAAAATAAGTTATGATGAAACCCGGGTGAAGTCGATTTCAGCCTGGTTCCCCGGTCGTCTCGACCGACTTTTTGTGGACTATACGGGGATCAAGGTAAACAGGGGTGATCACTTATTCGAAATTTACAGCCCCGAGCTCTATTCAGCCCAGGAAGAACTCCTGCTGGCATATCGACGTACACAGGGTCAAGCTGCTCAACAAAATGGATCCACCGGAGAGGCGGCCTTTCAATCGGTGAAAGCAAAAACAAAACTGCTGGGACTCAGTGAAGCTCAGATTAATGCAATTCTCAGGAATGGATCAGCTCAATCAGCACTTCAGATCAATAGCCCCATCACGGGGATTGTTACCCATAAGAATGCTGTCGAAGGAAAATACGTTAGGACCGGTGAACCCATTTACACCATCGCTGACCTATCCAAGGTTTGGCTCATTCTGGATGCCTACGAGCGGGATTTGCCGTGGCTTGCCTACGGTCAAAAGCTAAGCTTCTCAGTCGCCGGTTTACCAGGTCGAACCTACTCCGCCAACATTTCTTATATCGATCCACTGGTCGATCCCATGACGCGCAGTGTCACCGTTCGGGCCGTTCTTGATAATCCACAGGGACTGCTCAAACCTGGCATGTTGGCAGAAGCCACTATATCAGTGTCATTGAATGGTGAGGGTTATGTGATCACTCCTGATTTGTCTGGCAAATGGACTTGTCCCATGCACCCGGAAGTGATGGAATCTCACCCGGGAGATTGTCCAGTCTGTGGTATGAATCTGGTCAAAATAACCAAAAAGGATATGAAGTCACCCATTGCTTCAGATGCCCTCCTCATCCCGGGAACTGCTGTTCTTAAGACGGGCAAAAGAGCGCTGGTTTATGTGGAGCAGGAATCTGAGGATTTGCTGACTTATGAAATGCGGGAAGTGGTTCTCGGCCCACGTGTCGGCGATGATTATATCATTCTAAGTGGGCTAGCTGAAGGTGAGCGCGTCGTGACTAAGGGTAACTTCAAAATTGACAGTGCCATGCAGATAGCCGGCAAAACGAGTATGATGAGTGCCGCCAAATCCAAAGCATTGGTGGCCATTTCTGCTGAGTTTCAAACTCACCTGTCCCTGATATATCAGGACTATCTCTTGCTTCAAAGCAAACTTGCCGGGGACGATCTTAAAGCTTCTGGTGAAGCGCTCAATAAGCTGCTGTCCAGAATTAATTCTGAGGACATCGCGGGGGAGCGCATGCCTCAACCCTGGGTAAAGTTAAAACGCACACTGGACAATACGGTTGCTGTTGATAAAGCCAATATGACCCTGGAGAGTATACGCAAGTCTTTTGACCCGCTCTCTCAATTTGTTCTTGGTTTGCAGACCACCTTTGGTCATTTCAATGATACCACACTTTACGAAATCTTTTGCCCCATGGCCTTTGACAATCAGGGCGCGTCATGGCTCCAAACGGACAAACAGGTGAAGAACCCCTATTTTGGTGCTCGCATGCTTGATTGTGGGGAAGTGAGACAGAGCTATGCCTCAGTCAGGTTGAGCCATGAATGACGAAAAAAGGAGTCTGCTTGATCGCCTGATTAGCCTACCCCTGGAGAACAGACTGATCACCCTGGTGGTGTTCGCCGCACTTCTATTATGGGGCATTTTCACAGCACCTTTTGACTGGAATATCCCGGGCATCGAAAGATCTCCTATCCCGGTTGATGCCATCCCGGATATTGGAGAGAACCAGCAGATCGTGTTTTCGGAATGGGCAGGTCGATCACCCCAGGATATTGAAGACCAGATCACCTATCCGTTAACCGTAGCCCTCCTGGGTACACCTGGAGTGAAGACGGTGCGTTCCTTCTCCATGTTTGGTTTTTCCACGATCTACGTGATTTTTAATGAAGAGGTAGAATTTTACTGGTCACGGAGTCGGATTCTTGAAAAACTCAGTTCCTTGCCATCTGGAACGCTTCCTGAAGAAGTAAAACCCACATTGGGTCCCGATGCAACAGCCCTGGGTCAGGTGTTTTGGTATACCCTTGAAGGGCGAGATGATGAGGGTGAGGTCACCGGTGGCTGGGATTTGGATGAACTCAGATCATTACAGGATTACTATGTAAAATACGGTCTTTCTACAGCCAGGGGGGTTTCCGAAGTGGCCTCGGTCGGTGGATATGTGAAGGAATATCAAATTGATGTGAATCCCCAGGCACTCAGACACTATGGAATCACCCTGCTCCAGGTCTTTAGCGCTGTTAAAAAGGCCAATAATGAAATCGGCGCCCGAACGGTTGAAATAAATCGGGTGGAGTATATGATCCGTGGGTTGGGATTTATCAAGACTCTGGATGATATTGATGCCACCGTTTTGAAAGTCATTGATAATGCTCCGATCACCATTGCGGATGTTGCTCATGTCAGTTTTGGTCCGGCTCTGAGGCGGGGTGCCCTGGATAAGGAGGGTGCTGAAGTGGTTGGTGGCGTTGTGGTCACTCGCTATGGTGAAAACCCTCTGGCGACCATCAATGCCATCAAAGAAAAGATCAAGGAAATATCACCTGGCTTGCCCTCCAAAACGCTGGATGATGGTCGCACATCAAAGGTCACCATTGTTCCATTCTATGACAGATCGGGATTGATTTATGAAACCTTAGGGACACTGAATCATGCCCTGCGGGATGAATTAATTATTACCCTCATCGTGATTCTGGTCCTGCTCATGCATTTGCGGGCCTCGATTCTCATCAGTTTGTTGATGCCAGCGGCGGTTCTCTTCACTTTTGTCGGAATGAAACTGTTCCATGTTGATGCCAATATTGTGGCCTTATCCGGTATCGCCATTGCCATTGGGACCATTGTGGACATGGGCATTATCATGACTGAAAATATTCTGGGCAAAATGGAGAATCAGGATGATCCTCAGCCACTCCTGCTGAAAATTGGTGCGGCGGCTCGTGAAGTTGGTCCGGCGATTCTCACTGCAGTCTCAACCACGGTGATCAGCTTTTTACCAGTATTCACCATGGAAGGAGCAGAGGGGAAATTATTCAAACCCCTGGCCTATACTAAAACATTTGCCTTGATTGCTTCAGTGGTACTGGCTGTCATGGTCCTTCCCGTGGCCGCCAGTTTTATATTTTCAGTCAAATCGCGCCGTCGTTGGGTTTCAAAGGCTTCCTTAATACTCCTCCTTCCGGTTGCAGTGTGGCTCGGATTAGCCTACAGCGTCATACTGGGAATCCTGTTAGGAGTGATCATTGGTGTTCGACTGATGAAACCATGGTTGACCAGGTACGCCTGGCTGTATCAACCCACAACTCTGAATATGCTCATTGTACTGGGAGTCGTATTTATCATTACGCTCACCTGGATGCCTCTTGGATACCAGTCAAGTTTAGCAGTGAATCTCATTTTTGTGGGGATTCTCATTGGAAGTATTCTCTGGTTCATTCAACGATTCACATTTTACTATCCTAGGATATTATCCTGGATGCTTCACCATCGGGTTCATGCTCTTACACTCCCGGTGCTAATTGTGGTTTTGGGCTTGAATGCCTGGTTGGGATTTGATAACCTGATGAACTGGTCTCCTGAATTTGTGAGGAGCAGTCGACCGTATCAGAAAATGGCCAACATATTCCCTGGTCTTGGGCGAGAATTTATGCCAGCTCTTGATGAAGGATCGTTCCTGTATATGCCTACAACCATGCCACACGCAGGGATGGAAGAGGCTTTGGAAGTCGTATCTACACTTGATAAGGCTTTAAAATCCATTCCCGAAGTGGAAGAGGTCGTGGGAAAAATAGGCCGGGTTGAATCGGCACTTGATCCAGCTCCCTTATCCATGATTGAATCCATTGTTAACTACAAGTCCGAGTATAAGCAGGATGAGGCAGGCAATATCCTGCGCTTTGAAATGCAGGCTGATGGCACCTTCGCCAGAGACGATGGGGGTGCGTTAATTCCCAATCCCCGGGGAAAACCATTCCGCCAATGGCGAGATCACATCAGAACGACTCAGGATATCTGGGATGAACTGATTCAGGCAGCCCAGATTCCTGGCACCACTTCAGCTCCCAAACTGCAACCCATTGCGGCTCGTATCGTCATGCTGCAAAGTGGCATGCGGGCACCCATGGGCATCAGGATTCAGGGATCGGATATTGAATCCATGGAGGCTTTTGGCCTGGAACTGGAACGTTTGCTCAAAGCAGTCCCCTCGGTCAAAGCCAGCGCGGTATTTGCCGACAGGATCGTTGGTAAGCCCTATCTGGAAATTGATATACATCGAGATGCCATTGCGCGCTACGGTCTATCCATCCAGGATGTCCAGCAAGTGATTGCAGTTGCGGTTGGCGGCAGGCAAGTGGGGACTACCATCGAAGGGCGGGAGCGCTACCCCATCAGGGTACGCTATATGCGTGAACTTCGGGATGATGATGAAAGTTTGGAGACCATTCTGGTCCCAACTTCATCAGGAGCCCAGATTCCGCTGGGGCAACTGGCCACAATAAATTATACCAGAGGTCCTCAGGTCATAAAAAGCGAAAATACATTTTTGCTCTCATATGTGCTTTTTGACAAGCAGGAGGGATATGCCGAAGTAGAGGTGGTTGAGCAGGCGCAAGACTATTTGCAGGCGTTGATCGCTGACAAGCAATTGGTGATCCCGGAAGGAATCAGCTACGCTTTTACCGGTTCCTATCAGAATCAGATTCGAGCTACGAAGCGTATGCGACTCGTGTTGCCACTGGCTCTGGCCTCCATCTTTCTCATCCTATACATGCAGTTCAAGCGGAGTTCCACCACTCTGATCGTTTTCTCCGGGATATTTGTAGCGTGGGCTGGCGGTTTTACCCTGATATGGCTTTATGGTCAACCCTGGTTTATGAATTTTTCGCTGGGTGGCTTGCAGCTTCGAGAAGTTTTCCAAATTCATGAAATCAACCTGAGTGTGGCAGTCTGGGTGGGTTTTCTGGCCCTGTTCGGGATTGCCACTGATGATGGTGTACTTATATCGACCTATCTGGATCAAGCTTTTGAAACATTGAAACCAGCTAGTCGTGAGGAAATTCATGATGCGGCTATCCAGGCTGGTTCAAAAAGGATTCGTCCCGCCATGCTCACCACAGCGACGACACTTCTGGCATTGATTCCTGTATTAACCTCCACAGGAAGGGGCTCGGATGTCATGGTGCCCATGGCGATTCCATCCTTTGGAGGGATGTTATTTGCCATCAGCACCACCTTTGTGGTTCCAATTTTATATGTGATAGCCGCCGAAAGACGTCTATATAAGAAGCAAGAATAAATAGTGACTTTTATTATGTCAGGTTCATATTGAGAATATTTAAATTGAAGAGGATGCAGAGGATTGGTTCATTCTTTTGCAGTCATCTCGTACTGAAAAAAATAAATAATAACCTTAAGTAATACTGGAGTATGAATAATGGAAAAACATGTATTTAAAGTGAGTGACATGAATTGCAACGGTTGTGTCGCCACAATTCGTCAGAGTTTGGAAGCTGACACTCGTATTGAAACTTTTGATATCCAATTATCAAAAAAACAGGTTTCTGTAGAAGGGAATCTGAGCACTGAGGATACAGCTGAAATCATTAGAGATTCAGGTTTCAATCCTGAGCTGAGCACCCAGAAAAAGGGCTTCCTGGGGAGTCTGTTCTCCAAATAATGCGTGGAATGATTCATATCCTGGCTCATTTTCTGGTCCCGGCAGCCATAGCGCCGTGGATGAGTAAATTCATGCACCCCGTGAGAAGCTGGTCCTACTATTGGTTGATGATGTCAGCTACCATTCTAGTGGACTTGGATCATCTATTAGCCACGCCTGTTTATGACCCTGGCCGCTGTAGCCTGGGATTTCATCCCTTGCATTCTGCATGGGCGATAGGAGTCTATATGCTTTTATTGATTCCCCGAAAAACAAGGGTGATATCCATAGGCTTGATTATCCATATGGTGCTTGATGGTATTGATTGTGCAATGATGTGATGCTATAAAAATATGTATAAACAAAAGAAAGAGGTAAAAATATGAAATATTTATGGATGACTGCTCTGGTAGCAGTTCTTTTCGTTGCTTGCGGCAAAGAGAAACCAGTTCCTGCAATGAAACACGAAAACCATACCGAGATGGAGATGACCAAAACAACAGCAGATGGAGAGAAAATCATCTACTATACCTGCCCCATGGAGTCCCACAAGCATATCCATAGCTCTGCGCCTGGTACCTGCCCCGAATGCAATATGACTTTGGTTCCTGGCGTCATCACAACAGAGGACAAGATGGAATATTATGGATGTCCCATGGAGATTCACAGTCATGTCCGCCAGGATACTCCTGGAAGATGTGAAGAATGTAAAATGGTACTCAAACCCATGCGTCTGGTAAAGTCCTAGAGCTATCGTCTCAATGTTGCCGAATTAGTTTTTATTTTGATTTTCTATAGTCGATCTTAACATCGCACGAAATCAGAACTTAAACTTGAGTGTGTTCCTTGAATATCAATGAATTGGGTCATCTGAACACCTCTACGAACGCAAGGAATTGAAAAGATGCAGGATTTTTTAGATCTTCTCATGAGCAACAAGATTTATCTGGCAATTGCAATCATTATTGCTATCGGGTTGGTCATATTTTTATTAAAAAAAGTTTTAAAACTGTTTCTGATAATGTTAGCTGTGGTTCTCGCCTACGGGGTTTTTCTCTATGCAACCGAGGATGATCCAATGCAGGCGATAAAAGATAAACTCAACCTTGGCAAATCAACCGTGAAGCAGCTGGACGATGCGACTCTGGATTTTCAACGTGAAGCCATTGACAAGGTCATTGATGAGGTGGACAAAAAGCTTAAAAAATCAGGAAGCAAATAAACAAAACTGGCTCGTTCCGGGTCGCTCCATGTAATAAAAAGCTTAAAATAAATCCTTTCTATTCAACCTTTCTGGATAGGAAGGATTTTTCAATATCCCCCAGATCTCCGCGGGGGATGGCTGCAATCAGTCGCTTGGTATAATCGGTTTGGGGGTTCTGGTAGACACTATCGGCATCACCCATTTCTTCCACTTTACCATCATTCATGACCACCATCCTATCGGACATAAATTTCACCACAGAAAGATCATGGGAGATAAATATATAAGTCAGTCCAAATTCATCCCTGAGTTCATTGAGCAAGTTAAGAACCTGGGCTTGAACCGAGACATCCAGAGCTGAAACGGACTCATCACAGATCACAAATTCAGGCTGAACAGCCAGCGCACGCGCAATACAGATGCGTTGTCTCTGACCACCGGAAAATTCATGGGGATAACGATTGTAGTGATTGGGGTCCAGATTCACTCTTTCCAACAACTCCTGGACCTTTTGACGTCGTTTTTGCTCATCTTCATGCAAATGATGTACCTGCATGGGCTCCAGAATGGCAGATCCGATGGTAATTCTTGGATTCAGGGAGGAGTAGGGATCCTGAAAAATAATTTGAATCCTTCTCCTGATTTCACGCAGTTCTTCTCCGGAAATATCGGTTATATCCTGTCCGTGGAAGATGATGCGTCCAGCCGTAGGCTCGATGAGTCGCAGTATGGTTCTGCCCAGCGTGGTTTTTCCACAGCCTGACTCTCCCACCAGACCCAGAGTCTCACCGGGGTATACATCAAAGCTGACATCATCCACGGCTTTTACGTGATCCACCACTTTGCTAAACAAGCCTTCGCGCACAGGGAAGTAGGTTTTCAAATTCTTGATGGTCAGAATGGGGTCTTGTGCATAGAGAATTTTGTGACGTTTGGCGGTCTCCTCTGGCGTGATGATCAAGTCTTTGATGGTTTCATCCACTGTTTTTTTGATCTCAAGCATTTCCCCATCAGCACTCTCTGACATAAAGTCTGCCATGGTGGGAAGTAATTTCAAGCGATGATCCAGGGGAGGACGACAAGCCAGTAATCCTTTGGTATAGGGATGTTGCGGATTTGAAAAGATCTCCCAGACCGAACCTTGCTCAACGATCTTGCCTTTGTACATCACCACCACATGATCCGCTATTTCTGCGATAACACCCAGATCATGGGTGATGAAAATAATTCCCATGTCATGAGAGTCCCTCAGTCTCCGCATCAAATCAAGGATGGTTGCCTGAACCGTCACATCCAGGGCCGTCGTGGGCTCGTCAGCGATGAGGATTTGCGGATTGCATGACATGGCCATGGCAATCATCACGCGTTGTTTCTGTCCACCGGAAATCTGATGCGGGTAGGCATCAATAATCTTTTCAGGGCGAGGAAGTTCAACCTCTTTAAATAGTTCCAGTGTTCTGGCTCTGGCTTGGGCCTTACTCATTTTTTGATGCAGAATGAGTGCTTCCATGACCTGGTCTCCACAAGTGAAAACTGGATTCAAGGAGGTCATGGGTTCCTGGAAAATCATGGCAATTTCATTCCCCCGGAATTCGCGCATCTCATTTTCCGGAACTTCAGTTAAATCAACAAGTCCCTTGGTTCTGGAATAATATTTAAGCCGACCGCCTACAATTTTCCCCGGAGGATTGGGTATTAAGCGCATGAGAGAAAGGGATGTCACAGATTTTCCTGAACCTGATTCACCCACAACGCCAACCGTGCGACCTTTTTTCAGGCTGAAAGAGACCTTATCCACTGCTTTTACAGTTCCTTCATCGGTGCTGAAGTGGGTTTCAAGTTCTTCAATTTCTGTGAGCATGTTTTCCGACATATTCGATTCCATGATTTAATTCTTCAATTCGTGTTATCACTGAACTATGTGGCAAGAAATATAAATGGAAAGCTGCGTGGAAAAAGGGTGAAGGGTAGATGATATTCAACTGGAAATTTTAAATCCACGGTAGGGGCGAGTTCAGGAAAGAGGATGATTGCGCTCACTATTGGAAAAAGCGTATGAATATGAACGGTAAAATATTTAATAAAATATAAGAAATATTATATATTTATCGGCATTTGCCCTTTTATTTTATTTATTATAGCTTAAAATCAGCAATAAGTTTGTTAACGAACCATTGACAAATTATCTTTCACACCCGATAAATTATTTAGGAGGTAAACACGATACGTGTGGCCAATTTTAATTTGCAGGACCTCATACATGAATCAATGGATGAGTAGGAGGAAGCATGGCACAGCGGCAAATACTTCTGAGCAATGAAATAAACAAAACCACTGAATCAGGTGAAGCTGTGGAAAAGTTCCACGCCCCAGAATGCTATGCTTTGCTTGGTCAGATTGGATTCCTTGACGAGGACAAAGTTGCCTTGATGTTAAATCAAGGTAAAATCTCAGAGCGTCGTAACCGTATGCTTGAGGCCTTGCAGAAAATTACCTATGCGAAAATAGCTCGTCTTGAAGGTAATTATCTATTCGCCACGGAGCTTTTTGAGCAAGTTGCTGATAAAATTAGCGTTCTGAACCAGGGTACCCAGCAGGAGGGCGCCCTGGGGTATTTTTATTATGAATATTCAGGATTTTTTAGCCAGATAGATGACTTCAATGCTGCTTATAGATATTTGGAGAAAGCCAGAAGCATCACCTCATCTAATAAGATGAAACAAATGATTAACTTTCAGTTGCTGGTTTTAGACTCTGCTTCAGATAAAAAGTTCGTTCTAAAAAAATGGCTACAGAGCATCGCCTATTTCAACAAATACGAGATGACTGTTTTAGAATCTCAAGCACATTATGCTCTGGCTCTGGAATTGCTTCAGCAGGAAAATCTGGCGGATGCAACGACCCACCTGGATCAAGCCCATGAGACGGCGGCACTATTCGGTTTTCAGTATCTTCACTGGAGTATTGATTTTTCCAGAGGCTGCATTCTGGTTAGTCAGAACCGCAATTCAGAAGCTATTCAATATTTTAAAGGTCTTCTGGAAAAGGTTACCAACGCAAGGTTTTCAGCTAAAATTCAATTAAAGCTGGCAGAACTATATCATGTTATGGGTGATGTTGAGCATGCCTTGGAAGCTGCAAAAATAGCTATGGAAGTGAGCCAGCAATTCTCAATTGCTTCTGAATTGCCTGGTGCATGTCTGTTGTTGGGTAGAATATATCATCGTAAGATCGCGGATATCACCAAAGCGTTTTTCTATTATCAACAAGCCTTTGGATCTGTCCTGGCATTGGCCAAAAGTGGTGTGCCCCTTAAGGGGGATCGTTTACAGGTCATGAATCAATATGTTATCTTTTTGGAAGAGCATTTCCCTGGGGAGATGGCTGACTCTGCCAATGAAGACCTGTTTGCATTTTCCAAGAGTTTGAATTGGGTGAAAATAAAGGATCTATTCCATTACAATTTATTTCTCTATCATTATCTGAATACAGGAGTGGGTAATAAGACACTTGAGGCCCTTGATTTTCCAGCATCCTCATTTTACTCAGCCACCGAAAGACTTCGAAGTCGAGGCATTACTTTCCCTAATTTCCGCAAGAGTGATGTGGAAATTCCAGCAGAAAATTATGTAGAAGGCTTGCAGCAGTACGCCAGATTGCATCGTGATAAAAACTGGGTTGAGATTAATGAGTGTTTCGAAAAGGATATGCTCAAATATCACTATAAATTGAATAATTATAATAAAAAGCATCTGGCCAAAAATCTAGAATTGGCATACTCAGGTATTGTGAATCGCACAAAATATCTCACTTCAGGAGAGGGCTAGATTTTTGACCGAGTCGGGGTAGTGTTTGTTTTTAATGTCATAAGCATAATGGATTCTGGCATGAAAAAGGGGGATACTTATGCAACAACTTTCACCACAAAACAGGGTAATCTGGGTAAAAGGATTGATGATTGAATGTCCACTGTACTCAGCGCTCCCTGAATGTCCTCTTCAAAAGTACCGAGGGATGCCTATAAATGAAAAATTTCACATTGTTGATAACATGAGTGATGAGGAAATTAATCAAGTCATTCAATATCATAAGCAATGCCTGGGTGACCGAGAACACAGTTAATAAGGTCGCTCTCTTTAGATTGAAATAAGTTTAATTTTCTACCTGGCGAACAGCTAAAATTTCAAACCGGAGTTATGAACATCATTCGTGTGAATTTTGCACCTTTATTATTGCCGGCAGCACAGGCAACAATAATTTCTCCTGATCCAATTGACCCCTTATTATTTGCCTGCTCTACCCTCGATTGAGATGAGGTGATTTCTCGTAAAAATATAAACTTGAGTGTTGGCAACTCTCACATTGGTAATAACCTGAACTTAGATATAAAGCTTTGCTCAAAATGAGCTGCCATCTGTGGCGGTGAATCCGATGGAGTCTATTGTGGCAAACGGGACAGTTATGGGATTCGAAGGAGCGTGATATGATTCGCTGCCGAATCTGGCGCAATAGTAAACCGAATGAACTAGTGATCAGCATCAAACCAATCAGATCCGAAAATTCCATCTGGACCAAGGGCCTAATAAATATTGAAATGCAACTTTGTTTTATAACCTCAATGCTGCTGCCGATGAATTGGATAAGTTTTAAAATCATAACATGGAATGGTACATCCGTAGTCAGAAGCGCAACGCCGCTCATCATTAAGCCTGCTATGACCAGCTCAATTTTATAACTATATGGTTTCGATTGCTTATGTTGGATGCGATTCATGATTCTTACTCCTTATCTGATAAAGGCTGCAATACAACACCCTTATATAGAGGCAAAAGTATGAATATACGTGGTATAAGCTACTAGGGTTCACCCTAATGTGGCTTGGGATAATCCCCATGGAGATCAAAGATTTTCTGATAGACCTGTATCGCTATATGTATGGTTTATGCCTGGGAGCCCGCCTGCCATATTGGGTAGGGAGTCATGCGGTGTTCAGAAATTGGAGATCGCCACGCCTGTCGGCTCGCGAAGACGGGCTAAGGTTGTCAAGTACAGACGGGCCTGCTTCCCTTGGGTAGCCTCCGGTCTTCAACTACAATTACGACCTGACGGGCAGGATGACGAATCGCGAATAAGAGTCGAACTTCTATCAAGAGCGATTTTTTACTAATTACTTTTTAATTATTAATTGGTTTGTGACCGCGGTAGGAATCGAACCTACGACCAATTGATTAAAAGTCAACTGCTCTACCAACTGAGCTACGCGGCCATGAAGCCTGGGCATCATTCTAGTTGAAACCCTTTAAAAGCGAGGCAATATAGTTTTGTCCCTACCGAGGGCAAAACAATTTCCCAAGCATTCACAGCTTTTTAAAAAACACCATTTTGAATTGGTTGTTTTTATTTCATCCTTATCTTGGAGGCATGGAAAAAGTAAATAGTCCCTGGAGAGTCATCTCTACAGCGGTTTATGGAGCCCCCAACGAGGGCAAAATTTATGGCATGCTGGATATTGATGTCACCGATGCCTGGGAGATGATCAAAGCCAATAGGGCTGAAGGCCGACGAATAACGATGACTCATCTGGTGGCCGGTGCCATTGGTCGCGCCATTGGCTGGGATATCCCGGAAATGAATGCCTTTGTGAAAAGAGGGGCTGTTGTTAAAAGGGATGAAGTCATCGTGACCGTGGCGGTCAACATGCATGGCGGTAAAGAAATGACCAGCGTCAAACTATATGATGCCCACAAAAAAACGGTTTTTGAGATCGCTGATGAAATTCGTAACCGCGTGGCTCATGCTCGCAGTGGATCAGAGAATGATACCATGGAGAATAAATCTTTTATGGCCAAAATTCCCTGGCCTTTCCGTCGCATGGCCGTTCTCCTCATCCGATTCATTACCAACACACTTGGTATCCAAATTAAATCCATGGGACTCGGTCATAATGCCTTTGGATCCATCCTGCTCTCCAATATAGGTTCGCATGGTTTGACCACTGGAATGGGTGCCTTGTTCCCTGGATCCAAACTACCGGCAGTATTGATTATGGGCAAGGAAGAGGATAAGGCTGTGGTCAGGGATGGGAAAATTGTGATTCGTAAAATTTTACCACTTACAGGTACTTTTGATCATCGCATCATGGATGGTTACCATGGCGGTATGCTGGCCCACCATATTAAGCGCTATCTGGAAAATGCAGAGCTTCTGGCTGAGGCTCCCGTTGAAATGAAAACGCAAGCGGTATAAACTGACTTTAGCCTAGTCTGACTTTATCAAGATTATCGTTGAATTTGCCCGGGTGTAGAATTCGATGAGCGCACAGCTGAGAAGCAATCCCATATTTTGAAGAATTTTCAGTATCCCCATATTTGATTCCCCACTATCCACACTGAAACAGCCACAATTAAAATCCAAACCCCGGGCAATCGCCGAAACAATGGCCAGAATGAAAATCCCCAGTAAAGCAGCGATAATGATATTGGCTGCCCGATGATAGCGATTGAGGATGAGGGCCATCCCGCAGCTAAACTCAATCCAGGGGAGCATGATGGCAGATATGTGCAACAGGGGCAAAGGTAGAATCCTGTAATTGGATATTGATTTTGCAAACAGGCCGGGATTCCAAATTTTATCAAGGCTGGCATATACGAACAATAAGCCCAGTCCGATCTGAATCAGTCTTAACAACAATTTCCCTGATTTGCTCTTGAGAAAAATTATGAGACTAGCCCGCATCATGGACCTTCCTCAGTGGGATATCCTGCATCTCTCCATTCCTGCCATCCGCCAAAAAAGAAATTCACATGAACAAAACCCATCATTTTTAAGTCAGCCGCTAGATCGATGGAGGCATTGCAGTCTTCCCCGTCGCAATAGGTGATGATGGGACGGTTAAAATCGAGATTCTCCAGATAGAGCAATGAATCCATGAAAGCCTGTACTGGTATATTAATGGATTGCTGAATGTGACCAGCCCGAAATTCATCTGGACTCCGCGCATCAATGAACAAAGCCGTGCCATCTTCAAAGAGGGAATAGGCTTCCGCCAAAGAGACGTTCGATGCAGATTCACCATCTGTGTTGGGGTTGATTAATACTGCCGGGATTGCCACTGCAGTCGAATCCGTGCCCAGCATGGTGATTTCAGTTTTCAAACCAATCCCATTGGGTAGCACAGTCTGGGCGGCAACGCCCAACAATGCGGACACGCCCAGAAGCATTAAAATCTCTTTAAAAAGTTTGCTCATTTGTTTCATAAGGTGTGATAATAAATGGCCCCTGAAGAGATTCCTATAAGAAATTAGGATGATTCGCCATGATCACCCAAAAGAATGGATATAAATCTCGTATTCACCTGACTTTCAACCAGTTGTTCGCTATATTCAAAGGCTTTAACAAAAGGAGAATAAGATGGCAGGAAAGCGTATTGTAATTGGTGATAGTGAGGTTGTGATTCCTGATTTTGGAATAAAAACCTTTATCTATCCAGTTTTATTACTACTACTGGTCTGGGTGATTTTTGCCGGACCATTTTATGTTGTAGATCCTGAACAAAATGGGGTTGTAAAAACATTCGGAAAACTCTCTCAAATAACTGAACCGGGATTAAAATTTAAATTTCCATGGCCCATTCAGACGGTGCAGTTGGTCAACGTCGAAGAAGTAAGACGTCTGGAACTTGGATTTCGAACCATTCGGGCAGGGGGAACTTCCAATTCTGCACAGTATAAAGATGTCCCTTCAGAAGCCCTGATGCTGACCGGGGATGAAAATATTGTGAGTGTGGATCTCGTGGTGCAGTACAAGATAAAAGATGCGGGGCAATTTCTGTTTCGAGTCTCAGATCCTGAGGGAGCCGTATCCCATGCTGCTGAAGCATCCATTCGACAGGTTGTTGGCTCCCGACCCATTGATCAAGCACTGACCACTGGGAAAGCCATGATTGAGGCGGAAACGAAAGAATTGCTACAAAGGGTGATGGACAGTTATAAGGCTGGTGTTTATATCGCTGAGGTTAAGCTTCAGGACGTAACTCCTCCTAAGGAGGTTGGCGCCGCATTCAAGGACGTGCAGTCCGCCAAAGAAGAAAAAGAAAAGAAAGTGAACATTGCCCTGGGGTATCAGAATGAAATTATCCCTCAAGCCCGTGGTGAGGCCGCCCAGGCCTTCCAGGAAGCGGAAGCTTATAAACAGAAAAGAGTCAAGGAAGCCGAGGGTGATGCATCTCGTTTTACACAAATGCTTTTTCAATATCGCCAGGCCAAGGATGTTACCAGAACTCGTATGTATATAGAGACCATGGAAGAAATTTTACCAGGTCTTGATAAATATATTGTTGACGGCAAGGATGCAGGTGGTTTGGTGAACGTCCTCAGCCTTGAGAAAGTGAAAGGGGGTGCGAAATGAGAAATCTTGGACTGATAATCGTTCTTGCACTTGTCCTACTTATTGGATACGGCGGTATCATGATCGTGGATGAAACTGAGCAGATTGTCATTGTTCAGTTGGGAAAACCGGTACGCAATATTACCGAACCGGGCTTGAATTTTAAGCTGCCATTCATCCAGTCAGCAACTGTTTTCGAAAAACGTTTGCTGCAATATGATAGTGCACCTAATACCATATTAACCCAGGATAAGAAGAATCTCATTCTGGACAATTATGCTCAGTGGAGAATATCTGATCCTCTCAAATTCATGCAGACCATGCGTACGCAGGCCTTGGCCCAGTCACGTCTCGACGATATTATCTACTCAAGTTTACGGACTCAATTAGGTACTCATCTCATGCGTGAAATTGTGTCCACCATGCGTGATTCGCTGATGCACAAGGTGACCCAGAATGCCAATGCGTCGGCTACCGATTACGGGATTGAAATTGTGGATGTGCGCATCAAGCGAGCTGACCTGCCACCTGAAAATGAGCAGGCTGTTTATGATCGAATGCGGGCGGAACGTGAACGAATGGCCAAACAATTCCGATCTGAAGGTGATGAAGAGGCAGTCAAAATCAGAGCTGAAACTGATAAAAATCGTGAGATCATTCTGGCCGATGCCTACAAGGCGGCTCAGGAAGTTCGCGGAGATGGTGAAGCTCAGGCGATTAAAATCTATGCCACAGCGTATCAGCAAGATCCCGATTTTTATGAATTCATTCGAACGCTGGAAGCCTACAAGGAGGTCTTTGATGAGAAGACCAAGCTGGTGCTTACTCCTGAATCAGAATTCTTTAGATTTTTAAAGGAAATGAAATAATCCTCGGAACCTTACTGGAAGCATTCTGTACACATGAACTAGGGGTGGCTGTCGCTAAGGCAGCCCACCCCTAGTTTTTATAGCAGGTCCCAATCTAAAAAGGATTGCTGCACCTGAGAGCAAATATATATTCAGCGGCTTTAGAATGAATGAAGCCATGACGAGTAAAATGAGGCACAGATATGAACATGTTTCCTGCACTTCACTCCACCACCATACTGGGAGTTAGACACAACGGAAAAGTTGCCCTGGGAGGGGATGGTCAAGTCACTTTTGGTGATACCGTTATGAAACATGGAGCAATAAAGGTCCGTGCTATTTATGATGGTGATGTCCTGGCAGGATTCGCAGGCTCGGCTGCCGATGCCTTTGCTCTCTTTGAAAAGTTTGAAGCAAAACTGGATGAATTTAGTGGTGATCTTGTTCGCGCAGCTGTTGAGCTGGCCAAGGATTGGCGTATGGATAAAATGCTTCGCAATCTGGAGGCGATGCTGGTGGTCATGGATATTGATCATGGGCTCATCATATCAGGGAACGGGGATGTGGTAGAGTCTGACGATGGTGTTATGTCCATTGGGTCAGGCAGTCCCTATGCCACAGCTGCTGCCCGGGCATTCATCGCCAGCGGCAAGAAATCTCCCAAAGAAATTGTACGTATGGCCCTGGAGATCACTGCAGATATCTGTATTTACACCAACAATAGAATCAATGTTTTAGAATTGAAATAAGAGACCACCAAATAGATGAGTAAATTTTCACTTACACCCAAGCAAATCGTCCATGAACTGGATAAATATATTATTGGTCAGGATAGTGCCAAAAAGTCCGTGGCCATTGCCCTGAGAAATCGCTGGAGACGTCAACAGGTTACCGAAGACATTCGTGATGAGATTCTGCCCAACAATATCATCATGATTGGTTCTACTGGAGTTGGGAAGACCGAGATCGCTCGCAGACTTTCCAATCTGGTACAGGCCCCCTTTGTAAAAGTAGAGGCCTCCAAATTTACAGAAGTTGGTTATGTGGGTCGCGACGTGGACTCTATGATTCGCGATCTGGTGGACAACAGTTATACCATAGTGAAGTCGGAGCATGAGATCACCGTTCGTGAAAAAGCCATTGAAATGACCAATGAGCGCATTATGGACTTGCTGCTACCGCCATTAAATAATCCCGATAAAGAATCAGCTGAGTATCAACGCTACCAAACCACACGCGAGAAAATGTTTAACAAACTCATGGCCGGTGATTTTGAGGATCGTCAGGTAGAGTTCAAGGTTCAGGAAGACGCCAGCAGTCCCATGATGCAGGTCTTTGGACCCCTGGGGATGGATGATCTTAGTATGAATCTTCAGGACATGCTGGGGAATGCCATGCCCAAGAAGAAAAAGATGCGCCGGTTGAGTGTCGCTGAAGCAAGAGTATTAATCACTGGCGAAGAATCTGATAAACTCATCGATGAGGAAAAGGTTCAACATGAGGCCATTCGACGGGCTGAGCAGGATGGTATCGTATTTGTGGATGAGATTGACAAGATCGCTGGTGAACGGAGTGGTGGTGGACCCGATGTATCTCGTGAAGGGGTACAGCGGGATATCCTGCCCATCATAGAGGGGAGCACGGTAAAAACGAAATATGGCACTCTGGTTACCGACCATATTCTGTTTATTGCAGCCGGTGCTTTTCATATGTCCAAACCTTCGGATCTCATCCCTGAATTACAGGGTAGATTTCCCATCCGTGTAGAACTTGAGAATTTGACGGAGGAAGATTTTATCCAAATTCTTACTCAACCCAAGTCGGCCTTGTTAAAGCAGTATACGGCTATGGTTGGAGCTGAGGATGTGAAAATAACTTTTAACAAGGATGCCATTGCTGAAATCGCCAGGGTAGCCTTTGAAGTGAATGAGAGTGTTGAAAATATTGGTGCCCGACGATTGCATACCATCATGAGCAAGCTTCTTGAGGAGACGCTTTTTGACTTACCGAATCCAGAGATAAAAAGTATCAAAGTCACCAAATCCATGGTCACCAAAACATTCAAGGATACCATGGCCGATCAGGACCTGAGTAAGTATATACTGTAGAGCAATTTATTGAAGACTCAAGAACAAATCGCAATATTAAATTTAAGGACTCCGTCTTGAGGCGGAGTTTTTTTTATCAACTGAGGAAAAGGAGGCGGAATGAAGCGAGATTTTTTAGCTGTGACAGATTTTAGCAAGGAAGAAATTTATGAGACCTTTCGTATAGCAAAACAGTTAAAAGCAGATGTAAAGGCTGGTAAAGAGCATCATTATTTTGCAAATCAAACCATGTCCATGGTATTTGCTAAGCCTTCCTTAAGAACCAGGGTAAGCTTTGAAACTGGAATGGTTCAATTTGGTGGTCATGCCATTTATCTGGGGCCTAACGATATCAGCATTGGATCAAGAGAGTCCGTCAAAGATATTTCCCGAGTGATTTCTCGCTACAGCAATTGGATTATGGCCCGCCTATTCAAGCATGAGCATATGATAGAAATGGCCCAATATGCCTCCGTCCCTGTAATCAACGGTCTGACTGATTATAATCACCCCTGTCAGATTATGGCAGATATGTTGACCATCCATGAACACAGAGGGACTGTAGAAGGACAAAAAGTGGTATTTATCGGTGACGGCAATAATGTATGTAACTCGTTTCTGAACTTCGCTGCCGTGGTTCCCTACCATTTTGTCCTGGCAGCCCCTGAGGGATATGACCCCGACCCGACGACGCTTGCACGTGCGAAAGCTGCCGGAATCAGCACGATTGAAGTTATTCGTGATCCCGTTGAAGCAGCCAGAAATGCTGATGTTCTGTATACTGATGTCTGGACTTCCATGGGTCAGGAAGATGAACGACGGAAAAGGCTGAATGACTTTCAAGGCTTTCAGATTAACAGCGAATTATTGAGCCTCGCAAAATCTGATGCTCTGGTGATGCATTGTTTACCCGCTCATTATGGTGAAGAAATAACAGAAGAGGTCATCGACGGACCTCAGTCGGTCGTGTTTGACGAAGCTGAAAATCGGATGCATGCTCAAAAGGCGGTGATGGTCATGTTGGCTAAATCTGCTGGAGCTCAGATCGAGATGTAACCCGAGTTAAACCATTTCACTCCATATAAAAAGGGGCTGTCTCAGAACATGAGATGGTCCCTTTTCTATTTTTAGCTGCGGATTTACACCCGGCTCTGCTCGTTGAGATACGCCGGGCAGGTGGATTTTCAACGATTGGAACAGGCAATGCTTACCCAAACCAAGGCAGATGCGTTTTAGATTGTATCTTACTCAGGTGTCCACATCTCAACATAGCCCCAATTGACCCTATACCTTTATACCCTCGACATTAAAAAAAGAGGCCGCTCTTTTGGGACAGCCTCTTTTTCACAGCATTATTCCTAAATCTGTTAGGAGGGAGTACGAAATCCAGTAACAGGTGTGAAGACGTTAATGTCCTCTGTGTCTTTGGAATAGCCTGAAACAAACCAATAATATAGAGTATTGGGAGTTAGCGCAGGTGTCCCTGGATAAGTTACTGTCATTTCGGCATTAGCAGTTGCAGTAAGTGTGGATTCCCAGATGTCACCAGTTTGACTGGATGTCCTAACGATAATTTTATACTTCACAGCATTACTCACATTCACCCAGTGAAATGTTGGCGTGAGGGTGCTGATTGAATTGCCGCCGATGGGCGAAACGAGCGTAGGTATTTCCAAGGGGGTGTCGGAAACCGGTCCAGCAGCAGGTGCTTCCAGGACCCCGCCCCTATCGTAGGCAATGAGCTTATAATGATAGGTAGTCCCTGGTGTCACTGCTTCATCGATGTAAAAGTTATCAGTTGTTGAGTCAAGGAAAGAGGCTGAATTGGTGGCAAAGAGCCCGCTGACATCAGATCTGAAGATTTTATAATGGGAAAAATCAGATTCAGTGTTTTGATTCCATGTCAATTCCACATTCACCAGGAATTCCGTCGGCTTATTGTGAGCCTTAATTTGGAAATTGCTTGGGGTTTGTGGTGGATTCAAATTAATGGGCGTTACTGAAACGATATTGGTGAAGCCACTTTCATTTCCTTCAGTATCATGTGCAGTGAGTTTGTAAGAATACTCTGTATCATAATCCAGTCCTGCATCCATGTAATAATTTGACTGCAAGCTCGCAATCGAGGCATAATCAACACTGCCATAGCTTCGATATAGAGTGTATCCACCAAGATCATCTTCAGTATTTTCGTCCCAGGTGAGATAAACCCCACCATCGCCTGAAAGCGCGGCGGAGTAATTAAAATTCGTAGGTGTATCCGGCGCAGTGGTATCATCTTCTGCAGGATCGCTGCATGACCATATAAGAAGTCCCAGCATGATCATCAATAATATAGGCAAGTAGCGTTTTCTCATCATTTCCTCCAATTGTTAATATCTGCTAATTTAAGATTATCCCGGAAGAATCAAGGGCATTATCGAGGGCGGAGAATAGTGGAGCGTATTATTAGTATTGCTGATTGTAAGCCCGGATATATAAGAGAGTGAATCAAATCCATTGGTTTTGCAGCGGTATTTTACCTGATCCATCTGATCGATCCAGGACATAATGTGGAAGCGCATAACCTGGAATCTCACCCTGGAGTTCTTTGAGTATTTCCAGTCCCCGTTGTTGGGCTACCCGAAGATGGCTGGTGCCCTGCACCATATCAGCCTGGTGGAGATAGTAGGGTTTGATCTTCATCTCAATCAGAGACATAAACAAATCCTGCAATATGCTGGCTGAATCGTTGATTCCCTGGAGGAGAACACTTTGATTTAAGAACGGGATTCCCAGGGAAACCCACTTCAAAATATGCTCCCGAGCAGTATCCGTGATTTCCTGAGGATGATTAAAATGGGCTGAGACCCACACCGGCTTATTGAGGGTGCTGATTATTTCACCCAACTCTGGTGTGAGCCGAAATGGATTGACCACAGGGAGGCGTGTGTGAATTCTGATCATCCGGAGATGTGGGATCCGCTCCAATGCTTTCAATATAGTGAGAAGTGATTGATCCCCCAGGGTGAGCGGGTCGCCGCCCGTGAGGATCACCTCATCAATTTCAGGATGGGATTGAATATAGCCATAGGCAGCCCGAAGATCCTCCTCACGGGCGTTGTGCGCCGTATCGCCGACAAGACGCTTTCTGAAGCAGAATCGACAGTAAACGGCGCACTGGGCCGTTGGAATGAGAAGGACCCGATTGGTATAACGGTGAATCAGGGCTTTCAACGGCCGCGATCCGCGGGCAGGGTTCTCATCTCCAATGGGATCAATGAGTTCCTCAGGCAATATGTTTAGCTCCTCGTTTGAGGGCACGATCTGTCGAAAAATAGGGTCTGATTCATCATAGCGGGTCATCAAACTGAAATAATAGGGAGTAATCCCCATCCGATAGCTGGATGTGATCTCGTTGAAGTGCTTTTTAGGGATAGGGTTCTTACTGCCAGCTTTTTCCAGCCATTCGTTGAGGGTGGACAGGTCCTTACAGCTATGAGCGTGTTGCCAGGTCCAGTCGTTCCAACGCTGCTCATTTTCATGAAAAATCATGAGCGAGTCTAATCCGTCTGGGGATGAATGGAAATGCTTTTTCAAATGAATAAGAAAAAGGTGCTTTGACCAAGATCAAGGCACCTTCTAATATCTTTTAAATCGCTGCTTATACTGCGATGGATTCCAGAAGATATTGAGCTATATCCTTGCTGGAGGTTTTTGCATCCAGCTCTTCCGCCATGATTCCATCATTGATCATGGTCGCACAGAAGGGACAGGCCGTGGCCACTTCATCAGGAGTGATTGCTTTCACATCCTCCATGCGCTCGATATTGATCGTTTTATCGCCCAGAGTTTCTTCCAGCCACATCCGTCCACCGCCAGCGCCACAGCACATGCCTTCGTTTCTGGAGCGAGGGAACTCTTCCAGCTTTACGCCAGGAATAGCCTTGATGATGTCTCGAGGTGCCTCATAAATGTCATTATGGCGGCCAAGATAGCATGAATCATGATAGCTTACCGTGGCGTTATTTGCTTTGCCTGGGATTAGTTTACCCTGGCCTACCAAATCTGCCAGAAATTCGGCATGGTGAATCACCTCATAATTTTTGCCAAGGGACTTATAATCATTTTTCAGGGCATTGAAACAATGGGGGCACTGGGTGATGATTTTAGTGACACCATAATTATCAAAAGTATCAATATTCTGTTGCGCCATCATCTGAAATAAATATTCATTTCCCAAACGACGGGCGGAATCCCCGGTACAGGTTTCTTCGTTACCCAATATGGCATAATCAATCTCGGCATGATTCATCAATTTTACCATGGCTTTAGACACTTCCTGTCCGCGAGCATCATAGGCACCGGCACAGCCAACCCAGTAGAGGTACTCTGCTTTTCCCTTGTCACGCATTTTGGGAACATTGAGATCACCGATCCAATTCTCACGGTCCTGGGCAGATTGTCCCCAGGGGTTGCCATTGACTTCCAGGTTTTTAAAGGTAGTTACTGCTTCCTTGGGGAACTTGCTTTCCATCATCACCAGATCCTGGCGGGCTCGTAAAATGTCAACCATGGGTTCGTTGGCAACTGGACAAACCTCCACGCAATACCCACAACTGGTGCAAGCCCAAATGGCATCTTCAGAGAGTAGCCATTCTGAAAGCGGTTCAGTGGTTGCCACTCCCTTGGCCAGATCTGAGACGTGTTCCCTGATGTAATAGCGTTTATTTACCTCAATGGCTGAGGGAGAGAGGGGTTTGCCTGTGATATAGGCGGGACAGGCATCCTGGCAGCGATTACACATGATACAGGCATAGGCGTCCAGAATATTCTTCTGGGGTAAATGCTCCAGCAGGGCGGCACCATATTGTTCCAGGGACTCATCTTCAAAATTGATGGTCTCAAATGATGCGGGTGTGTGTTCATTTGAGGTGATCATATGGTTAAGCGGGCCCATGAACAGGTGAGCATGCTTGGTCGTAGGGAAATAAGGGATGAAGGCTAGAATTAAACCTATGGCCAGCCACCAGGCTGCATGCTCATTAAAAACCAGAGCTTGGGGACTGAAATCAGCCCAGAGTGAGGCTAGGGCTGAAGCTGCGGGCTGGAAACCATCACTGCCAGCTTGAGCAAGTTCAAAGGAAGCGCCGAGAAGTCGGAATCCCACATGGAAGAAAATGAAGAATGCGACCAGTGCCGAGTCACTGAAAACCCCTTTGCGTGCCTTTTTATTGAGCATGATCGTTTCATTGATATGTAGGGCGGGATCATCCTGAATGAAGCGTCTGATAAGGAAGTAGATGACGCCCAAAATAACAATAACACTGAACACATCGACAAAGAGTCGATAGATATTGCCTACGATGGAATCAGGCAGGAAATGGAAATTAGTGAACATGCCGCTCAGGATATCGATAAAATTGACAAGTATATAAAGTATGAAACCCCAGGAGACACCCGTATGAATTATCGTTGCCAGAGGTCGGGTTTTAAACAGGGGTTTTCCCATGAGGGCGAGGATACCCGAAGGGATGCGCTTGAAAACCAAAGACCAGTCAATGGGCTTTGCACCTCTGCCAATAATCTTAAACATATTGCTGAATGTGGTCCGGGTCGCTCCCAGCGATCCCAGCAAAACGAATACAAATACAGCCTTTTCCCAACCTGTTAGCATGAGTCCTACCCTCCGTATTGCCAGCCTGTCTCAGTGAGACACATGGCTTTCTCTTCTTCTTTATGAATACCTGAGTCCACAACCTGGGAGAGGATCACATGATGATCACCCTCTTCAACGATGGTTTTCACTTTACAGGCTAACCAGGCAGGACTGGAGTCCAGTATGGCGCCACCCAATTGATGTGCCTTTGCCGGGAAACCTCCGAAAGTTCCTTCATCCCAGGATTGAGCCTTAAAAAAGGCGCCTGCCAGACTCTTATCATCTTTGCCTACCAGACTAATAATTAGATTTTTGTTAGTTCGAATTGCTTCGTACAATCGGCTATCCGCTTTGACAGCCATCGCAATATAGGGAGGTTCAAAACTGCTCTGCGTAAACCAGGTGACCGTGGCACCTACAGCATGTTCCCCTTTTCCTGAGGAAACGATGGCAACGTTATGATGAAGTAATCTTAATGTATGTTTTTTTGTATCTAGGTTGAAAGTCATGATAGGTTCCTATTATTTTTTTTTGAGAACTAATCTAGTCAGTCGTCTGTCATTTATCAAATGAAAGCCCACTCCTAAGGGATGAGCAGAATGTTGTTCAGAAAATATTAAATACGAATTGCAAATATTGAACCGAACTCGTTCAGCTTACGGGATTGAATGTATTATTTTACTTTGGAGAGGGCTTGGAGCAGGAGGTGGGTATCATCATCACGGAGTGCATGAATTTGACCCTGGAGACCCAATCTCCAATTCTTGACCGGCCATTTCCTGAAATGAAGAAGCTTATCTGAAAATTCAGACATATTCAACCAGTTCGATTCATCTAATATGAGGAGCGGTGAGATTTTAAATCTCCAGGGGTAGCATTCCTCAGGGTCCTTGCCCAGATTGATCCAGATTTTATCTGAGCCCTCGGTGACGAAGGACTCTATCGTGACGGCAGCAGCCAATTTCTGTACTCCTGTGATATAATAGAAAAAGATATCACCAGGTTGAATCTGGTGAGCTTTTTTACGATGGCGTTTTTTCAAACCTTGTAGTGTGAAATGAAGATCGGAGGTGATATCCAAATTTTGTTTGGATGAAATGAGGAGCCAACCAGACATGGGTAATTATTTGCCCAGTTTTACTTTCACAGTAGTAGGTTCAGTTAGAGATCCCTGGATGTCAAGACGGTTATTTGCAGCATGGTGGCGTAGAATATGATAGATCAATATTTCTTGCCCGGGCAGTGCAAGCCTTTCACTTATTTCACCTATGGTCAAATACACATCATTTTTTTTCAACAATTCAAGAATGCTATTTTTTATATCCAGTACTCGACCCGCAGCCTTTTTGCCAGCCTCAACACCAGGCTGGTGATAGGCATTAATATTGATGAGTGTTGCATACAGGCCGACGGCTCGTTCATAGAGTGCTATGAGTGCTCCTATGCTGCGAGGTGAGACATCTGGGATAGTGATGGTGATTGATCTTCGCTCATTTTCGCTAAGTGCTGTCTGGGTGCCCTTAAAAAAGCCAAAGAGATAGTCACCACTGCTGTTTTGGTTATCAACAAGAATGGAGTCACCATCACGATCAGTCAGAACTTCAATAAATGTAACGAAGAAATTGTTAATTCCATCCCTTAGCTGCTGCACATAGGCATGTTGATCCGTTGATCCCTTATTGCCATATACTGCGATTCCCTGATGGACAAGCTTCCCCTGGGTATCCAATTGCTTTCCCAGTGATTCCATGATGAGTTGTTGCAGATATCTGCTGAAGAGGAGCAGCCTATCCTTGTAGGGTAGGATGACCATATCCTTGGCACCCTTGCCTTCACTAAGGATAAACCAGGATTGTGCTAGTAAGGCTGCTGGATTACTGTAAATATCAGTGGAGCGAGTCACTTCGTCCATGGCAGAAGCCCCAGCCAGGAAGGCATCGATATCGATACCTAGCAGAGCAGCAGGTAGAAGACCCACAGCAGACATGACGGAAGTACGACCGCCCACCCAATCCCACATGGGGAAAATTGACAGCCAGTTATCCTTCATGGCGAGATGGTAGAGCTGACTGCCCTGGCCAGTAATGGCTATAGCCTGTCTCCCAAAATCCAGACCCTGCTTATTGAATACATGCTGGGTCTCCAGCATGCCATTGCGGGTTTCTGCTGTCCCTCCGGATTTTGAAATAACGATGACAAGCGTTGCTTCCAATTCAGCTTTCAGGCTCGAAAGCACACGGTCGATACCATCTGGATCTGTATTATCCAGGAAGGAAATATTCAGATTTGTTTTTGGATCTAAAGCGTCAGCAACAAATTGAGGACCCAGAGCGGAGCCACCAATACCAATCACAAGCAGGTTGGTAAATGTTTTGCCATTGGCACCAACAATTCGCCCCTCCGAAATATCAATAGAGAAAGATTTTATACGTCGAAGTGTCTCTTCGATGTGTCCCCGAATCTCGCTGGAGGGAGCCAAAGCAGGATTCCTTAACCAATAATGACCGACCTGTCGGTTTTCATCGGGATTAGCAATAGCACCATTTTCAAGCTCATGCATTTCATTGATGGCTGCTAAAAGGGCAGGTTCCAGTTCGTGCTGAGAGGATTCAGATAGATTTGCATCATTCATATCCAGGTAAAAATTGAGATTCTCGTTGGCAAAAAGTTTTTTTGTGTAGCTATCGAAGTAGGGCAATGTGGACATAGGGGTTTTCCTTTAGAGACTGGTATTATACAATTGTCCAATATATATGGCATGTTTGCCAGGTGAACAAGCTTCTTCTTGAATGAAAAGAAAACCCCCTTGTAAAAAGGGTATCTACAAGGGGGCAAGTCAGTGGAGATTATCCGATGCGATAAAATCTGACTAAGCGTATTAAAATCTGTTAAAAAACGACGCAAACGTCGCGACAATAACGCACCAATCAGCTCAATTGTCATGCCACGGATTAATAATATCGCATATACCATTGTTATTTATGAGTATAAAAGAATTCCAGTAGGTCGAAACACATTCCTGCCGTTCACGATTCGATATATATAGATATCATAATGATATAGTTACTGGAGAGAAATTTATTTGATCAAAGTCCGATGAATGGCTGCAAAAAAAGAGGAATTAAGTGTGGAGGTCTTTGGATAAATGTGGTGGAGATCATCAAGCGGAGGAAGCCTGCAAGAGAATGAAAAGGTGAATCAAAAAAAATCGGTACGTGAGATGGAAGTGCAGGGGAGTCTTACAAGACCTACTATCAATTTGTAACTTTTGTGGTTTGGGAGACTCTAATCCCAAAGTCATAAATATCAGCTCAGAAAGAGACCGATTATTTCACCGCTGATTGAACACAGGTTTGTATCAGAAAGATACATACTGATAAATCGCAAACACAATACATGCTATTGTGCATCTAATAATCCGAAGCATATTTCTAACAATGCATTGAAAATATTATCGATATTATAAATAATATTGTAATGGCAGTAGATCAGATTGATACCTTGCATGTAAAAGAAAGAATGAAATAATCAAAATCAGCATCACCTGATATTCCACGTATTGATCCGCTCTGAAGCGCTTTGGGATTGGTAAAGAGTATGTCTGTGAAAGGGCTAGGGGAAATATGGATCAACTAATTTAGCTCAAGGCAGTGATTTATTGTAAAACATACCATTCAAATACGATAGGATCAACATGCTTGCTGATAAAAAATGATAAATAATCTCACCAATTCAAGAGAATTACTCCAGATTAAACGAATCAGTTATAATATGCTAGCCACAATACATGCATAAAGCATATTAATAGACAGCGCCGAATTCACTGGGAGAATTCACCTCAAATCATACTCATAAGTGTGGCAAATTTTAAAAAATATGGATCAAATCATCATCATGATTCTGAATAATAAAAGTCACCTCCTTGTGTAATTCCAGGTAAAATCTTGGTTTAAAATGAATGCAAAAATATGTTGGCCCCTTCGATTTATTGAATGATTTATCCAATTTCTATGAGTCTAAAATCACCAGAAACTGCCTCTATTGATTGAACGGAATTATGGAGAACCGTGGTATCCACGTGACGTGAAATTATAAATTTGGATGGACGCAAATCGAAGACTTTTGCTGGTCATGTAACATAAAAATGCGAACGTCAGCACATTCTGTCACAAAAATCAGACATTCAAAATTGTATTAATAAAATATCGGTCATAAAAAATCACATAAAACCAATATAAACAAATATATATACTATATAAATATTGATGGCACGCCCTTTGACTTATATATAGAAGGAATTATGAGAACAGGAAACGAAACATACAGCATCCAAACCATGAGAGAGAGAAATCTCAGCTCAGGAAATATTGTCTATCCGGCTTCAGCCATTAGCACAATACCAGAGTTGAGTGTTGATCGATACCATCTGATGGGTTATTGGAAAACCAGAAAATCATCAATTCAAAACCATTCTGGCCACATGATTATTGACACTTCTGGTGAGATAAATCTCACGCAGGAAATGGACCAAAAATCAGCGACAAGATACTCGAAAGATCGAGTCGGAGTTCATGGTCAAATGGTGGTGAAAATCGAATTGAAGGAGAGTAAAATGAAAAATGTGTTCAGCAATAGTATGAAAAGCACAATAGCTGCGATTATGCTGTTATCCTTAGCGCTAGGCCAGGGAACTCCAAAGCTTGACATCCGCATTGAGGATCAAAAACTAAACATGACAGAAGCTGAGAAGAAGGACGCCTCCGTGATTACCTACATCCCGGGAGACACACTGAGATATGTGATAACTGCTTCAAATATCGGTGACGGTTTGATGAAGGATCCTGAGATCATCGACCCCATTCCTGCTGGTGTGACTTATGTCGCTGAGAGTGCCAAGGGAATAGATGCTGACATCACCTTCTCCATGAATCAGGGTAGTACCTATATGCCATGGCCTCTGTATTACACGGTGAGGAATTCAAAAGGCATCCTGGTGAAGCGTGAGGCCACACCAGAAATGATCACCCATATCAAATGGAATATTTCGAAAAACATGAATCCTGGTGAAGCCTCAACCATGGAATTTTTAGTAGTAGTGAGCAAATGATGAATAAAAAATTTCAAAAAAATGATTCCAAACCGGAATCAAAAATAAATATGAATCAAACAACGAAGCAAATACAAGGAGGGTTTAAAATGAAACCTACACGCTTCTTAACCGTCGTTCTTGTCCTGTTAGGACTTGTTGCGACAGCCAGTGCCATCACGCAAGAGGGCACTGTTATCACAAACCAAGCCTTTGGTAATTATGAAGATGCCAATGGCAATTCAATGCCTCAAGTTGAGTCATTAGTGGTTTCCACCACAGTGAGTCAAGTTGCTGGTGTGAGTCTCGGCACAGACAAGACTGCGAATGTGTCTGCCATGGACTCAACCCTGTATACTGTAACCTTGTCGAATACTGGTAACGGTAGCGACACTTACACCATCGGAGCCACTGGCGCTGCCAATGATGGTGGTACTTATGATTTTTATGTGTATCACGATGGCGGTACTCTAGGTGTGCTGGATGGTAGTGATGAATCTACTGAAATCACCAGTTCAGGCCTCATAGCCTTTACCGGAGATTACAATCTCATTGTTAAGGTTGTGGATAGAACCGACGGTGGCGGTAATTCTGGAGAACAGCATGTTGTTACCTTGACAGCTACTTCAAGTTTTGCCACGGCTGTAAAGGATACCATTACACTGACCTCAACCATCACGGCTGCGACAGTTAGTGGTACTACTGAAATTGTCGGTAATAACAATCCCGAACCAGGTGACCCAATCACTTACGAGTCATGTTTCACAAATTCTGGTAGCGAGATTGCTTATAATGGTGTTTACGAAGTCACCATGCCGAGCAATACAACCTTGTCCTTGACATCTGTTAGTATCAATGGTGGCAGTGCTGTTACAGTGAAGACAGATAGTACAACGAACTACTATTATGACATACCGTCACGTACACTGACCCTCGAATTGGGTAATCTTGCAGCTGATGGCGGAGTTTGTGTCACGTTCACAGCTATCCTTGACGACCCACTGGCTGCTGGCGCAAGCATTCAATTTCCAGCAGGCAGTCCCAATTACACCTATGAGAATGGTGGTGGAGATGCCTATCCTATTGTTGTGCCAACTGAAGATCCTGGTACCTTCCCTGACGGTGGAGATGTTACCGTTGCACAGACCTATGGTGTTACTCTAACCGATGGTGGTGATGACTATGACTTCACTGGCGATCCCGGAGATACCCTGGTTTATGACTTCACCGTGACCAACAATGGCAATGGTGATGATAGTTTCACACTCTCTGATACATCAGATTTTGTGACATGGGTATTTTATCTTGATGGTAATAAAGATGGTGTTCTCTCAGCTGCTGAGAAAGCACTTGGTGCTATTTCAGTAACTGGAACGCTACCGGCAGCACCAACCACAGGTTCTACCGAATACTATATAGCCATCGGTACTATCCCAGTTGGAACAGCTGACGGTGCGAGTGATGCAAATATTCTCATTGCTGCAACCTCAGTTGGTGCCACTACCACAACATCCTCAACTGGATCTGCTTCAGCAACATGTACTGCTCCAGTTCTGAGTCTAGTCAAATCAGTGACCCACAATGGAACAACCTACTATAGTGGCACTGCCAATGAAGCGGCACCTGGTGACACACTGACATATACGATCTTGGTTGTCAACAGTGGGACTGGTATAGCAAAAAATGTTGCTGTATCAGATGCCATTAATACCAACACCACTTATGTCGCTGAAAGTATGGCCATAGATGGATCTGCAGATGATGATAACAATACTGTCGATACTGGAGAGACTGCAGATAATGCTTCCAAGGAAGCAAGTTCTGTTCTTTTTGACTTTGACACCATTCCTGCTGCCAATGCTGGAGATACAGATCAGCACACCCTGACTTTCAAGGTAACCATCAAATAAGGTTATTGAAGGTTAGTTGTGATTATTAGGTTCAAAACCCTCCACACGAATCCCATGAGCGGTAGATGAGACGATTTCTCGCCTTAATCTCCCTCATGGGAGCCGTGGTCTTTGGTCAGGTTCCAGTTGGTACCGAGATCAACAATATTGCCCAGTCATCCCATCAGGATGGCAGCGGGGCAACATTTGTTGGTTATTCAAACGCGATCTCTACGGTCGTATCTGAGGGGTATCAACTGGCAATCTCCAAGATCGCAAGTGCAACAGTTGTTGCACCTGGCGAGAGTTTGACCTATACAATCACTGTTACAAATTCGGGGAATACTTCCCCTGCACCGTTTACTATCACAGACACCCTGAGCTCGGGACTTGATATCATTTCAAGTACACCCGAGGCCAGTGTATCAAATCAAATAGCAGTTTGGAACGTCGCCAGCATCGCTGGAGGCCAGACACTGGTATATGAAATTGAAGTTCTGGTAGATGAAAACCTGTTGGCCGATGAGGTGGTATCAAATACAGCCTGGTTAGCCGTTCCTGATGGTTTCCTTCTCGCTAGTGAATCAGCTGATGTAAACATCGGTGCACATTCAGATCTATTGATTACAAAAATGGTAGCTGAGGATGTATCTGCTATTGGAGATACAGCTCACTATACTATTAATGTATACAATACTGGCAATATCCCATCAACTGAAACAATCATTCATGATGAATTGCCAGAACACATTTCATTTGTAAGTGCATCCCACTCGGGAACATTTGTGGATGGAACCGTGTCCTGGAATGTTGGCGAAATGATGCCGGGAGATTCTGTAAATGTCTCTCTCGCCGTTATCGTTGATGCAAGTATGCCAGCCAATACAGACTTAACCAACACTGCGACCGCTGAGAATGCACAGGGAGTTTCGAAAGACGCTTCTGCTCACTCCTATGCAAATCCCTGGATTCAGACCATTAGTAAATGGGCTGAGGATCGGGAATATGCGTTTGGTGATACCGTTGAATTTACGATTACCATCGATAATAATTCACCGGATCCTGTGCATGTCCCCACAGTGCGTGATACGCTTCCAGAACCTCTGGAATTTGTATCAGCATCCAATGGTGCCTCTTTTGCAAATGGGGTTGTTGTCTGGACACTTGGTACTCTGAATGCCGGGAATACTGTAACCCTGAACGTCGTTACTACCGTTGGCTCCCTTCTGGAAGCCAGACCTGAAATCACAAACAGAGCTTGGATCTCAACTGCCAATGCAGGCACGAGCTACGGTGATCATATTGTATCACTGGCAGCCTTCCCTGAATTGACATTGGAGAAATTAGCATCTGAATCTGTCCAGGCAGGGGATTCACTGGTTTACACATTTATAATGAGTAATACTGGAAACTCAATGGCCCATGATGTAGCCTTGATTGATACCCTTCCCGAACATGTTTCCTTTGGTTCATCCTCTGGTGATTTTACTTATGATGAAGCATCTCATAGCATTCTTTGGAATGTGAATGAGATTGCCTCGAGTGCCACTGAGACGCTGAGACTGGTCACTTATGTAGACTACCCGGTTATTGATGGCACGACGCTGAAAAACACTGCACACCTATCTTGTGTTGAGGGAAGTGTAAGTCACTCTACTGTCACGACTGAAGTTCAATCTGCTCCAGGACTATTCCTTGAGATCAGTGGAACTCGCACGGTGATGGCAGGGGATACACTGCAACTCAGACTCGATTATGGCAACACGGGAACGGAAACAGCTACGGGCGTTATGCTTAGGGATACGCTTGGACTTTATCTGGAATATCTCAGTGCGACTGCTAATCATACTTACGATTCTGAAACGGGAATCATTATCTGGAATCTCGAGGATTTGACTCCTGGTGATTCTGGTTTTGTGAATATCACCGCAAAGGTTCGTGATGATTTTAGTGGAGCTGCACAAATTCCTGTTGGCGGTCTCCTCTCTTGTGACCAAGGTGACCAAAGTGTTGCGACACATCATGTTATTGTGCGTGCTCCAGTGATGAACATCGTTCTCATCGGTGATACCACGTATATCATGGCTGGTGAACTTATCCGATATGACCTATCCTTTGAAAATGTGGGCGATACAACTGCAACCAATGTTGTTGTTGTAGACTCACTGCCCGAAGAAGTCAGTTTCCTGGGCGCCTCTAATGGCGGTGTCTACGATTCAACCAATCACTCTGTGACATGGTATATTGGTGACCTTGAACCGACTCAAGCGGAGCGCAGCTCTGGAAAAATCCATGTTGCCCCCTTAGGTGAATCGGATCGTATTTCTTCAAGGAGTGAACCTGCAAACGAGTTTACCATTGATGTTGAAGTGAACTATCCACTTCCCAATGGTATGGAATTACCGAATACAGCCTACATCTATTCAAATGAGGTTGTACAAGCCACTGCGACCTGGTTAGCAATTGTCCAGGCGGCTCCTGAATTTGTGTTTACAAAAGCTGCAGATTTGGAAGTTTTCCCTGGCGACACAATCAATTATCAATTGGATGTGGCCAACTGGGGAACGGATCATGCAAGTGGAGTGAGCATTTTGGATACACTCGATTCTCGAGTCACTTTCCTCAGTGCTACTGGAGATTATATCTATGATGCAGTCTCGCATTCACTCCAATGGTATGTCGGACCGCTGATGGTTGAGCAAGCCGAACACTTTCAGGTCACAACGACAGTAGACGATTTGTTGGAGCATGGTGCTCAAGTAGGAAATCGTGCCTGGTTAGTTTCAAATGAAGCAGACCCGATTCCTGCCGAAGCAGTTACAACCAATATCCTTCCACTGAGTATTGTTCTTGATGCACAACCAAGAATGATCCTTGGGAATGGTGCTGCCACATCAACACTGGCTGCCCATGTCTATTCATTCCTGGGCAATCCGGTTCCTGATGGCGTGAACGTGAACTTCTATACAGACCGGGGAACCATCCCTGATTCTGTAAGCAGTTCATCCACCGTGGACGGTATAGCATATAGTACCTTGGTCGCGGATACAGTCACTTTTGAATCTGTAACTGCAACTCCTTATGCCAGAGCCGTCTTCGCACCAACCGAATTTGCTGATGATACAAGTCAAGTCGTTTTCATCATCGGTGCCTTTGATGGAATTATCTATAACTATCAAGGTCTTGCACAAAAAGGTGTGAGAGTCGAATTAAGATATGCTGCTACAGGTGCCTACGCCGGACATGACAGCACAGACGCAAATGGGTATTACCTGATTCCTATCTATGAAGATGCTCTTTATCAGATCATCTATACCCTGATTGGGGAAAATGGTGTTCCTTACGAAACGGTCCAGGAGATTGAGATTCAAACACCTAGTGAAGGTTCGCTGGTGACCAATCTTAATTCTATCTCTGGATGGTTATATGATGAGCTTACTGGTGAAATTATCGCTGAAGATAGTATCCTTGTCATTGTGAGCGGTCAGGCTACTGACACGACCGCCGTACTTAGAAAAACTGCTGATCATCATATGACGGATTCGACCTACACAGATACGACAGGTAAATACTTTTTTACCAACCTATTCCCTGGTACCTATACCTTACAGGTTATTTACAATGGAATTAGTTCATATAGTGATGGTGGTCTGGATGTTAATCTTACAACCCCAGGTCTCTATGTGGTGAATGCCAATGTGACTTTGAGAAGTTCACCGTTCTACATGGTTAAAACAGTGGACAAGATTGAAGCAGCTGTTGGCGATACACTCCATTATCGACTGGATTTTGGGACGCAGGATGTCACATTCACCGACTCAGTTTGGATCACTGATTACCTTCCCAACGGGCTTGAGTTAATCGAAAGTACTGTTGAGACTGATATGAATACGATTTATGATGGTCTTGATCCCTTGAGTAATGAAATGAACTTCAGAAGAAATGGTATTCAGATCGGTGATTCACTCCATATCGATTTTGATGCCAGAATCACTCTGGAAGCTGGTCTGGGCTGGATTCAGAATAAAGCGCTGATTGCAAGTACTGTTGATAGTACCTGGAGTAACCGGAATCTTAAATCAAAGGCGAAGACAAAAATCATCTTCCCCTTCCTGAAAATTGAGAAGCAGAGTAATCGTCGAGTCATTGAAATCGGTGACGTTGTTACCTATACCGTTAAATTGACCAATTCAAGTACGGATGATATTATTCATGACTTTATCGTTGAAGATGTCCTGCCATACGGTTTTAAATTCCGCAAGAACAGTAGTTACTGGAATGGTTCGAAAATTGATGATCCCATCATTCAGGAGGCTGTGGGTAAACGATTAGCCATGTCCTGGACGATTGGTGATACACTGCACCCCGGTGAAACCTTCATCATGAAGTATCGCATTATTGCCGGTGTGAACAGCCGAGAAGGAACGAATACAAATGAAGTTATGGCCAGGGCACACACCCTGCTGGGCTTCCCTGTTATCTCCAATTTGGCATTGGCTGATGTTGTAGTAAAACCCGGTCTCTTTAGTGACCGCGGTCTCATCATTGGAAAGGTTTATTACGATAGCAATGCAAATGGCATTCATGATGAGAATGAAGAGACAGTAAAAGATGTCGAACTCATTATGGAAAATGGCGCCAGAATCATCACCGATGAATTTGGAAAATACAGTGTGCCTGACGTTGAAGCTGGTATGCATGTTATTCGTGTCAACGAACGCTCTCTGCCTGCCTTGAGCGAAATTATTCTCGACTCTCCTGACTATTTGGGTGATACTCAGAGTAAGATGGTAAGAGTGGCAGCTGCAAGTATTGCCAAATCAAATTTCGCACTTCGTGGTGTATCCATGCCTGGAAAACTAACGGGTACAGCTTTCTACGACTTGAATCGGAATGGGATTTTTGATCCAGATGAAGACGTTCAGCCAAATCTCGTTATGGTCTTGAATGATTCAAGATCCATGATGACTGACAGCCTTGGTAGATTTACCTTCGAGAAAACCGCTCTGGGCGATTTGACCCTGCGCGTTGATCAAAGCAGTTTGCCCTCTTATGGTAGACTTTTCACTGTTGATTCTACAGTGGATTCTCTCGGGATGGCAGCAAATATCTGGAATGCAACCCTGTACTCAGGTGACAGTATTAATATTAACATTCCATTGGAAAAATTAGAACTTTTCAGCGTACTAAGCAAAGAGTCAACTCTGGAAATGAAAACGGAGATGCTCACTGAAGAATTTAGACTCCTGGTTTATAAACCATGGAGCCTCCTGGTCAGAATCGGTTTTGTTTCTGGCTCAGCTACCCTGCAAAGTGAAATTTTTAATGAACTCAGAAATATTGGCGAGCTCATGAACTGGCAGACCCAGATCAATCTAGACATCAAAGGTCATACTGATCAAGTTCCTCTGGCAGCTGGCAGCACCTTTGCTGACAATATGGCTCTCTCAGAGACCAGAGCACAGGCGATCAGGAGTTATCTCGTGCAAACCATGGGTATTAGTGAATCTCGCATCACAGCAACCGGCATGGGTGATTCTGAACCAATCGCTGACGGTAGCACAGCTGAAGGCCGTGCCTTGAATCGCCGTGTGGAAATGGTTTTCTATAATGCCTCAGAAGATGATTCTGAATTTAACCAGCTTGAGTTCATGTATGATATCAATTACACAGGAGAGATAGCTGTTAGCCGTGTACGTTTTAAACAAGAATTGCCTCCAGGCTTTATATACAAACCTGGTACGGCCACAATAGATTCAATCAATATCGAACCAATTTCTCATGCAAATGTGACTGATACCTGGAGTTTGGGTGACTGGGCAGCTGAAAAGCATTCAAAATTTGATGTTGCCATGAAGCCAGATGATTATGAATTAGTGCAAAATTCTGGTATCGTTGCCGCCCATCTTGAACTCATGGATGAAGATGGAAATGTGATTGTCACAGATACTCTGGAAACCCGTATCTCAACCCTGGTTGAAACGCTTTCTTTCAACATGATTCTTGAGGGTACCCAATTCGATGTTGGATCTGCAGACTTGAAACCTTCTGCTTATCCAAGTCTTCGTAAACTAGGTGACTTCCTCTCGTGGCAGCCAGATATTGAAATCGTTATCGAAGGTTTTACCGATGACCGGGGTAGTCTGGACTTCAACATGTTGCTGTCTGACTGGAGAGCCATAAGTGTCAAGAATTTCCTGATTGAGAATTACAATTTGAATCCTGAGAATATACATACTCATGGATTGGGTCCTCACTACCCAACGGGAGACAACGAAACCTGGAGTGGTCGTGCAAAGAACCGTCGCGTGGAAGTATTGGTAAATGCTGAGGTCGGTGAGGCTGCACTACTTGAACTGGATGTCATCAAAGAGTCTCTCAAGCAAAAGATCGTTATCCCTGTGAATGCGTTGGAACACATGTCACCTGATTCTGCTCTCGCCATACCTGCTGCTCAATCATCCACGCTGCTATTAAACTTGAGTTACCCAGCATATGCTACTGCTGATTCCATCTCTATTACACTGGCCCTTCCAACTGATTTAGAGTATGTTGATGTTGCCGGTACTATGAAATCGTGGAGTCAATCGCTTGCAGTGGGTGGCCTGGAAATTGTGTCGCCAGTTCAAATACATGCACCAGAAGGTGTCATTGGTATCCGTGAACTCCTTATGAATGTTCAACTGTTTCATCAAGGGCAGGCACTGTCCAGCAATATTGAGAAAGTCTTGAGAGTAAATATACAAGAATCGGAATCTGGTGATGAATAGACTATTTCCAATACTCGCTGGTCTACTCTTATCGACAACACTTTTTGCTCAAGTCATGATGCTGGAGCCGAAGGACAATGCGGTGAGTAACTTGAATAGCATCTCAGTTACGATTGCCGGTAAGGCTGGTTCCCCTGTTAAATTATTTGTGAATAATGTTCAAGCAGCTGAAGGCGTGATGAGAATTGATGGTATATTCGATTTTCTAAGTGTCAAAGTCCCTGCAGGTCCAGTGACACTTCGTGCTGAAGCCATCGGTGCTGGTGATCGCACATTCACTGCTGAAAAAAATATTCATGTTTTGGGTCCTCTGCGTCAAATAAAAAATACTTCCGGGGATATCATCCTGCCTGCAGATGGAAGAACCATTGGCAGATACATATTTGAATTATCTGATGAGTGGGGCTATCAGCTGCATGATGTGCGGGTAGTCACCGTGAGGCTATCATCAGGAACCTTGATTGATAAAGATTTTGATGAACATAGTACGGGACACCAGGCCCAAGCGGTAGAAGGTTATGTTACACTTAACATCCAGTCTGGAGATGAATCCACGGAACGTTCCACTCTGGATATTCAGGCAGGAGGCTATAGCCAGCAATTCAAAGTCAGCTATACCATTCCTGAAGAACCTTTGCTTGTGGTTGGAGCCGTAAGTGGTAGTATGTCTACGTTGGCTACAGGGCAGGATCCAAATGCCTTGCCCCATTTTGGCATCATAAACAGAAATAACGCCCAGTTGGGTGACCATGTGCTCCTAGGTGGGCGCACCGCCTTCTATGCCAAGGGAAGCATTAAGCCTGGTCTTCGTTTGACAGCCTCACTGGATACAGATAGAGGGTATCTCGATCAACTCTTTGTTGATGTTGATCCCCAGGAACAATATCCCCTCTTTGGTGATGCCAGTACCATCACCTTTGATGCCCAATCACGTTCAAAATTATATGCAAAACTGGAGCAGAATGAATCCTTTGTTTTGTTTGGTGATTTTAATACTAACATGACAGAGACTGAATTCACCGCCTATAACCGTACCTTTAACGGAGTACTCGGTTCCTATCTTTATAAAGATCATGAGATTCTGGCTTTTGCCACTGCTACGGATAGATCTATGGAGCAGGAAGAAATACGGGGTGAGGGTATTAGTGGTTTCTACTATCTTAACCATGGCAGCATGACGCGCTTCTCTGAAAAGATTCGTATCGTCACCAAAGATAGATATCATCCAGAGACGGTGCTGGAAACCAAAAATCTAACCCGCTTTTTTGATTATGACATCAACTATGTCGATGGAACTTTGATGTTTAAACAACCCATTTCCTCCATTGACGGGGCTGGGAATCCAATTTTTATCGTGGTTTCCTATGAATTCCAGGGCTCAAATACCAGATCCTGGATCGGTGGATTCCGTCATAAGAGTAAATTAGGCCCAGACGGAAAAATCAACGTGGGTACAACCTTTATTGCTGAAGAGCGTGCCACTAATAACTATATGCTATATGGTGTGGATGCCACGGTACCTGTAAACGATATGATTACCATTTCTGCTGAATTAGGTCAATCCCGAAATCCCAATGATTTTGTGGATAGCATCTCCGTGGGAACGGCCATCAAGACAGAGGTTCAAGTAAGCAATTTGTACCCGGGATTAAATGTAAAGGGCTACATCCGCAATGTAGGTGACGATTTTGTGAATGCCTCGCAGGTGGGGTCTGGAACTGAGCGCGGTTCATTCAAATATGGCTTGAATGCAAAATACGACTCCAGAAAATATGGTAAAATCACTTCAGATTATTATGACCAAACTGGATCCTCGGGAACCATCAATACCCTTGACAGTCGTGTGTTCAATCTGCATGTCGAACGTCCAGTCAGGGAAAATTCAACCCTTAAATTGGGCTATGAAAATGCCCTGCGAGAAAAATTTGATGCATCAGACAGTCTGTTGAGTAAAGAGTATTCCAATCTTCTCAAAGCCCAATATGATGTGCTTCTCCTTGGACAAATCAAGGCGGTATTTGAGCACGAACAAAATTTGACGCTTAACAATAGAACCAAACCCACCAATACCAGTCTTGGCCTGGTTTACCCCATTACTGAGCAACTCGAGGTTTATTGGAAATACCGCTTTATCCAGGGTACCGGGGTCAATCGCCAGAGTGTTTTGGGTTTCAGATCCAAAGTGGGTGAGAACACGGATATTGAAGGTAAATATGAAATTGGTGGTATCACAGGTGAACAACGCAACAAGGCCAGTCTAGGTCTGAAAAATAAATGGTATCTGCGAGAAGATCTGGTTGTGAATATCTCTCTGGAGAATACAGCAACTGTAGATTCATTTGAGATTCCAACGCCAAGTCATCAAGCCATGGCCTTATCCTTTGAATATCTCCCGGAGATGCCCTGGAAAGCCATTGGTAAATATGAGGTCAGAGACGATGTCAACAGCCTCCAGCGTGTAATAACCCTCGGTGGAGATATGCGCATATTTGCTGGTTTTGGTGCCATAGCAAAAGTCGATCACTGGGAAAATCGCTATAAGGTTGGCAATCAGGGCTCGCAGACCCGTGAAAACTTCCAGGCTGGTTTGGCATATCGACCGGAAAATTCCGATCGGATTAATGCCCTGGCTAAACTCGCTTATGTTTCAGACCGGAATAGCCAGATTGCCATTCCTATTCGCCAGGACCGCTACATTTTCTCGGTTCACTCCTACTGGCAAATCGATAGAAAAATTGGATTGGCTTCACGCTTTGCCACCCGCTTTCTCCTGGATGACGATGCGACCTTTGATGAGAGCATGAGCACACAAACATACTTCTTCCAGTCGCGGGTTGAATATGCCTATACCAACGAATTGAGTGGTATTCTGGATGCCCGACTCATCCACATGTCTCCAACCAATGAGAATGCCTTTGGTCTCGCTGCTGAAGTTGATTATCTGGTATATAAGAACATTCAATTTGGCATAGGATACATCTTGAAAGACTATACAGACGCCGATTTTGGCTTCCTGGATTATCAATATCATAATCTTTATTTTGCCCTGCATGCCAAATTCTCTGAGGATATCTTTAACTGGCGTTAATCAGATTGCTCTGATGCTAGCCTGATAGTATAGGATCAGGACTCAATATTGATTCTGGGTTGGGAGTTCCAACAAATTCATCTTTCATAAGCTTTACCAGAAATTAATCTATCATCTTATATGGCTGGACATGTGTATATCGGTACTTGCAGTTGGAAATATCCTTCATGGGAAGGTCTGGTGTATGATTCCAGAGCGCCTCAAAATTTTCTTCAGGAATATGCCAGGAAATACAAGTCGGTTGAGATAGATCAATGGTTCTGGTCACTCTTTGGTGTTGATAAAATTGTCCTACCCAAAGCTGAAGTCGTCAAAGAATACGTGGATTCCGTGCCCGCTGATTTTCGTTTCGTTGTCAAAGCGCCTAACAGTTTGAGCCTTACCCATTTATACAAGCACATGAGTTCCGGGAAGCTGGTAGAGAATCCACATTTTTTGTCTCCCGAACTCTACCAGACTTTCCTCAATTCATTGAGCCATATGCTGCCTCAGATTGGTGCTATCAATCTTCAGTTTGAGTACCTCAACAAGCTCAAGATGCCCGTTCCTCAAATATTTTTGGAGCGGTTTGTAGACTTTGTAAAGAGTATTGATAAGGCCGTACCCCTTTGTATTGAAATCAGGAATCCCAATTTTCTCAATTCAAATTATTTCCAGATATTGTCTGAACACCATGTTGGTCACACTTTTTGCCACGGTTACTATATGCCTGATATTCAGGCAGTTTTCGAACGCTTCTCGCCTCTGTTGCAGGGGACTTCAATCATTCGACTCCTTGGAGCCGATCGCCAGGAAATAGAGAAAACGACGGGGAAATCATGGGGTCGGGTTGTTGCTCCAAAAGATAAAGAAATACCAGGCATTGCAGCCATGGTGAAAAAAATGGTAGATCAGTCAGGAATGGATATCTATCTGAATGTAAATAATCACTACGAAGGATCGGCTCCTGTCACCATAGGGAAATTGCTTCACTACCTGCAGAACTAAGCTATTTTGGTCGTGATCAAGAGCTGGAGAAGAAAGCTGAATCTCTAAATATCATGTGGGGAATTGAATGCGTTTACAGCTAGAAATTGATGTGGAAATATTGGCCGCTCCCGGAACGCGCAAAGTGGGTAGTACAGGGCATGATCAAGCAGTACAATATCTAAAGAGCCGGATGGATCAAGTCGGTCTTCGACCTTATAATGGGACAGGCTATGAATTGCCCTATGAGGTTGAATCAACACAATACGTCAATCTGGCAGGGATTTGGCCTGGTCTTGACTCATCTCTGAAGCCCATCCTCCTGATTGCACACTATGACACTTGCGGTGATCAACCTGGTGCCGATGACAATGCGGCGGCAATCGCTATTTGGTTGGATGTGCTGGCAGGAATAAAAGAGCTCAGCCTCAAGCGAGACGTTCTGCTTCTTTTCCCCGACGCAGAAGAACCGCCCCGATTTTTATCAGAGCACATGGGCTCGACCAATTTTTATCAAACACAGCTGTCACAACCCATACATGCAGGCCTTGTTCTCGATCTGGTAGGTCATGATATACCACTGCAGGGGATGGAAGAACTGGTTTTTATCTTCGGTGGTGAAAGCCACGCTGGTCTGGCCGAAGCCTTGCTCGAAACTCCCTTGCCTCAAGGTCTCAAAAATATTGCAACCCTAAACCGCTATGTAGGCGATTTGAGCGATCACCATGTGTTACGTGATAATGGTGAACCCTATCTGTTTTTTACGTGCGGACGTTGGGAACATTATCATCAAACGAGTGATATTCCGGATCATTTAAACTATTCCAAAATGGCCAAAATGAGTCAATTTCTTGTCTCATTGATCAAACAAATAGATGCCAAGGATTTGAATGAAAAAGGTTCGGAATTTGACCCGGTTGAGATGGAATTACATTTACTTCACCGTGCAGTAGGATCCTATTTGCATCAGCACGGGATTGCCATGAACAATCGGGAGGATATTCAAAAATTCGTACTCAACTGGATCAATCAATACAAACTGTAAATTAGTCGAAGATATACTCCTGGAAACCGCTGGTCATGTATTCCTTGAATGTGCCATCTGATTCCCTGGTAATTAGTAATCCTTCTGCATCAGCAACATCTTCCAACCACTGCAGACCCTCTTCAAGTCCAAGGACCATGACTGTTGTGGCCATACCATCTGCCAGGAGACAGGTATTGGCAATTACGGATACGGACGCCAGATTGTGGGCAATGGGAGATCCGGTTCGAGGATCCATGGTATGGGATATACGCTTCCCCTCAACTTCCCGATAATTTCGGTAATCACCACTTGAGGCGATAGCTTTGTTGGTTAATTGGATGATATGTTGAAGATCAGCCCCCGGTGCTCCGCCTAGGGTCGGTCTATCAATTCCAATTCTCCAGGGTTTACCATTTTTATTGAGCCCGCGAGTCACAATTTCTCCACCAATCTCCACAAATATATTTTTATGGCCCCGTTGTGTCAGGAAGTTCGCGATATGGTCTGCTCCATCACCTTTGGCAATGGCACTTAGATCAATACTGATTTTTGGGTCGGCCTTGATCAGGACTGAATCACCAACAGTCAATTTGTCACATCCTGTCAATCGTAGCCAGGAATCGATTTCATCTATGGTAGGGAATCGATTTTCCCCAGGCTCGAATCCAAATCCGTAAAAATTCACTATGGGCATCACCGTTATATCGAAGGCGCCACCAGAGGTCTCACAAAAATATTGACCGGCCCTGACAACTTTTAACAATTCTTCTGACGCATGGATGGGGTGGGTACTCTCATTACGATTGAAGCGCGAAATTTCACTTTGCTCTTCGTAGGTAGACAGGATACGATTAAAATCAAGGAGAGCACTATCAACGCTGGTTGCAATGGCACTACGCTCCCCGCTGTCAATAGCTTGCCTGGCAATGGTGACATGGTAGGTCGTACCCATCGTCGTACCGTTAAAAGTAAACTCGGAGAGGTCTTCTCCATCCCCAGTGCAATTACCCAGAGCGATGAGGAGACAGGTGATTAAAACATTTATGATTAATCCCGGAATGAAACGCTTTTTATTATTCATGATATAGCCTCCCGCTAGTCGTTAAATTTAACAAAAAAGGTCCGGATAACCCGAACCTTTTATGTAAGCCATTTGATTGGAGCTTGAATTAGAAACTGTCGTAATCAATCATCTCTTTTTCAACACCCATATTATAGAGCATATTATCCACAGCATCTACCATCATAGGTGGACCGCACATATAATATTCGATATCCTCTGGAGCTTCATGTTTTGAAAGATATTGATCTTGTACGACCTGGTGAATAAAACCTACTGCACCATCCCAATCATCTTCCTTGAGAGGATCTGACAGGGCCACATGATAACTGAAATTAGGAAATTCTTCAGCCAGAGCCTTAAATTCATCATCATAAAACATCTCACGCTTGGACCTGGCACCGTACCAGAAAGATATCTTCCTGTTTGAGCGCTTGGTCTTCAGGAGATCGAATATGTGACTGCGCATGGGTGCCATACCGGCTCCACCACCGACATACAGCATTTCACGATCGGTATCTTTGGCAAAAAATTCTCCATAGGGTCCGCTGATCATCACCTTGTCACCTGGTTTCAGGTTAAAGATATAGGAAGAGGCTAAGCCTGGAGGAACATCCTTTCCAGGAGGAGGACTGGCGATACGTACATTGAGCATGACGATATTGCCCTCTGCGGGATGGTTGGCCATGGAATATGCCCGGAAAATGCTTTCATCCAACTCGGAGTGGAAGCGCCACATGTTGAACTTGTCCCAATCTCCCCGATATTCTTCTTCAATATCGAATTCAGAATAGTCCAATTTATAGGGGGGAATATCAATCTGAATATAGCCACCAGCTCGAAAATCAAGATTTTCCCCTTTTGGCAGTCTGACCACAAGTTCCTTGATGAAGGTAGCAACATTGTTATTGGAAACAACTTCACACTCCCATTTCTGGATATTGAAGACCTCATCAGGAATCCGGATATCCATGTCAGATTTTACTTTAACCTGACAGGCTAGCCGGACATGATCCTTAATCTCTGCCCGTGAGAGATGGGGTTTTTCTGTGGGTAAAAGTTCACCTCCGCCTTGATCTATCTGGCAAGTACACAGACCACACGTTCCACCACCGCCACATGCAGAAGGCAGGAAAATCTTTTCAGTGGCCAGTGTCTGCAGGAGGGTGGAACCCGCAGCTGTAGTGATGGATTTCTCATCATCACCATTTATCAGAATCTTGACATCGCCAGTACTCACCAGTTTGGATGTCGCATAGTTTAGAATGACAACCAGAATCAGTATGATGCTTGTAAAGACAAAGGCACTAAGCAGAATTAAACCAGGAATGCTCATATCGCCCCCTTCACAGACTGATGCCGGAGAAACTCATGAAGGCCATGGCCATGAGTCCGGTAATTAGCATGGTAATCCCCAGACCGCGCAAGCCCTCAGGAATATGTGAATATCGTAATTTCTCTCGAATGGCAGCCATCGCTATGATAGCCAGTGCCCAACCAACACCGGAGCCAAGCCCGAAGACAATGGACTCAGAGAAGCTATATTCCCGTTCTACCATGAAGAGTGATGCACCCAGAATGGCACAATTTACTGCAATCAGCGGCAAAAAGATACCCAGAGCACTGTACAGAGCTGGACTATAACGATCAACGATCATCTCAACCAGTTGAACCATGGCTGCAATCACAGCAATGTATGAGATAAATCCCAAAAAGCTGAGATCAACATCCGGCAAACCAGCCCATTCGAGAGCACCCGGTGCCAGAATGAAATGATGTATGGCCCAGTTAGTAGGAACGGTGATAACTTCCACAAAGATGACCGCAGCGCCTAGACCGATGGCAGTATCAACCCGCTTGGAAACGGCCAGGAATGAGCACATCCCCAGGAAGTAGGCGAGGAGGATGTTATTGACGAATACAGATTCAACAAACAGACTAATTAGATTTTCCATCTTTCACCTCCTACTCTGCGACGCCGGTTATGGCACGTTGTACCCATATGATCAAACCCAACAGTATGAATGCCCCTGGTGCCAGCACCATGAGACCCATATTCTGGTAACCCGCCGCATAAGCAGCATCAGGAATTACTTGAAAGCCAAAAAGATTACCTGAGCCCAGAAGTTCCCTTCCAAAAGCAACAGTAATCAAAATGATACCGTAACCCAATCCATTGCCAACGCCATCCAGAAAACTAGGCCATGGTTTATTTTGTAAGGCAAAAGCTTCGGCCCGTCCCATGACGATACAATTAGTAATAATCAACCCAACAAACACACTGAGCTGTTTACTTATATCATACAAGTAGGCTTTTAGTATCTGATCAACCAGAATAACCAGAGTGGCGATGATTGCCAGTTCAACAATGATACGAATGTTGGACGGTATTTTATTGCGTATCAGTGAAATAAGCACATTTGAAAATGCGGTTACTGCAATGACAGCTAAAGACATCACAATGGCGGTTTGCAGCTGAACGGTCACGGCAAGTGCAGAGCATATACCCAACACCTGGGTGGAGATGGGATTATTATCCATGAAGGGATCTTTCAATATCCCCATATTCTTTTTACTCATCAGGCTCATGATTGGACTCCTCGAACCGTTTCAAAATAGGGTTCGTATTTTTCAAGTGTTGCCTTGAGAAAATGGTTGATACCTTTTCCCGTCAGGGTTGCGCCACTAATACCGTCCACACTATGCTCGATATTTTTGGCATCATCTCTAATTTTTCCTTTAACGATTTGCACGGAGACAATCTCACCCTGAGCGTCTAGAATGGTTTTACCCTTGAAATTGTCGGTAAACCACGGTTTCTCAATTTCTCCACCAAGACCCGGCGTTTCGCCATGGCTGTAGAAGGTGATCCCCTTCACCGTGTTAAGATCATTTTCGAGGGCGATATAACCCTTCACAGTGGACCATAATGCTTTCCCCTGAGTGGGTAGACAATATGCCAGCACCTTGCCATCAGCCTCTCGTGTGAATACCGGCAGCAAATCAGGATCATCTTTTGGATTGATGGTCTCGGCTTTGCGATCCTTAACCAGCTTCCCTTTGAGATCAACGACAAAGGAGTTCACATTTTTATCGTACAGTGCCAGCAATTGATCTGGATTAAGATCATGGCTTTCAACCAATCCAAGAACACTGAGGATATTGTATTTGATATCCAATTGAATATTGAGATCCTGACGGTCTTTGAGGAGCGTCGCTGCAGAGGCTAGTAGAATACTACAAACCAGAGTAACGGCAGCTGCAAACCCCAGGGTATATGATTTGGTGATACGAGGCTTACTTGCCATAATTCAGCCTCCTTTTAATATTGGCCTGAACCACAAAGTGGTCAATCAGCGGTGAGAACACATTTCCAAATAAGATGGCCAGCATCATTCCTTCAGGATAAGCGGGGTTAAAGACGCGTATGAGTATGACCATAACACCAATCAATACTCCATATACCCATTTACCTGTATTGGTTCCTGCGGCCGAGACTGGATCAGTCGCCATAAAAACAGCTCCAAACATAAAGCCGCCCATGACCAAATGATAATGAGCAGGCAGCGTTCGCATACCTCCCACAATATCACTGCCAAAAAATTGCACAATAAGTGCCATTCCATAGGCCCCCAATGTGGTTGCCAGCATGATACGCCAACTCCCCACACCGGTAAGCAGCAAAATGGCAGCGCCAATCAGGATGGCAATGGTTGATGTTTCACCAATAC
>JAIPGJ010000068.1 GCA_021736185.1 Fidelibacterota bacterium | reverse complement strand
TTGGTTTATCTGAAAATGCATTCAAAACAGCTCCAGGGCCTTTTCATATCGCTGAAAGGGTTCAGCTTTACTGGAAAGGTTTTAATTTCAGATGAATGGCCAGAAATTCCCCCACTTGGTCAAAACACATTGTCTTTGTATATTCCACCAATACAGGAGTAGTATGTCTCAGAATAAAACCACACGCGCCCCTGCTGTTGCCGGCATGTTCTATCCTGCTGATTCAGATGTCCTTCAGCTGCAGGTCAACGAATTTATTCATGAAAAAACCCATGAAGCTACCGCCGTCCCCAAGGCCATTATTGTCCCCCATGCCGGGACTATTTATTCTGGTTCTATTGCCGCAGCTGCTTACCGAACCTTACTCCAATACAGACACGTCATTCGCAAAGTGATTCTTCTGGGACCAGCCCACCGGGTTTATTTGAATGGATTGGCCCTCCCCACTGTAGACCAATTCCAAACCCCTCTGGGAGAAATCAATCTGGATACTAAAACCATAAAAAGACTGGTAGCTGAATTTCCTCAGATCAGTTTCTCAGACAGAGCCCATGCTGAAGAACACTCCCTTGAAGTGCAATTACCCTTTCTGCAGGAAATTCTGGCCAGTTTCAGATTGATCCCCTTTGTCGTCGGGGAGACTAGCCAACACCAGGTTGCCGAGGTGATTGATCATCTCTGGGGTGGCGAGGAGTGTTTGATCGTCATATCGACTGATCTGAGTCATTTTCACAACTACAAGGAGGCGGTTACACTCGACCATATGACAGCCGCATTGATTGAATCATTCCAGGGGGATCAACTGGAGGATGGCTCAGCTTGTGGGCGCTTCCCCCTGCGCGGATTACTGCACATTGCTCAGCATAAGAACATGTCCATCCAGCGTCTTGATCTGCGCAACTCCGGAGACACGGCTGGCCGGAAAGACCAGGTTGTGGGATACGGCGCCTGGGGCTTATATGAATCATAAATCCACTTACTCACAAGCTGAGCAGAAGCAGATGCTTGCACTAGCCCGCAAGTCTATTCAGCATGGTCTGGATCATGGAAAAGCGCTCATCGTGGACAGCCATTCTTTTGAACCGAGCTTGATTGCTTCAGGAGCTGCCTTTGTTACCCTTGAAATGCGGGGCAGCCTCAGGGGTTGTATCGGTTCTGTGGAAGCCTATCGGCCTCTCGTGGAAGACGTTACAGAAAATGCCTGGAATGCTGCTTTCAGGGATCCCCGCTTTAATCCACTCACATCAGCCGAATTGCCTCATATCGAAATCGAAATATCGGTACTGACTAAGCCAGAGCAACTATCCTTTGATTCTGAAGCAGATTTGAAGCAGCAAGTGGTACCTGGGCGAGATGGATTAATCATCAGCGATGGCTATCATCGCGGTTTATTTCTTCCTGCAGTGTGGGAGAAGCTCCCAGATATAGATACCTTTCTATCCCATCTCAAGCAAAAGGCTGGCCTGCCCCTGCAATATTGGTCCGATTCCATATCGTGTCAGAAATTCTATAGTTTTGAGTTTGGTGAAAAGGACAGCTAGACACTCGTCACTAATGAGCGCCGGCATATCAAATGAGTAGCAATCACCCTGAATTTAGTATCGAACAGGCTGACGGCCGCCTCCTGTGCACGCTCTGCCCCCGGGCATGCCAAATGGCTGATGGACAGCGAGGTTTGTGTTTTGTTCGACAACGTCAAGGCAAAAGAATTGAATTAACCACTTATGGTCGCTCCAGTGGCTTAGTTATTGATCCCATAGAAAAGAAACCATTGAATCATTTTTATCCGGGTAGTTCCGTCCTCTCTTTTGGGACGGCGGGTTGCAACCTGAGCTGCAAGTTCTGTCAAAATTGGGATATGAGTAAATCCAGGGAGATGGACATTCTCCAGTCCCCGGCAACACCCCAGGCCATCGCCCAGGCTGCCGTGGACCATCAATGTCATAGCGTGGCTTTCACCTATAATGACCCTGTGATTTTTTATGAATACGCCGTGGATACCTCCATCGCCTGTCATGAATCTGATGTCAAGACAGTGGCTGTCACGGCAGGTTACATCAATGATTCTGCACGGGAAGGATTTTTTCAGCATATCGATGCCGTCAACGTGGATCTCAAGGGGTTTAGCGAATCATTCTATCATGAGCTTTGTTCAGGAGCTTTGCAACCCGTGCTAAATACACTTGAATATCTGGTTCAGGAGACCAAGGTATGGACTGAGATTACCACCCTGCTCATTCCCGGTGAAAATGACTCCGACAAGGAATTAGATGCTATGACAAGCTGGATTGTCGCACGGCTCGGTCCTGATGTACCGCTGCATTTTTCAGCTTTTCACCCGGACTATAAGCTGAGGAATCATCCACCCACCACCCACCATTCTCTCCTCAAGGCAAAAAATATGGCTCTTAAGAATGGACTTCACTTTGTCTACCTTGGAAATGTCCATGATCCCGAAAATGCATCGACATACTGCCCTCATTGTGGAGCAATCATCATTGGGCGGGTTGGCTATACCGTCAATGCGTGGCACTTGGATAATAACTGCTGTTGTGTTTCTTGCGGAAAGAGCCTGCCCGGGGTGTTTGAATCCAGTCCAGGGGCCTGGGGGAATCGCTACCAGCGAATCAGCATCAGCTGACGGAAAACAAACCGGGGCTGTCTCAGAACTTGAGAGGGTCTCCCTCTTTGTTTTTAGCCACAGATTTTCACCGATATGAGCAGTAAATGCTTGCCCTGACAATGGCAGGTGCGTTTCGGATTGTGTCTGGGTGAGGTATCCGCATCTCAACATTGACCCAGTTTACTCTATACCTTTATGCCCTATACCTTGATATAAATAAAATGAGGCCGCCCTTTTGGGACAGCCTCATTTAAAAAAATATATTCAAGCTTCAGCTTAATTGATCGTTGTGAATTCCTGAACTTCTTCCTGGATAACACTGGCATACTCAACATCCCCGCCCTGGTGATATAGAATGCCGGATTTTCTTCCAAATTGTACTGCCTTGTCATAGTCCATCATAAATACATCTCCACGACCACGCCAACGCTTATTCATGGTATCTTCGACCTGCATGGGAACAACCACCCAGACTTTGTCACCGTATTGAATATTTCCACCATGACCATAGCGCGTGATGAGTTCGCGACTTAATGCCAGAACACCTGGAAATATTTCCTTATTACTTGCCGTAATATTGGGCGTATCGTCCGTCTGTCCTACCATGGCATTATAGGCGGTAAAAACCAGCGGATGCCCTTCAGTAAAAAGATCCAGGGCTGCCGCCATTTCAACCAAATAGGTATTCAGGGAATCCTTGATCATGGATTCATGGGCCAGAATATTTTCGATTTCGTTTTGATGTCTCGCTTCACGGTTCACGTGAAATGCCCAGAAAGTGAGCAAGATGAGTGTGTATGCGATAAAATGTCTGTATTTCATTTGTCCTCTATCGTAAGTATCTTTTTTTATAATTTTATGTAAGTCGGATTTTTTCATGGGGTTATTGTCTTTGGGCAGGCATTATAGACGGCGCAAATTGTGTCAACAAGAGCTAAATGACATTCTTTCTCATCTTCAATTTTTGCTTTAATAAATGTCACAGAGCGACATTACCCTAGATTAGAAACAGGCTTATGTTAATAATAATACTGTATTTAACTATTGTCCTATAAAACAGTAACTACCCCTGTAGTGACTGTGTTCAACTCGGTGGACAATATTTTATTTTTCCATTGGTGACTTCTTTGTGTCTTTCTGGAGCTCCCGGAAGGGAGGCCAAGGGAAGCGGTTTGGCAGAACGCAGCTAAAAACGCCAATTAGATATCCCTGCACATGTGCACTTGGAGAGTAACTTTTTACTTGGATGACATCCAGAAGCGTCCTATTAATTGAGCAATCTGGAACAAGCCCAAGAAGGAAAGCCCATGAAAGCGTATGTCCTCAATAAAGTTGGAAATGCTGATGTCTTAAAAATCTCGACTGTGGATTCCCCTCCTTTAACAAACAATCAAGTTCGGGTAAAAATTCAAACCATCGGACTGAATTATGCAGAGATCCAGAGTCGCAAGGGCCTTTATGGATGGGCACCGAAACGACCCTACACTCCTGGTATGGAGGCTTATGGAATCATAGCAGACATTGGACAAGGAGTCTCTGATCTTGAGATTGGTACCAAAGTGATCGTGGTTGGTCAGTTTGGATGTTATGCCGAAGAAGTGGTGGTTCCTGCCAGTCAGATCCTGCCTGCCTTTGAAAAATTCAGTCCAGCTGAGAATGCGGCTTTTGCCGTCCAGTTTATGACAGCCTGGGTGGCCTTATTTGAGATTTGTAGAATGAGAGCTACTGATCGTGTATTGATTCAGGCTGCTGCAGGTGGTGTGGGTACAGCTGCAGTACAGTTGGCCAAGGCGTTGGGGTGTGAAGTATTTGGTACGGCAAGTCAGGACGAGAAACTCGAGCACCTTCGGAAACTGGGAGTAGACCACCCCATCAATTATCATACCCAAGATTTTGTAGCATGCATCCGTGAGAAAACGGCAGGCCAGGGAGTTGATGTCGTTCTTGAAGTTGTGGGTGGTGAGGTCTTCCGTAAGAGTCTTGAGGTCCTGAATCCCTTTGGACGGCTTGTGGTGATTGGCTTTGCTAGTTTAAACCTTAACAAATTAAATCCCTGGTCCTGGTGGAAAACCTGGCGCGACATTCCCAGGGTGAAAATCGATGCCATGGCTACAGCTTCCCAGGTAGTTGGAGCCAGTCATCTTGGGTACCTGCTACAGGATACAGCGCGGATGATGAGGGTTTGGGACGATCTGAGCAGATTTACCCAGGAGCATGGATTAAAACCCATCGTGGGACATGAATTCAAGTTTGAAGCAATGGCTGATGCCCACCGGCTTATGGAGTCACGCCAGAGTCACGGGAAAATTGTGGTCCATATATAAATACTTCCAGACGAGGATTCAAATCCTTGCCTAGAGTTATTCTGGTTATATTCACTCATGAACTTTTCCCAAATCCTTTTTCGAGATGTGGCTGATGCCCAGCATAGTTGCGTAGGTATTTTAGGCGGCGGTGGGAAAACAGCATTGCTTCATGCGCTGGGTAATGAATTTTCTAAACATTATGACCAAGTCACGCTTTCCTCGCTTACCAAAGCAGGAATATCATTAGAGCACGAGGTGCACTTTTTTCCTGAATTTGAGAATGAAGCAAGTCGCGAATCCTTAAAGGGCATCAACCCACTCTACATCATGGCCGGCCAGGAAAACGAACATAAACTCATTGGCTTGGAACCCGCACAACTTCAACGATTGCATGAAGCCTCGGACCTGACACTTTTCGAATGTGACGGGGCCAGAAAGAAACCCATCAAAGCGCATCAGCCTTTTGATCCCGAGATACCTCATTTTGCCACCCATGCCATCATCGTGGTTGGGGCAGATGCTGTGGGCGCTAGGGTAGATGGCAAAATGGTCCACCGACCCGAGCTCTTCAGGGAACTCTGGGATGTCAATGCCAACCAGATACTTGACTCTGTATTTATTGCCCGGGTCCTCACCAGTGAATATGGTTATCTTCAGAAAGTACCAAAAGATGTCAAATTAACCTATTTTGTGAACAAGGCTGATTCTTATCCCGCTCAGGCTTTAGAGTTGGCGAAGACCCTTGCCAGACTATGTCATGATTCTGTTTTTTATGGTAGTATCGAGCAAGGAACACTGCAAAAGGTTAACTGATGTTTAATCTGGCAATGATTATCACTGCAGCTGGCCGTTCCACTCGCTTTCCACCCAATAAACTGCTAGAAATTCTGGAAGACCGTACCGCTATTGAACATACGGTTAACACCTTTATCACTTTTGAATTGGATATCTACGTCATTCTCGGGTATCAAAGTGAATTGGTCCATGAAGTGCTGTTCAAACGATTTGAGGACAAGATCATCTACGAATTTAACACTGACTTCCATTCTGGTCTTTCCAGCTCGGTTATTACGGGTGTTAAAGCCGCTGGAAACATTTACGACTACTGGTGTTTTTGTCCTGGCGACAAACCCTTTATACAAGCCAGGACCGTTGCCATGCTCATAGAGAAATTGAATGAAAAGAAACCCCTCATTCTGGCACCTCGTTATGACAACAAGCCTGGTCATCCCACCTTCTTTTCAACGGAGCTGGCACCATTTTTTCTCGCGACCACAGGTGATACAGGAGGTCGCCAGGTCATTGAGACCTTTCGATCTGACACTCTGTTTGTAGATGTTCCCGATGAGGGAGTCAGTCTGGATATGGATTATTATATGGAGTTTGAAAATGCTCGAAAATGAACTTGTCTGGGTGAGAGGCGCTGGAGAATTAGGTAGTGCTGTCGCCCACCTGCTGTATCGCATCGGTTTGCATGTTTATCTTTCCGATGTGATCCCTCCTTTGGCCATCAGGAGACCCGTCACCTTCAGTTGTGCTGTCGTCGAAGAATATGCCGAAGTAGAGGGTGTTATGTCAAAAAAAGCACAGTCTCTGAAATTTGATCCAGCTGAAAGCTGGGATCATATCCCCATGTTTGAAGATAAGCCCGAGCAACTGCAAGCCTTCAAGCCAACGGTAATTGTCGATGCTCGGATGCTGAAAAAATATACTGAAAATTATCTGACGTGGGCGGATTTGGTGATTGGATTAGGACCCGGATTTGAGGCTGGCAAGAATTGTCATAGAGCCATTGAAACCATGCGCGGCCATAACCTGGGTCGCATCATTTCATCTGGATCGCCTCGGAAAGACACCGGAATTCCTGGAAACCTTGGTGGCGAGACATCCAATCGCCTGGTCAGAGCGACTCGAAGTGGACGCATCAAGTGGTTTTTCCAGTTTGGGGAACTCGTTAAAAAGGGACAAAAGCTGGGCATGATCAATAGCGATAAACCGATTTTTGCTCCACTTGATGGGATGGTTCGCGGTATGATTTCTGAGCAAACCCCTGTCATTAAGGGGATGAAGATTGGCGATATTGACCCCAGAGGTATTGAGGTTGAATATCGGCAGATTTCAGAAAAAGCCCGCTGTATTGCGGCAGGTGTATTCGAAGCCATTGTCCTCCACCACAATGAGAAACAGGTATGATAAAATCACTCCTGTCCCAGTGGGAATCCTTCAGGGAAAAGCAGAAGGCCATGCTTTGCTCAGTGGTTGAGTGGAAAGGGTCGGTACCCCGCAAGGATTATCCCATGATGCTGGTCCTGGATGATGGTCGGCTGCTGGGGACCATTGGAGGCGGATCCATGGAACTGAAAGTCAGCCAGGCCGCCCTGAAAATGATGTCTGAAGCCAGCTCAACACTCTTTGATTTTAACATGACAGGCAAGGACGTCAACGCCGATGTGGGTCTTTGTGGGGGAACCTTGAAAGTTCTCGTTGAACCCTTTTCTTCAGAGCTGGAAGCGTTTTATCAGGAGATGCTCCTGCAATCTACGAAGCACGCCAAACTCATGGTTAAACTATCCATAAAGCCAGGGACATCAATCAAAGTCAAAAGAGAAATCGTGATCTCCCGACAGGCGATACAAGGAAGTAACCCCGTGCTGGAGAAACGCTTGAGAGAGATCTTTGAGAATCAGTCAACCAGATCTTTCATCTATGATGAAACGCTCTATCTCATGTGGCAGGTGTTTTCCCCTCCCACATTGCACCTCTTCGGAGCAGGGCACGTGGGTCAAGCTGTAGCTCAACTGGCCCATTTTACTGAGCTCCAGGTCAAGGTTTATGATGATCGAATGGAATTGATGACTCCCGAACGATTCCCTTATGCAGAAAGACTTCAAACGCAGTTCCCAATAAATCGGGAAGCCCTCGCTCACATTCCACGACATGATTTTATCCTGATTGCCAGTCGGGAGCATAAACACGATCGTGAACTTCTCGCCCATGCCCTGGAAATTTCTGCTGAATATATCGGTCTGGTGAGTAGTGCTCGAAAATGGAAGCTTTTATCAGAGAATCTTCATTCAAACGGGTTTCCCCTGGAAGCATTAGCCCGAGTTCATGCGCCGGTGGGTCTGGATATTGATGCCCAAACTGTACCTGAGATCGCCATCAGCATTTTATCAGAGATTATTTCCGTCTACCGGGGCAAAACAACTTGAGCACCTTGCTGATAAAAAATGGTCTGGTCATCAGTGAAAACAGCCAGGTGATGCAGGATATCCTCATCAAAGACGAACTTTTTGTTGAGCTGGCTCCACACATTGATCCACCGGAAAACTCAAAAATAATAAATGCCCGGGGAAAATGGGTTTTTCCTGGAGTTATTGACCCCCATACACATATGGGTATCCCCATCAAAAAGGGTCATTCAGCGGACACCTTCGCCTCAGGCAGCCGTTCGGCCCTCCATGGAGGGGTCACCACCATTCTGGACTTTAGCGTCCTGAACGCGGGGCAAACCCTGCAAGAGAGTCTTGGTGATCGAATTGAACTGGCAGGCGAATCACTCTGCGATGTAGGAATCCATATCAACATCACCCGGTTTGAGCCAGAAATCCTGGCAGAAATTCCGGAACTCATTGCCCGGGGATTTTCCAGCTTTAAAGTCTTTACCACCTATGCAGAAGCAGACATGATGCTGACCTATGATCAAATTGAAATCGTGGCTGGCATCATTGCTCAGTACAATGGGGTCCTCATGGTGCATGCTGAGGATAACCAGGTGCTTAGCCAGGCATTGGAACCCTATATGGATCGACGTGAATCTCACCCTCGCTTTCATGGCTTGAGTCGCCCGGCGGAAGCAGAGCTTGTGGCTATCGATCAGCTCGGTGAAATTTCAAATCGTACCAAGTGTACCATCTATATCGTCCATCTTAATACCGCTGCTGGACTGGCCAAGGCTGCTGAATATCCATTATTGAAGGTCGAGACCTGCCCCCATTACTTGTTACTTTCGGATAAAATGTACGAAAGAGATGATGGACAGATGTTCGTCGCCAGTCCACCTTTGCGTAAGCAGGAAGATTGCGAGGCGTTATGGCTGGGGCTCCAGAATGGACAGGTTCATACGATTGGATCGGATCACTGTCCTTTTTGTCTGGCTGATAAACCACGGGGGCTACCCTTTCAAGACATTCCCAATGGGATGGGTGGTGTGGAGACGCTTTTTCCCGCGCTATTGGCTCAATTTGTCGAGCGCGGTCTTCATCTTGAATTACTGGTTCGCCTGACCAGCGGGAATGCCGCCAGAATCTTCGCCCTGGATCATCTCAAGGGGAGTATCAAACCAGGTCAGCATGCTGATCTGCTTATTGTGGACCCCGCTTTAGCGATTAAAAATTGGCCTTCTCAATTGGATACCATGCTAGACTGGAATGCCTATACAGATTTTCCTGCCCGCTTTCCTGAAATGGTCATAAGAAGAGGAGAGATCGTTGTTCATAATGACGCTCTCACGGCCCCCTCTCCCGGCATGATAATCAAAGCAAAATAGATACACCCCCCGCCAAAAAAGAAATTCCCAAGCTCTAGGTTTCAGGTTAGCCTAGCAGCCTATGCAAAAAGCACGACAAGACCGAATGTTCTTATTTCTCGCTGTGATGTCTATCGCTTCAACCATGGGCTTTCAGGTCTGGCGCACCCTTTTCAACAATTTTGCCGTAGAAGTTGTGGGATTAGAGGGCAATCACATTGGCATCATTCAGTCCATAAGAGAGATTCCGGGGTTTTTAGCCCTCCTGGTTGTTTTTGTCACTCTGGTGATCAAAGAACACCGACTTTCAGCATTGTCAGTAGCTATTCTGGGGCTTGGAATCAGCTTAACCGGGGTATTCCCTTCGTTTACCGGTCTCATTTTCACCACCCTGCTCATGAGTTTTGGTTTTCATTATTTTGAAACCACCAATCAGTCACTGACACTCCAATATTTTGACAGGCACACCTCGCCCTGGGTCATGGGTAAATTGCGCAGTTATTCATCGGCCTCGGCTATTATTATTGGCTTTATCCTGCTGGGAGCCAGCTCAATTCTCAGTTATGAATTAATGTTTGGTATTTTGGGTGGCTTAATTGTACTCGCCGGGATATGGGGTATGTTTCTGAATCCCACTCGCCTGGATCTGGTTCCGCAACAGAAGAAAATGATTTTCAGAAAACGCTATAGCCTGTATTATTTTCTCACCTTTATGGCAGGAGCGCGCCGCCAGATATTTATGGCGTTTGCGGTTTTTCTATTGGTTGAAAAATTCCACTTCAGTGTCAAGGAAATCACCATATTGTTCATGCTCAACAATGCCATCAATTACTTCCTAAGCCCCCTCATTGGGAAAGCTATTATTCGTTTTGGCGAACAAAAGGTGCTATCCACCGAGTACCTGAGTCTGATTTTTATTTTTATCGCTTATGCTACGGTGGAAAGCAAATCACTGATGGCCGCGCTCTATATCCTTGACCATATCTTTTTCAACTTCTCCATGGCCATTCGCACCTATTTCCAAAAAGTGGGTGATGCTGACCATATGGCTCCCACCATGGCCATGGGTTTCACTATCAATCATATTGCTGCGGTGGCTATTCCCGTTTTGGGCGGGCTGGCCTGGATTATTGACTACCGGATTCCCTTTATTGCCGGTGCCGTGATGAGTCTCGTCTCGCTCATTGCTGTCCAATATATTTCAAAGAGTATCCTCAAGGCAGAGATTCGACACAATGCGTTAAGCATTTAGGAAAGAAAACGCGCTTCCAGCTCAGGGGTCGGAAGCATACATACATCCTTTTTTCCAAACCAGGCATACCTGTTTCCAGCCACCCAATCATAGATTCGGTTACGTAGTGATAAGGGGAGATGTCTAAAAATCGACAAGAGACGATAGAACCCACCCAGTATGTGTAAAACATCCATGACGGCATCACTCTTGATGGCAGCCGATTCATTGTGAATCAGCACGACCGAATCAATATCATCCTGATTGAGATGATACTGCTTTAAAAGCGCTTGCCCCAGGGATGACTGGAGACTGGCAAAGCGAAACAAACCCTGTGCATCTCGCCTGATTATGGCTATTACCGAATGAGTGCACAGATTACAGTAGCCATCAAATAGCAGGGTGGGACGGTCTAATTTGATTGCTTTCTCAGGCACCCCGGGAGTGTAATTCTGGATTTCAGGCGTTGTCAAGATGAGTTTCAAACTTTAGTTTAAAGCAAAAGGAGAAAAGCATGCGAATTAAAATTGAATACTGCGTTACCTGAAACTACCTACCTCGAGCAACCAGTCTGGTTGCAGGCATTTTAAATAGATTTGAAAGTGAGATCGAAGATTTAACGATTCTGCCGTCCTCTGGAGGAGCGTATAACATCTGGAAAAATGATCAATTGATCTTTTCAAAAAAAGAAACGGGTCGCTTCCCTATGAGCGATGATGAGGTTATTAACCTGCTCTAGAAAGAGGACCCTATTTCGTTTCTGAGTTCTACTCCAATTCATTTTTATGATCGTTTCAAACAAGGTGCTCAACGCTCAGGAACCTGACAAATGATAATCACAAACTTTTAAGAGTGGCTACCCATGCATTTTTCGCTCGATTCGACCTTGAGTTACCCCGTCCAAACGGGCATATGTTGTGCGAAATGTTACGCTTTTCTTATTTACAGTCCCTGTGATGGCCATTAAGTTTGGCAAGAATTTTTACAAACCTGTTAGCGATCGGTCTATTTCGCTGGCGAGCGGAGGAACCATGTCAAGAAAAGTGGGAATACATATCCTTGTATTGCTGGTATTTTCAGCAAGTCTAATTGCACAACAACTGACCGTGAAGGGTGATCCTGTTGCCTTAAGTGCTCCGGGGAAGTCTTTCATGGCACCTGAATGGTCTCCAGATGGAAACCAGCTGGCAGTAGGGGGCGGGAACTACAACGGAATATACCTGATCTCCTTCCCATCAGCAAAGATGAGCGTCCTTAGCGAAGAAATCGGGGCTGGTTTCAGGATGGCCTGGTCCCCGAATGGAGAGGCAATCGCGGCACGTGTTTCAAGCTATGAGAACAACAAAAAACGCAGCCAGATTGTCCTGTTTTTTCTCGATGGAACACGCCAGGCCCTTTCTGAAGTGCAGCAATCCCTTCAAGGTGTACCGGTTTGGTCAAAATCAGGGGATTTTGTTTATTTAAATTCCAGCGAACGCTTTCAACCCTACATGCTATCCGCTGAACGCGCCACCTCTTTGACAGGTGAACTCCCCTATTTAAAAACCTTTGAAATTTATCTGAGGAATCTCGAGAATGGGTCTGAATCAAAGGTATTAAATTCAGAGGAACGGGCTCTATATCTTGAGATCTCACCCACTGAGACTGAGTTTGTGTATTCCACCGCAAGTGAAAATCTCTGGATTGCAGATCTGGATGGAACAAACAACCGCAAGCTTGGTCGCGGTTCTGCACCCAGCTGGTCTCCAGACGGAACCTGGATTGCCTGTATGGTCCCGGAAGATGATGGCCATGTTATTACCCAATCTGAAATTCAGATATATCATGCCCAAAATGGCGCTGTGGCTCTGCGAACAAACACTCCTGATATTCATGAGATGCACCCCGCCTGGTCACCGGATGGAAACTGGATCGCCTATGAAAATGAAGTCGATGGCCGCATCTGGGCTGTTGAGATCGAAGGGAGGTAGATGATGAAACAAATTCTAGCAAGTATCTTCCTACTCGTAAGCATGCTCAATGCTCAAGTAACCGGTTTATCGGATTGGAGTCTTTATGTGGATCCGGGGCATAGCCAGACAGCAAATATGGGTGTAAGTGGTTATCCCGAGGCAGCGTCAAACCTCACAATGGCACTCCATTTGAAAGAAATTTTTCTCGCTGAAACGGATATTTCCAACATTTGGACATCACGAAGCAACCACACTGAGCTTGTCAGCCTGGGTTCCCGGTCGGAGATGGCAAATCTTTTAAATGCAGATTGGTTTCATAGCATTCATAGTAATGCTGGAGCATCAACACCTGCCGGCAACAATGTTCTGCTTTTATATGGCGAGAGTTCTCCTGGTGTGGAGAAAACCTGGGCACCCGGGGGTCGCGCTGTGAGTGATATCATGTCCCCCCTCATGGCAGCTACCATGCGTATCCCTGAGATGGGCGGCCACGGCTCGCGAGGTGATTGCGTCTTCTACGGAGTGAGTTCAGGACCCTACTTATCAGTCAATCACTGGACCAATATGCCCAGTGAACTGAGTGAATCCGGCTTTCATACCATCCCTAGTCATAACCAATTGCAGATGAATCCCGAATATGCCAGACTGGTGTCCTACAGTATGTTTTGGACCTTCCTTGATTACCATGATATTGCACGACCCTATGCTGGAATATTGACCGGTATTATCTCGGACGATGAAAATGGTATCCCTGTAAATGGTGCGACGGCCTCTGTTGATGGTCAAGTTTATACGACTGACAGTTACGATTCCCGTTTTCATTTATATACAAGTAACCCCGACGCTTACCACAACGGCTTCTATTTTTTTGAAGGGATTGGTCTCGGGACACATGAGATTATCGTTTCGGCACCTGGCTATAATTCAGACACTCTGGATGTAAACATGGATGAAGATTTCATCACCTTCCTGGATATTCAGCTAACTTCAACGATTCCTCCTGTAGTTCTGTCCTCATCGCCTGCTTTAAACGATACTTTGTTTCCGTCCTGGGATGAACTTAGTTTTCAATTCAGCCGGTCAATGAATACATCTTCCGTTGAGACAGCTTTCAGCATCACACCATCACATTCGGGAACATTCAGCTGGAGTGCAGATTCAAAAACAATGACTTTCCTGCCGGATGATATCCTGGCATATGTCACATCCTATACTGTTGAAATCGCTGGTTCCGCTTTGAGTACTTTAGGTTACCCCCTGGATGGAAATGGGGATGGAATCGGAGGTGATTCGTGGACGATTCAGTTTACCACCGGTTTGGCGGATATGGATCCACCTGCTATCATCCAATCCTATCCCATAAACGGACAAGGGCGGATTGGCCTTAAACCGGTCCTGAGCATCGTTTATGATGAACTCATTGAATCTTCAAGCTTCCGCGATGACATGGTTGTTCTCCGACCTTTTTCTGGCGGTCTGGATGTGAATCGAATCGCTGAGTTGGATACCGTGGGAGACCACAGCGTGATTCATGTTTATGCCACAGAATATTTGGCTCCGTCCAATGCATATATTTTGAGGATACTTCCAGGATTTGAAGATGAGTTCGGTCACGCCATTACAACCACAAAAACGATTAATTTTTCTACTACTGGTGAAGCCCAGCAGACTGTGATGATTGATG
>JAIPGJ010000067.1 GCA_021736185.1 Fidelibacterota bacterium | reverse complement strand
CACCGTTACCATTATAGATTTTGAAGGTATGGATGACGGAGTCAATCTGGGCATCAATTGAACCAAAATCTGTAAAATCTGTCATTGAGGGAGAGGTATCACCATCAACGATATCCACATTATTACCCTTAATGCTGATTTCGGGTGCCGATTGTTGATAAACACCAGCGTCAATACTGGAATTAAAAACACCTGCACCCAACGTAAAGGCATCTGATTGGCCGGTGGTCGTATTGACATCACTATCCAACTTGTCATCACCAGCATTCTGGCTTGTAAAAACATACCCGGCAGCCAGATTGGTAAAGTACAGGCGGTATGTTTGAGGACTAAGGCTGGTAAAAGAGTAGAATCCGTTGGCATCCGAGGTAGTGGTTGCCACGCTGGCGCCACCGTCTATCTTAATTTCCACATCAACCCCGGGAACTCCAGCTTCGCCAGCATCCTGAATACCATTTTCATTTACATCAAGCCAGACAAAATTTCCCACGCCAGTCGTTTTAAAACCGGCATCCCGGGTATTGTCCGTTGCACTAATATTCAATAAGAAGCTTGCTGTTTTCCCACCATTTGCCGGGTCAGCATCACTGTCAAGGGCATCATCTCCACCCTGGTTTAATGGCGAGAGCACAAAGCCAGCAGGTGGATTGGTAAAAGAGAGGTAATAATTTCCAGAGGCCAGCCCTTCAAAAGCATAAGTGCCATCTGCTCCACTGACAACCGAACCCAACAGATTGTCACCAGAATCAAACAGAGAAACGGTAATGCCAGACAAGGCATCTTCGCCAGCATCCTGAATGCCGTTACCATTGTTGTCCAGCCAAACGCGGTCACCAATAACACCATCTTCAGGACTGGTACCATTCCCTTGAATAACAAAGGAATAGGGTGATACATCCGGGTCATTATTGGCGATGGAAATCGTAGCATTTCGAGGGCCAATACTGGAGGGATCAAACTGAACAACAAAACTTGTACTGCTGCCCGTGCTCACTGATGAGGCCGGTAGAGAGCTAACTGAAAAATCTGATGCATGCGCTCCAGAAAAGGAAATGAGGCCAACGGTCAGACTCGCATTTCCGCTATTGCTAATCGTATAGGTCACTAACTGAGAGCCCGAAGTGATATCCACATCCCCAAACAGAGTGCTGTCGGATAAACCAGGTGAAGCATCCCCACTCGTTATGGTTACGCCATTACCCGAAACACTCATTTCTGGCGTTGTGGTTCCGGTCCCTTGAATGTCAAAGGTGAAGGGGTTACCTGTCCCCATAGCGCTGTTATCAATAGAGATGGTTGCTTCACGAAGACCGGTGGCGGAAGGATTAAACTCCACTGTGAAGACCACGCTACTGCTGGGGGCAACCAGATTGGCGGGAAAAGAGATAATTGTAAAGTCTCCGGCTTCAGCACCGGTAATTGAGATTATGGGGTTGTCTCCCAAAACCAGATCATCGCTACCCGTGTTATACACAACAAATTCTTGAGTCGCTGTAAATCCTCCGATGACCTCAACACTTCCAAAATCGGTTCCGTCGGCAAGAGACGGGGAAGGGTCGCCAGCCGGGATCGGAAGCATGTTACCCTTGACACTGATTTCAGACAGGGAATTGGGATCATAGATGCCAGTCCCTTCGATGGTGAAGGTATAGGGGTTTTCATCAGAGTCATCGTTTTGAATACTTACAATGGCCTGGCGGGTTCCCAGCGCAGAGGGTGTGAAAGTGACCTCGAAGCTGGTTGTAGCACTATCAATGGCTATTGAATTTGAAGGCGTTGAAGTAATATTAAAATCTGAGGCGTTGGCACCTGAGAAAGCCACGTACGGCGGCGGTCCCGTCAGACTTAGAACGGCATATCCAATGTTTCGTATAACAAAGGTTGCTGTGGCAGGGATGCCTGAAATTTCCGCTGTACCCATATCTGTAAAGTCTTCAGACATGGTGAAATTGTCTCCAGACTCAATGACCAAGCCATTTCCAAGAAGCTCTATTTCCTCATCGAGAGTTGACGTTCCCAGGCCCTTAATGGCAAAGGTGAAGGGGTTTTCATCGGAATCATTATTTGCGATAATCACGGTCGCCTGTCTTACTCCCGTCGTTGTCGGATCAAAAGCAACCTGGAAGGTCAGCGAACCAGAGGGGCTGACTGTTGAACTTGATGGCTGTTGTGAAACCACGAAATCACCGGCATTCACACCGGATATCTGAACCCGTGGCAAGCCAGTCAACGTGAGAACCCCTGAACCTACATTTTGAATAGTGAAGGAATGGGAGAGTTGTGCTGCAAAAATATCACGACTACCAAAATCAGTCAAATCGGAAAGTGATGGTGAGGTGTCACCATTAGCAATGTTATTCAAATTTCCTTGAAGGGCAATTTCCTGTGTAGCGGTTCCAGTTCCCTGAATATTGAATGTATAGGGGTCCTCATCAGGATCCGAATTCACGATGGAGATGTTTGCTGTTCGCAAACCCGCCGCGCTGGGATCAAAATGGACAGTAAAGGTGGTTGAGCCGCTTGCCGAAACCGGGCTTGTCGGGTTTGAAGTGATGGAGAAATCACCAGCATGGGCACCCCCGATAGCAACGAGTGGGGTTCCAGTTAATGTGAGGTCATATCCGCCGGTGTTCTGGATGGTGAATACGGCGTTGCTAGATCCCGTGTCAATATCATGACTTCCAAAATCTGTGGCATCAGCAACTGACGCTGTAATGTCTCCTGAGACGATCTCCAGCCCATTACCTCGAACGACAATTTCTGGACCAACTCCAGTTCCCTGAATACTGAAATCATACGGATTCTCATCGGGATCATTGTTTGAAATGGATACCACGGCTGATCGGAGCCCATTGGCTGACGGAGTAAACGTGAGATAAAAGTCTACGGAGCTGCCAGGCGCAATGTTTGCGGGTACGCTTCCAGAGTAAGAAAAATCAGCAGCGTGTGGACCGGAAAAGGCCAGAATGGGAGCCCCGTTTAAGGTTAGGTCCGCACCTCCAGCGGCATTGGCAATCCTGATCGGGACCGCACGTTCGATCGATATAACCTGATTGCCGAGATCCGTTCCGTTCGAAGTAAGCGGTACTGTCTGACCGTCCGGGATAGCATTAAAATTAGTGGATCCGAATACACTGATATCAGGTACAGATTGTTGAGTTAAACCAGCATCAACGGTGCTGTTAAAGTTATTGGCGCTTACGGTGAATAAATCGGAGAGTCCAGAGGCATCCACATCACTGTCAACGGCATCGGTAGCACCTGAGTTTCGGCTGACAAAATTATAACCACCCGGTTTGTTGCTGACGCGAATCCTGTAGCTGGCAGGCGTAACATTGGTAAATGAGTAGCGACCAAAAGCATTGGATATGGTTGTATTAACAGTCGATCCATTGCTTGAAAGAACGAGCTCTACAGTAAGGCCAGGAATCCCGGGCTCGCCATAATCCTGATCCCCATTATTATTGAGATCATCCCAGATAAAGTCACCAACCCCGGTCGCCTTGTAACCGGCATCAATACCTTCTTCGATAAGACCAACACCCACAAAGAAGTTGGCTGTTTGGCCAGTGGAGGGATCCGCATCGCTGTCATTGACATCATCGCCACCCTGGTCTTTCAGGGTGAGACTGAATCCAGCCGGAGCACTTGAGAAGATGATATAATATTCTGAAGGTGACAAGTTTTGAAAAACGTATTCCCCATTCTCGTCAGAAATGGTGGAGGCAATAAAGGGACTGTCAATACTATATAGATCGACAGTTACTCCTGGTAATCCAGGTTCACCAGCATCCTGAACTCCGTCAGCATCGTTATCCACCCAAACCCGATTGCCTACCTGGCCGGTAGTGGGAAGCGGTGCCGGCACCAGAGGACAAGAGGCTCCATCAGACTTGTTTAAATTTGTGGCTCCCAGACCAACATAGATACTGAATCCAGCAGGAGATATTTTATACATCCGTCCGCTTTGACTGTTGGTGGTAAAGAGATAACCCTCATCTGATGACCAGGCCGCACCATAATAGGCACTGTTTACATTGGTGATATAATCATCAGCCAATCTTCCTGTAATTGGAATCGTTGAAACATTATTGGAGTTGGGGTTGTATTGATAAAGCGTGGCCTCATGCATGCCGTAAAAATTTCCATCCATATCCAGGTAGGCCATGTCAATGGGAATCCAGGTTGCACCACCGGTTGACTGGGTGGTAACCGTTCCTTCGCTGGCATCAAAAATACCTATACTGGTTCCTGCTTCATCCCAGAAGTACATATTGCCGGAGACATCAAAATCTGCTCGCCAGGATAAAAAAGGTACATTTACAGACAGCACGTCTAGGTTAAAATCGCCATCGATTCGAATAATTTTATCACCGGGAACGTCCCAATCCTGTTCAAAGGCATAGAGCAGTCCATCCTCCAGATTATAGCCGGCCCCATTGATAGAATAATTAGCCCGGGTTATTTCCGTATAAGCGTAGGGGTTAACGGTGGCATCCATATAGGACACAATACCTTCATCGCCATAGATATGGTAGAATCTGGATATACATGGAAAGGGAGTGAGGTCGGTCTTGCCATAACCCGTCACCCAGAAGCTGTAAGGGGACTCATTGCTATCATTGTTCACAATGGAAACCATGGCGTTTCGAATGCCCGTTTGGGCTGGATCAAACTTGACGGTAAAAGCTGAACTTCCCCCGGGAGGGATGGACGCGTTTGGAAAGCTCGTCACCGTATATTCTCCAGCAGCATCACCGTCAATCCTTACCCGCGGATTGTCCGTGAGGACCAGGGTTGAATCACCCGTGTTATATATGGTGTAGGTTGCATAGGCTGTAACTAAAACAGGATGAACATCGCCAAAATCAGTGCTATCCGAAAGATCTGGAGTGGCATCACCGCTATAGATAATATTGTTGTTGCCTCGAACCTCAATCTCGGGATAACTCAAACCAAACCCTTGCACGGAAAAAGCATATGGATTCTCATTATCATCATTGTTTTCAATGCTAATGAGGGCCGTCCGCAATCCTGGTGCAGAAGGATTAAAAGAGACAGTAAAGGGCACGCTTGCATCAGGGGCTACCGGGGAACTGGGTTGCAGGATAATGGAAAAATCAGCGGCATGGGCTCCTGAAATAGTCACCAGGGGAGAGCGGGTCAAAATAAGATCTTCAGAGCCGGTATTGTTTATCAAAAAAGTTTGGATCAGGGTGCCGCTCACAAATGAGACAGAACCCAAATCGGTGCCATCCGTTGTATTTGGTATATTATTTAAGGAATCAATACGGGTCAAATTCCCCTGAACATCAATCTCGCAAAGTGTGGCGCTACCACTGATTCCTGTGCCCTGAATTGCGAAGGAATAAGCGCCCTCGTCCAGGTCATTGTTAAGAATGGTCAGGGTGGCAGAACGAATTCCCGAGGTAATCGGGAAAAACTTAATCTTAAAAGTTGTGCTTCCACCAGATGCCACAGAGGAGCTGGGGGCGCTAATCACACTAAAATCTCCGGCGTGGGCGCCACTGATGGATACCAGGGGCCAGGAGCCTGTCAGCAATAAGGGAGCGGGGCCAGTATTCTGAATAGTGTAGGTCACAATGTGTGGTGTTCCGCCAATCAATGCGGAACCCAAATCTGTGGAATCCGTGCTAGTGAGCGTTGAGGCGCCATTGGCGATGGACGTGCCGTTGCCAAGGATATTTATTTCAGGATTGATAGTCCCGGTACCCTGAACAGCAAAAGTATAGGGGCTTTCATTGGCGTCATTATTTGTGATTGAAATGGTTGCCTGGCGCAAGCCTGTTGTCGGTGGATTAAAGGTGACCTGAAAGCTGACTGATCCACCCTGGGCTGCCACGGTAGAAGAGGCAGGTTGTTGGCTTACGGTAAAGTCAGACGCATGGGTTCCAAAGACCGTGACCATGAGGGGTGAGCCGGTGAGAGTGAGCACACCAGACCCGGAATTGTTGATGGAAAAGGTATGGATGGTTGATCCATAATTCACATCCGTATTACCGAAGTCTGAATCGTTTGACAGTGAGGCTGTGGTACTCCCATCAACAATAGAAAGCCCCTTTCCTGTAATATCAATTTCCGGTGTGGCAGATCCCGTTCCTTGAACACTGAAAGTATAGGGATTTTCGTCAAGGTCATTATTGGCGATTGAAACGGTGGCCGTGCGAAGGCCAGTAGCACTGGGGTCAAAACGGAGAACGAAGGTGCTGGTTCCGGCGGGAACAATACTGGCGCTTGCTTGCGTGATAACCAGAAAGTCAGCCGCGTGAGTCCCGGAAAGCTGGACCACCGGACTCCCGCTCAGGTTCAGATTGAAACCACCGGTATTGCTGATGGTGAAGGTGTAGTCAACCGATCCGGTCACGATATCGGCGCTTCCCAAATAGGTGTGGTCTGTGACACTCGGGGAGCTGTCGCCTGAAAAGATCGAGATGCCATTCCCAGAGACATCCATTTCCGGGGGCGGGGTACCCGTTCCCTGTATGGCGAAGGTATAAGGGTTTTCATTGCTGTCATTGTTAGCGATAGTCACGGTTGCTGATCGAAGACCTACGGCAGAAGGGGCAAAGCGAATTACAAAGGTTTTGCTGCTGCGCCCACTAACGGGGCTTGTAGGCTGGGTCGTCACGGTAAAGTTCGAGGCATGAGAACCACTGATGGCAACCACGGGAGACCCGCTTAGCAAAAGGTTCGCATCCCCTGTATTGGCGATGGTGAATGCGTGAGAGACCGTGCCGCCGGTTATGTAGGTGGACCCCAAATCGGTGCCGTCAATCGTGGAAGGTGAGATGTCACCTTTCAAGATTGAGTTGCCGTTCCCTTGAATATCAATTTCCTGAGGAAGATAAATTCCAGCATCGACATGAGTAATGGTCTGGTTTCTACTGATAGAGTAAGCAATGGTGACACCCGTGGAAGGATTGGGGTCACTGTCTAAATTATCATTTGTCCCTTGATCTTGAGGACTAAAGAGGTATCCAGCAGGCAATCCGCTAAAGGTTGCGCTATAGGTTTGATTTTGTCTTAGGTCAGCGCTTGTCCATGAACCATCACTGGCAGTTGTCGTGCTTCCGCTGTATGTGGTACTGACCCCTGTAATCGTTACCGTAATTCCAGCAGCACCGACCTCGCCAGCATCCTGTATTCCATTTACATTTAAATCATGCCAGACATTTCCACCCAGGTATTCTGCTCCTTGGAGCGCGGGGGAAAAGAACAAGGAAAAGAGTAGCACAAAAAGCAGTGGCTTTAGCGTTTTCAAGCTAAGGCTATTCTTTGAGGCGCTCAAAATTTGGGCTGTGCTTGTGAAGGGAATGGCATGGGAGAGAGTCATATTGTTCAGGATCCAGTTTTATTACTGAGGATATATTTTTGTTTCCACCCATTGCGTAAAAACGCCAAACAGTCGGGCCCATAGACAACCACAACAGGATAAAAAATAAAAGCAGTTTGGTTAATTGATCTTTTCATGTCTTCCTTATATATGTCAAAGGTCATGCCAGTAGATAGAAATGGATTTAAATTAATAATTATTAGTGTGATACGTAGGATATTTGTGCAGCCAAATAAAAGGGAAGTGTTAATAAATAATGACGTGTTTCCGGCCGTTGTAATATTATAGAGACAGTACCTTACAAAAGCAAGTAAAGCGATCCCTGTCGTATTGTTGGGTGAGCAGTGAGAATTCGAATGAAGCCTTGTCCCTTCCTGTGATGGCGCAAACCTGGAAAGCAAGCCACGACTAAAAAGCGACCTGCATCTTCGGGCTTGAACAAAAGACTAACGCACATCAAGCCGATGCTGCTCTTTTTTGCTCATGCTTTTAACAACGAGAAGATATGAGTTTTCAATGAGCTCTTTCACCAAATCAGGGTCAAGGCTCCCATTTAGAATAACCGTATTCCAATGATCCTTGTTCATGTGATATCCGGGAATAATGGCGGCAAATTGGGATCGTAAAATCTGCGCATCATTGGGGTTACATTTTAAATTAATTGATAGAGGGGTACCCTCCATATCCACCAGAGCAAACATCTTTTTTGACACCTTAAAAACAGCCGTTGTTTTATCGAAGGGAAAGCTTAACCAGGCATCAGGATACGCCAGCAAGATTGATTCTAGTTCTGTGTAGATCATCTCTATTTTCGCTGTTCCTCTCGAACACATCCCATGAAAGATATTAACTTTTCCCGATCCAGATTTCCATGTGTGCGGACCCCACTGCAGAGGTCAACGCCATGTGGCTGAACCAGGTTTATGGCCTCGCTAATATTTTCAACTTTGAGCCCGCCCGCCAGAAAAACCGGCAGTGAAGTTCTGGCGCAAATCTCACGACTTATCTGCCAGTCGTGAATCTCACCGGTGCCCCCGAGTGTCCTCTTTGGGTTATGAGGATTTCCTGAATCCAACAAAATTGAGTCAACCAGATTATCATAAATTAAGGCCTCGCCAACAGCCTCTTTTCCCCTGACATGTATGACCTGAATCAGGTATGTTTTAGGGCGTCTTTTTCTCAACTTTTTGAGCTCAATTTCAGGGAGCGTGTCGACCAGCTGAATGCCCCAGGTTTTTACAAAATTGTGCTGATCCAAAATGTCCTTGCAGCTGCGTTTACTGCTAAGCAGAATGGTCTTCGTTTGACCGGGAAGGCCGGCAACAATTCCAGCTATTTTCTCCAGGGAAATAATCCCGGGTCCGCTGGGCATTTCGGAGACCATCCCGAGAAGGTCGGCTCCGGCCTGAAGAGCCATTTTTGCCTCAGCTAAAGAACGGATACAACATACTTTAACCAGCGGTCCGGACATTCAAAAAGACGCGATCTGAAAAAATAAGGATTTTTGGCAAATTTGTAAAAAAAGCCATGTAATTGACCAAGAATCATAAGATAGTGAATAATTTATGGGGCTGTTGTGGCAAAATGGGGGGCTAGTTGTCATATATCTAATGACGTGTTTTAGTTAAAGTGTTGCTTTAAGTGGTCTGAAAGCGCCCGGGGTAGTGACGTTTTCACTTCAATAAAATAGATCTGTTGTTCTTTACAAAAATCAGCTCCCAGCTTAATAAAATCCTTCTGAGTGGTTATCCAATAATCGCATGAATGTCGCGTAATTTCACCTCGCTGTAAGGCGCTATATTGGGCGTGATCAGGAAGCGCTATTTTTACGCTGGCCGGGTAATGAAGAGACTCCATTTCCATGAAAAAATGCTGGGGATTTCCCAGGCCGGCGAAGAGGCCATAATCGCCCTTTAAGGTGTCAAGAGGGATCCTGTTTTCGAGGTGATCCCGGACGTAGTTATTGTGCACGAAAACCAGGTTGTTTCGGGTTGCATTATGCAGACCATTTTTGCTGAAAAGAAGGATGTCTGCCCGGGAGATATTGCGGATTGATTCTCTTAAAAAACCCCAGGGCAAGAGGTGTTTCTTGGAGGACATTTGAAAATCAATTATCAAAATATCAAGATCCCGATGAAGGCTCCGATGTTGAAAACCATCGTCCAGAATAATGACATCAGGTGCAAAGGTATCCTGGAGATATTGAGCTCCCCGGTAGCGATTTTCGGAGACCACCACGGATACGCCGGGGTAATTCTTGGCGATTAGAAAAGGCTCATCACCAGAGGTGGAGAGGGTTCCTTTGAGGCCACTTTCATCAGCCACCAGGACGAGACCTTTGGACACTCTTCCATAGCCCCTTGATAAAACTGCAGGCTTTTTCTGGAGACTTAAAAAGTGTTCAACCAGCGCTTGAACCAGGACCGTTTTGCCACTGCCACCGCTGGAAATATTTCCCACAGATATGATGGGAGTTTTAACCGACTGAGTTTTAAAAAGGCCAAAATCATACATGCAATTTCGTAGCCAGATCAGGCCGCCATAAAGGAATGAAAGGACCACCCGAACAGGTAAAAACCAGGGCGCTTGATGTAGATAATTTGCAATGCTCATGGGATTGCTTAAAATGATTTATCCAGTTCTTCCTGGTGGTTTTTACAAATCATGCTGGCCTGCTTTAAGGCGTCATCCAGATCTTTTCCCCGGAGTCTGGGATCCACTTTTATGGGTTCACCAAAACTGGCAATCGCTCTGGAGAAGGGCAGTGGGATGGCAAATTTGTCCCACCCGCGACCTCTCAAGGCCCACTTGGAAACCGTGGCCGTGGGGATGATATATCCAGCCAGATGTTGAGCCGCAACAAAGGTCCCGGGTTTCATTTCACGTCGCGGTCCCCGGGGACCATCAGAGGCAAAGGCTGAAATTTTGAACTCCTGTTGACGTAAATATCGAATCATGCTTTTGTAAGCTTTCTGTCCACCGCGGGTGCTTGAGCCACGAAAAGTGACGTAATTCAGACCCTCAAGAACGGCACTGGCGATATCACCATCTCCAGCCTGACTGACAATAGCCGCTGGTTTAAGTGGCGAGGTCAGATACCAACTGATGAACATGTCGCCATGCCAGAATTGAAAAACCAGGGGAGAGCCATTTTTTGCGAGATGTTGAATTCGGGTCCACCCGCGTACTTCCAGTCTCAGGGTCCGGCCAATAATATTGACAATATTGCCACCGATGCGCCGGGCAATCCGCGATATACGTGCCTGTGTTTTGCGCGTTAAGGCCATTCTACTCAAAATCCTTAAGAATTTCAGCGGCAATCATTTTCGCACAACCAGGTTGACCCAGGGAGACTTTCAGTGTGTCCAGCCTGGTCAGCATGTCGCTTCGGGCTACCGGGTCTGTCAGCAAGCGTAAAACTTCAGTGGCGATGGTTTTCCCGCTGGCCTCGCTTTGGATCAGCTCTGGAATGGCTCTTTCCCCGAAAATCAGGTTGGGCATGGCAATGTGCTCAATGTCCACCAACAGCTTGCCGATGAGGTATGACAGAGGGGCCATCTTATAAATAACCACCAGGGGGGTTCCCAAATAGGCGGTTTCCAGGGTCGCTGTACCAGAGGCCACAATGGCAACATCAGCGTGGGCCATGAGGGGATAGGGATTATCATAGATAATTTTAATGTTTTCTCGTTGAGCAAAGGGCGCATAGTATGACTCAGCAAGGGAAGAAAGACCGGCCATGACAAATTGAAGATCAGGTCGTTGCTGACTGAGCAGGGTAATGGCTTCCAGCAGGACTTGAGTGTGTTTTTCCATCTCATTACGGCGGCTGCCAGGCAGCAGGGCCACCAGGGGCTTCTGGTCATCTAAATCATACTGTTTAAAAAATTGGGAGCGCTCAGGCAGCTGAAAATTTCTTTCCACCACGGGGTGACCGGCAAAGGTGACGGGGATACCCTGATCTTTGTAAAAATCTGCTTCAAAAGGAAAGATCACAAAGATATGCTTGATAAAGCGACGCATGGTTTTGATGCGTCCTTTTTTCCAGGCCCACACCTGGGGTGAGATGTAATAGTAGACAGGAATACCAAGGGCTTTGAGCTTCATGCCCAGCCTCAAGTTGAACCCGGGATAGTCCAGCAGGATGGCTGCATCGGGTTTACGAATTTCACACTCGCGGATCACGCGAGTCATGACTTCTCTAAAAAATTTGAGATGTTTAAGCACTTCAATAAAGCCGGTAACGGATAAATCTTTCACATGGTACAGGGCTTCCAGGCCCTCGGCTTCCATCATATCGCCGCCCAGTCCCCAGAATACGTGGCCGGCATGCTGTGCTCTCAGGGCTGCCATGAGAGGGGCCGCATGGTGATCGCCGGAAATTTCTCCTGCGACAATGAGGAAGTTTTTGGCTGAAGGTGCTATGATTAACCTAACAGTTGCTGGTTGATCAAATCAGCAATCCGTAAGGCTTCCAGACCATCCTGGCCGCTTACGATAGGAATCTGTTTGAGGCGGATGGATCTGGCAAAAGCAGCTTGCTCGGCATACATGGCATCCAGTTTTGGTAATTCGCGATTGGTATAGACGATGGCTTTACCAGAACCCTCCATGGGAATAACGCGATCCCCCTGAAGATCAGTCCCCATATCCTTCAGCGCGTACATCTCGGTCGAGCCCTTCTGGAAATCAATGGTGATGTAATGCTCGGGTTGGAAAATGCGCATTTTTCGCATGGGATTCAAAGCAATCCGACTGGCGGTCACATTAGCAACACAGCCGTTTTCAAAAGTGAGTCGGGCATTGGCGATATCAGCCAGTTTGGAAATAACCGCCAGACCATTGGCTTGAATATCGATGACGGGACTTTTCACCAGGGAAAGAATGATATCAATGTCATGAATCATGTTTTCATGAACCACGGGATTGTCAATTCCACGGGGGACAAAAGTGACCAGCCGGTGGGCTTCAATAAAGCGTGGCTTCAGAATCACATCATCCAGAGCTGTCAAAGCAGGGTTAAAGCGCTCCACGTGTCCCACCTGGATGTTGAGACTCTGTTTGGCTGCCAGAGCAAGCAATGCCGTCGCCTCTTCCAGCGTGACGGTAATAGGCTTCTCAATAAAGACATGCCTGCCAGCCTCCAGAGCCTGCTGTGCATACGTAAAATGGTATTTCGTTGGGCAGGCAATAAATACAGCGTCGCAGGCAGCAATGAGAGCGAGATGATCACGGAAAACGGGGACGCCAAATTCCCTGGCGACCAGAGTGGCTCGATCCGTATCGCTATCAAAAAGTCCCTGAAACGCCCAGTCCTGGTGTTGACTGAGATGTTTGGTGTGAAAACGGCCGATATGGCCCGCGCCGATTAAACCGGCCTTGAGTTTTGGTGAGTTTGTCATAGCGCGAAAATTAAGGTAAAACCCTGGAGGTGAAAGAGTAAACCCTCCAGTTGATAATTAGACATTTTCAAAGGCTTCAATTCATTCATGGCAAAAAAAGGTTTTAAAGTTATTTTAATCCATAATCCCTACGAAAAGAGATAGATATAAAGCCCTAAGGATCAAACATGGAACCACGCGAAATTATTTTAAAAGAATTACTTGAAGCCAGCCATTTGCAGGGAATCGAAGCCCTGCTGGGTTGGGATCAAGAAACCTACATGCCTGAGGGAGCCGGAGACGCCAGATCAGAACAGCTTGCCTACATCACCACGCTCATGCACTCCAAGCTGGTGGGAGAACCACTTAAGCAGGCTCTGGAAGATCTGATTAATGTTGAAACCGGTGAATTAAGAATTATGACCCTGAGCGATCGCGAGACGCGTCAGCTTAAAGAGATCTGGCGGGACTATCGCCAGGAAGCCTTGCTTCCCACGGAGTTTGTCACAACCCTTGCCAAACATGCCTCTGTATCCCAGCAAGCCTGGGTCAAAGCCAGAAAAGATAATGATTTTGCATATTTTGAACCCTATCTGACCAAGATGGTGGAGCTCCAGAAGGAAAAAGCCAATTATCTGGCAGTTGGGTCCACACCCTACGACAGTTTGCTGGATCAATTTGAACCAGAAATGACTTCTGAAAAGGTGGCTGATCTGTTTACAGAAATTCGAGCCAGGCTAGTTCCCCTTATTCAAAAAATTAACGAGGTGAAGCACCGGGTGAATGGGAGTATCCTCACCAGAGAGTACGATGTAGATAAACAATGGGATTTTGGCATAGCCATGCTGGAAGCCATTGGTTTTGACCTGAAAAACGGGCGCCAGGATCGTTCGGCCCATCCCTTCACCACCTCCACCCACCCTACCGATGTTCGTACGACCACGCGACTAAGGGGAAACGATTTGAAATCCGCTTTGTTATCCACCCTTCATGAAGGGGGTCATGCCCTGTATGAGCAGGGTTTACCCCTTGAAGAGTATGGCAACCCCCTGGGACAGGCCATTTCTCTTGGTATTCACGAGAGTCAATCCCGACTGTGGGAAAATTTGGTTGGTTTAAGTCCTGTTTTCTGGCGCTTTGCCTATCCCAAACTACAAGCCAAGTTTCCAGATCAATTGCGCAATACGGATCGTGACATGTTTTACGCCGCCATCAACCGGGTAAAACCCAGCTTGATTCGGGTGGAAGCAGATGAGGCCACCTATAATCTTCATATCATGCTTCGTTTTGAAATAGAGAAGATGCTTATTAATGATAATTTTCCAGTGGCAGAACTGCCCCAGTTGTGGAACAAAAAGATGGAAGAATACCTGGGCGTCACACCGACTACTGATTCTGAAGGGGTGCTGCAGGATGTACACTGGTCTTTTGGGGCTTTTGGATATTTTCCAACCTATACCCTGGGGAACCTGTACAGCGTGCAATTCTTTAATCAGGCCAAAAAGGATATTCCATACCTGGATGACTCCTATATCCGGGGCGATTTCTCTGCTCTGCTGGGCTGGTTGAGGAAAAACATCCATTCCGTTGGACGGGGTCGCAAAGCTGAAGAATTGGTTCTTGAGCTAACCGG
>JAIPGJ010000066.1 GCA_021736185.1 Fidelibacterota bacterium | reverse complement strand
CTGGGGATGCTCAATCGTCAGGCGCTGCATGCCCGTCGTCTGGTTTTTAAACATCCCATTACCAAGGAAATCATAGATTTACGGGCGCCCATGCATGACGACTTTGAACAAGTCCTGAAAGTGCTGAGAGAGGAAAGTCAGCATCTATGAGTTCCCTATTGACAAAGCAGGTTGACAATTTTCTCGGTTGGCTTGAAGTAGAGAAACGATATTCTCCTGAGACCTTGAGGGGTTATCAAATAGATCTGAACCAATTTTGCCATTTTCTAAGAGATTACGATGTGGAATGCCTCAATAAACCGAATCAAATTAACCGCGGTGTCCTTCGCAGCTTTTTAGGCTATCTCTCAGGAGAATTGAATCAACAGCCCAGATCGGTGGCCAGAAAGCTGGCTGCCCTCAAATCATTTTTCAAGTACATGCATCGCGAAGGTATTGTGACATTGAACATTGCAGCCTACGTGCATACGCCCAAACTTCCTGGTGTGATTCCAAGTTATTTGTCAGAGAATCAAATTGTGGCTGTTCTGGACAGGCTGGGAGAGTCTGATAGTTGGCTGGGCAAGCGAGATCTCGCTATGGTGGAGTTATTCTATTCAACGGGAATGCGTATCTCCGAGCTGGCAGGACTCAAGTCCAGAGATTTAAATATCCGGAAAAGCACAGTAACGGTGCTTGGCAAAGGGTCGAAGCAAAGAGTGATACCCGTAGGACAATACGCCTGGGAGGCGATTGAAAATTATCAATACGCCATCAAACATAAATTTGGGGAACAGGAAAGGGACGGAGCTCTGTTTTTGGGAAAGAACGGGACACCTCTGGGAACAAATGGTATTCGCCTGCGGGTAAAAATGGCGATCCAGGCGATTGCCGAGCTAAAAAAGATGAGCCCCCATGTGCTTCGACATACCTTTGCCACTCACCTCTTAAATGCCGGAGCTGATTTAATGGCTCTAAAAGATTTATTAGGTCATGCGAACTTGTCAACCACTCAGGTGTATACACATGTGCAAGTTGACAAAATGAAGAAAGCTTTCCAAATGGCCCATCCCAGGGCAGGAAAAAAATAGTATGTTAACAACACACCATAAATCAGGAGGAGCCAATGAAGGCAAACATCGTCGCCCGACATTTTGACATTTCGGAGAAAACAAGGGACTATATTCAAGCTGAAATAGACCACAGACTGGAACCTGTATATGACCGAACTGTCGATTGCAAGATGATCGTTGAGAAGTCAAAAAATGATTATATTGCTGAGGTGATTTTGAATGTACCAGGTGAAACCTTAAAGGCCAAGGAGACTTCAGATGATTTAACGAAGTCTGTGGATTTTGTGGTAAAAAAGATGAGAAAACAACTAACCAAGTACAAAAATAAATGGAAACGTCCCATTGATCCGGATAAACAGTTTGTAGAATCCTTCACCGAAGAGTAAATGAGACCAGAAAGTACATGATAAAATGAGACCTGAGGAAAAAAGACAAGAAATAATTGTTGGTGTTGTCGTTCTGATAATTCTAGCGGCTATGGTCATGGGAATTATGTGGGGAAATAAGGCAGACATCTTTTCCTCAAGGAGTTATTATACGGTTCGGGTCGCTCGAGCGAGTGGGCTGGAAGAGGGCGACCCGGTAACCGTGTCTGGGGTACCGAAGGGTGTCGTTGATGATTTTATCGTTAAAAAAGATTCTGTGGATATCATCATTGGCGTGGATAAAGACATTATTCTGTTTAGTGACGCCTTTGCCATCATCTCAAATCAAGAGCTTTTGGGCTCTAAGAAGGTTGAAGTAAACCCGGGAAAATCAGGCATCCCTTTGATTGAACGTGGTGTCTTCAGGGGAACCTTTGCTGGTGGTCTGGAAGATATTTTTGAAACCACTGGAGCAATCTCAACTGATTTCAAGACATTACTGGGCAACTTTAATAAAACCGTGCTCTTATTAAACAAGGCCATGGAAGAGGATGTCCAGGCCAGTCTGCACAGTATCCATAATACCGCCCAATTAATCGATTCACTTATGGCAGCAGATATTCAGCCAGGGCTCAAGGCGATGAAGGGGGCTCTTCAACAAGCTGAAAATATGGTGGACGCGAAGCGAGAAGACATCGATACCATCGTAACCAACCTGAAAACGGTTTCATTCACCCTCAATAAGGTGGTAGATGAAAATAAAAGCAAGTTGAATCGATCGCTGACCAGCCTGGATAAAATTGGTGCGGATTTGAATCGTCTCAGTGTCAGGCTTCAGGATCCTCATTCAAGTTTGGGTAAATTAACCAGCTCGGATTCTCTCTATCAACGTTTAGATAGCATTTCCTATAACATAAATGCCATCATAAAAGAACTTAAAGAAAATCCTAAAAAATATCTTGAACATGTCAACGTCAATGTAGACATGTTTGGTGGAGGAAAATAATAGATGAGGGCAGTGATTCCCGCCGCAGGCATTGGAAAACGACTCCGACCGCACACTTTAAATGTTCCCAAGGTTATGATAAATATTGCAGGCAAGCGCTTGATTGGACATGTACTGGATGCTGTTGAATCTGCCGGTGTCGATTCGGTTTCTATCATCATTGGATACAAGGGTGATCAGGTGACAGAATACGTGAATAAGTATTACCCACATCTCCGGCTTGATTTTCCATACCAGACTGAACGGAAGGGTCTGGGACATGCTGTTTTGGAAGGACTTGAAGACAAGGAAGAAAGCGTTCTTATTTTGCTGGGTGACACGGTCTTTGATGTGGACTTCAAGCAATTTGTTTCCAACAAAAACGATGCAATTGCTGTGGTCAAAGTTGATGATCCGCGTCGCTTTGGTGTTGCTGAAGTTGATGAGACAAACCGAATCAACAAATTGGTTGAAAAACCGGAAGATCCCAAATCTGATCTAGCTTTGGCTGGCCTGTACTTCATCAAGGATCAGCGAGTTCTAAAAGCAGCCCTTGAAAAACTTATCACTGATGACATAAAAACCCGTGGGGAATATCAATTAACTGATGCCTTACAGCTGATGATTGAAAATGGCCAGCATATCCAGGCCGTTGAAATCAATGGTTGGTATGATTGCGGAACCAAGGAATCTCTGCTAGATTCTCACCGCTTTTTGCTCACCCATCATTTGTCAACGGAGCAAAGTCAGGGCTGCATTATTCACCCGCCTGTTTTTATCCATGCAGAAGCAAAAGTGGATAACTCTATCATTGGCCCCAATGTGACCATTGACAGGGGTGCTGAGATCAGCAATACCATATTGACAGAGACAATTGTTGGCAAGGGAGCGGTGATAAAAGACATGATCCTGAGCAATTCTCTCATTGGTGATCATGCTGCAGTCGCAGGCCAGAAGCGAGTTGTCAATGTTGGTGACTACTCAGAATTGAAATTGAATTGAACTTATTACTATCAAAGGCCTGAACCAGGCGTGCGATAAATAGTAAAACTGGAGCAGAACATGTCATATTTGTTTTCATCAGAATCAGTAACAGAAGGTCACCCTGATAAAGTCGCAGACCAGATATCCGATGCGATTCTTGACGCCATATTAGAGAAGGACCCCCAGGGCCGGGTAGCCTGCGAAACATTTGTCACCACAGGCCTGGTTATGGTGGGTGGAGAAATCACCACCTCAGCCTATGTTGATATTCAACGTATCGCCCGGGGAACCATTAAAAGAATTGGTTACACCGATTCCACCATCGGGTTTGATTATAATACCTGTGCCGTTCTGGTGAGTATTGACAAGCAGTCCCCGGATATTTCACAGGGGGTTGACGATGACACCCACGAGCAGGGTGCCGGTGACCAGGGGATGATGTTTGGCTATGCCACTGATGAAACCGATGCATTTATGCCTCTTCCCATCTACATCGCCCACGAGCTGACCAAACGGATGGCTGAAGTGCGCAAGAACGGGAAGCTGCCCTATCTCTATCCCGATGGTAAATCTCAGGTGACGGTCCAGTACAACTCAGAGACGCATCAGCCTGAAGCCATCACGGCGGTGGTGATTTCAAATCAACATAAGGACGGTGTTGATGTCAAGGGTCAGATGTATCATGATGTGCTGGAGCATGTGATCAAGCCGGTTCTGCCCGCCAATCTGGTGGACTATAAAACCCTGAAAATTTTTGTTAATCCCACGGGTCGTTTTGTTGTCGGCGGACCCCAGGGAGATGCCGGCCTTACCGGTCGCAAGATCATTGTGGATACCTATGGTGGCTATGCACCCCACGGTGGTGGTGCCTTCTCCGGGAAGGATCCCAGCAAGGTGGATCGCTCGGCTGCCTATATGGCTCGTTACATCGCCAAGAATATTGTGGCTGCCAAAGCTGCCCGACGTTGTACGGTCCAGTTAGCCTACGCCATTGGTGTGGCAGAACCCATCTCCATCCTGGTGGATTCACACGGTACCTCCAAGCACAGCAATAGTGAATTGGAAGCCATGGTTCGGGAAGTCTTCCCGCTCAAACCAGCTGCCATTATCAGTCATCTCAAACTGAAACGACCGATTTATGAAAAAACGGCGTCTTATGGCCACTTTGGTCGAGATGAATTCCCCTGGGAAAAAACCAATTTGACCACTGAAGTCAATAAGGCATTAAAATAGACAAACTTGTGAATGGGGTTTGTCGATAAATAATTAACTTTGCGTCTCAGCGTTCTGCACCCCGCCCTAAGCGGCGGCTGCGAGAGGATTTATTGAGACATTCAAAATAGGAAAGGATCCCTCAAAGGATTCCACATCAAAAATATATGGAAACAAAAACACTAGATTACAAAGTAGCTGATATAAAACTGGCCAAATATGGCCGGGATGAAATGCTAATAGCAGAAAAAGAGATGCCAGGTCTTATGGAGCTCAAACGACGCTACAGCGCTTCCAGGCCACTTGAGGGCGCTCGTATTGCCGGTTGTATCCACATGACGATTCAAACTGCTGTATTGATCGAGACGCTTACAGAATTGGGTGCCGACGTCCGCTGGTCCAGCTGTAACATTTATTCCACCCAGGATCATGCCGCGGCAGCTATTGCTGCTACTGGTGTCCCTGTTTTTGCCTGGAAGGGTGAAACCGAAGCCGAGTACTGGTGGTGTATTGACCAGACCCTGGACTTTGATGGTAAGGGACCCAATCTGCTGCTTGATGATGGCGGTGATCTGACCCAGGTGATTCTGGAGCAGCATCCTGAATGGCATGCTCAGATCAAAGGTGTCTCTGAAGAGACCACCACAGGGGTTCATCGTCTGTATCAGTTGATGGAAGAGGGGGGCTTACCCTTCCCGGCTATCAATGTGAATGACTCGGTAACCAAATCCAAATTTGATAACAAATACGGCTGCCGTGAATCTCTGGCTGATGGCATCAAGCGTGGTACGGATATCATGCTGGGTGGTAAAAAGATTGTCATTGCCGGTTACGGTGATGTAGGTAAGGGCTCTGCCCAGTCCATGTCGGGTTATGGTGCCCAGGTATTCATAACTGAAATTGATCCCATCTGTGCCCTGCAGGCTGCCATGGAAGGCTTTGCTGTAGTGACCATGGAAGAAGCTGTTGAATTCGGTGATATCTTTGTGACCACCACGGGCTGCAAAGATGTGATCCGTGGTGAGCACATGGAGAAGATGAAGGACAATGCCATCATGGCCAACATTGGTCATTTTGATCATGAAATTGATGTTCACTGGCTGGAATCCCAGCCTGGGATCACTGAATCCAATATTAAACCTCAGGTGGATCGTTTTGAATTTCCTGATGGCAAATCATTGATCCTGCTTTCCCGCGGTCGTCTGGTGAACCTGGGGAATGCCACGGGTCACCCATCCTTTGTCATGTCCACCTCATTCACCAACCAGGTTCTGGCTCAGATCGCCCTGTTTGAGGGTCGTGTGACAGAAGGTGTTCAGGTACTGCCCAAGGAGTTGGATGAAGAAGTGGCCAGGCTGCACCTGGCTCATCTGGATATCAAGCTGACTGAACTCACTGAAGACCAGGCGAAGTATCTGGGTGTTAAGAAAAATGGTCCTTTTAAACCCGACCACTACAGGTATTAAAAGAGGGTTATTACCATCAATTTTCATAAAATCAAAGGACGGCTAGCAGGATTAGTTCTGGCCATGTTGTGGGGTGTTCTGGTTCTGCAGTGTGATTTTGGGCTCCCGACCAAGGTGGTCATCCCAACCTGGCAGGTGACTTTAACCATTCCTCTGGTTTCTCAAAATTATCCATTTGATGGTTTGCTCACTTCTGATACGACAGGAACGATACAGGTGTATGGTGATTCCGTAGACACTGATGGCGATGGGATTATGGATATTTTGCTGCCGGATACGCTTTCGGACTATCCCGGCGGTCTCTACATCACTCTGGAGAATGACCTGCCACCCATCACCCTGCCAGAAGATATGTTTGTGATTCCAGGACAAGATCCCATGAATCTGGGAGTCGGTCCCCTTGATATAGGGTCCTTGCTGCCCGCTGCCCTGGAAACTGGAATTCACATGGGTCCCGTTGATACAGTCATAAATATGACTGATATGGGTTTTAACTATCCGCCCTATACCAATGATACCATCCCTGACGCAAGCTGCGAAAATCCCGATGCCCGAAGGTCTGTGACGGTTAGTTTTACTTTTGGCGACGCAGATACCAATCTGAATTTTGCAGAAGATGTTCTGCTTCCTGGATATGTCCATGAAATTGAAGTGAACGTGGCCAGTTTGGTAGATCTTGGCGGATGCGACCCATGCCCAACCGATCCTGTAACATACATTTGCACGGATACCCTTTATGTCCCTGCCATCCCGGAAGGGGCTACGCTTAATATCCCGGATACACCGCTACCAATGATAAGAGAGGCTTATGCGCTGTTACCAGACCCCAGCACTTTACCCCCAGATATTCCCATTGAGAGTTTTGAATCTGTTAAAATTTCTACTGGGTCCATTTCTTCGGTAATCAATAGCCAATTGCCATTAACCTCCTCTAATATTGGACTGCTTGTATATACAAAAAGTGCCGATGGCAGAGCTGATACCTTACACAATCATTTTTTTGAAGATATTTCACAGTACATGAGGGATGGAGAAGATAGTGTAAAAGTCTCCTCCCTTGATGGCGTGACTGTTTTTGACAGTCTCATTTTTGAGTTTGGCGGTACCATCAATAACAACAATGGGGATTCCTTGGAATTCTTCATGGGGGTGAATCCTTTCTTTCATTATAATTTTTCATTGGATATTGATGGCTTTGAGAGTTTCCAGATAAACATGCGCGACACGACCATGTCCATTTATCAGGATATGAACACCACCTCTCCAGATGCCGCTTTCACGGTCCAAATCGTCAAAGCCAAGTTTAAGGATAATGTGGATCATCCTGATACAAATCGCCTGAGTATTGCCCTTGAAAATCATATGGGTCTGGATATTGATGTATTACGTATCAAACTCAGGAATTTTTATGCAACTGATGATAGCCTGGCTGCCGGTAGCTATGAAATCCTGGAATTTGCCTTGCCTGATGGAGCAAGTCGCGAATCCATGGTTGTTCTGGATGGCCATATCCTCAGCAATCTCACTAGTGATGATACACCGCTGGATTCATTATTAATTGAGACGGAAATCCAATTTAGCTCTGGAGGAGGTCCTACGACCATTCCCTATCCGCCACCAGATGAGATGTCAATCGATGTTCAGGTCCTCATGACATCGCTGAGAATTGAAGACTTGGTAGGTCTTTTTGATATCAACTTTGGCTTGAGTAATCAGGAGCAGCCCCTGAGTTTACCAGGTCTCGTTGGTGGAGTCAGCTTTGGAGAAGCTATTCTGGCCATTACCATGGAGAACGAATTTGGGGTATCACCCGGTTTGGGTCTTAAGGTTAAAGGCTCCAGAGGTTTGGACAGCCTGGTTGTAGCCCTTGATCCAGATTCGGTGAATTTTCAATCAGGATCACCGGATGCACCCGTATCGACAGAGATTCGCATCAGTCGTGATTATGTCAGACGAACCGTGGATGGAGTCGAGTCCATTGTGCAGCATTTCCCGGCAGATAACAACATTGTCAATCTCATGGCCATGATGCCTGATCTGGTGTCTGTGGGTGGTGATGCGAGAATAACACCAGATGGGCTGACTTCAATCACTGCCGGTGCTGAAATTTCGGGAACCTGGAGATTTGAAATTCCTTTTCTCCTCTCAATCGCTCCTCGCGGGGTCCAATTCATGTCACCCACTTTTACTGAGATGGCCGCCACAGGGGAAAGCACGCTTGATCAACTCGTCGGAGCGAATCGTATTCCCGATGAAGAGGATATGCTGCTCAGCTCGGTGATTAATACGAAAATATTCAGTGATATCGGTCTCGGCTTTGAGATGAGGATTCTCGTTTCGGATATCCCCTATTTTCCATTTTATAATTCTACAGAGAATAAGGTTTTTGTGGCTGCTGATAGAGACCTTGATGGTGCTATTGATACGCTGGGACTAGATCTTGATACGCTTATCCTTCATCCCGTTGTGCGAACGCTGGAGCTGAAAATACCAGCGGCTGGAACTGACCCGCTGACGGGTTTGTCCATTCCAGGGCTCGAAGGGAGTGGAACCTATTCACATTCAGCAGATTTTAATCTGGGCGATCTAGATGCCGATTCGACTTATGGCACCCTGAAACACCATAAATATGCCTATCTGGATACCTTCATCATCAGCCGTTCAGATTCTACCTTCACCGATGTGGCTTCTGCAATGACCTCAGCTGGCTTAGCCTATCCCACAGTCCCGGATAGTCTATATAATTTGACACTGAGTGATGATGCTACCCAATTGTTGCTTATGCTGGATACGACACCTTATGGTGAATTAGGCTGGATGATCGACCCTAAGACCCACTATTTGGCTATCAAATTTATTATTGATGAAACTGATCATCCCGTGCTGCTGCCCTTTAGTGCCGGTATTGATGTCACAGCCTACATGCAATTCATTTTGAATTCCGGACCGATGTTCAGCAGCTCAGAGGCAGATACGACTCAATGAGAAAACTAGTCCCTATTCTCATCATCATGCTTGTCCTGGTTGATCTGGGGTTTGGACAGGCTCACATTGATGCCAGGGGTCTTGGTCTATGTAATGTCTACACTGTATCTTCAAGAGGTGTTTCTGCCATTGGATATAATCCCGCCAACCTGGGATATACTGAAGATCTCACTTTCAGTGCTGATTTATTTGATTTTAATATTTCGGGACAAAATAATTTTTTGTCCCTGGCCTTGTTCAACCAGTATTTCGCAGGCGATAGAAATGGCGATCCAATCGATCTTGAGAAGAAGATGCCTGGACGTGATATTACTCATAAGGAATTTTTACTGTCGAAGCTATCTGAAGATGGCTTCACTTTCGGGATGGGAGTCAGTGTCCCGATTCCACTTTTAAACATCTCAGTCGGAAATTATGCCTTCACCTCAGGGGTTGAATATTTTATGCAAAATTCTCTGCCCCTGGGTCTGTTTGAATTCCTTCTTGAAGGAAATCAGATCGGTAATTCTTTAGACCTGGCGACGAGACAGGATGTACTTATGGTGACGAATTTTGGTTTTTCCTTCGCCATACCATTTGAAAAATATAATGTAGGTGCTACGATCAAATATCTCGCCGGGATTGGTTTTGCCGGGGTGGATTCTTCGGGTGGTGCCTTCAGCACGCACAAAACCGGTCTCCAGTCTGATGCCTTTTATCGGTACACCCGGGCTATTGGTGGAAATGGGCTGGCAATTGATCTGGGATTTAACACACGCAAGATAAATAACTGGCAGTTTGGTGTGGCAATCAACAACGTGATTGGCTTCATCAATTGGGGTAAAGATGATAATTTCATAGCCAAGAATATTGGCATAATAGAAGCTCTGGTGCCAGTGCGTGATTTATTAAGTATATCGACTGACAGTTCTACCTTTTCAGCGAGCACCTTGTACAGCATGGATATGGACAAGATAAATGTTGTCGGGGCTTTGGCAAATTCAGATAGCCTCTTCAAATTTGATGAACAAGAGGTGCCAAGGCCGGATAGCATGCGCATGAATTATCCAGCAGTATTTCGTATTGGAGGGAGTTATCAATACAAGAATGACTTTGTTGTCATGGCTGATCTCTCTGCAGGATTGGATGATTATTATTTCGCTGATCGATCCTGGAGACTTGCCCTTGCAGCGGAGTGGATTCGCTTTGGTATGGTTCCCATCAGGTCTGGTATGGCCTTTGGGGGTAGATATGGAAGTGAGGCGTCAATTGGCGCTGGAGTTCACCTTATCTGGTTCGATGCTGACCTCGCTTTGAAGTTATTGGGGGGGATGTCTTTTGCCAATGCAGAGGGTGTTGAATTGGGGATCAGTTTTCAATTCAAACGTTAGTCAATAAACTCTGACATATGTCAGAAGAGGAATGGGAGTGAAAAATGAAAAAAAATGTTGGTTCCATAGACAAAATAGTCCGTCTGATATTGGCCGTAGCCCTTTTTAGTCTTTTCTTTATACTAGAGGGAAATGCTCGCTACTGGGCGCTCACTGGTCTTATTCCCCTGGTGACAGGACTGATCAACTTCTGTCCCCTCTGGGCGGTTTGTCGGGTGAATACTGGCCCGTCTGAACCAAAGGCCTAAACTAGAGATTCATGTACACTCAGCTAGTCGAGGCGTATTAGCTGAGTGTTACTTTTTTGCGGTCTGGAAAAACAGCCATCCCCCGGCAATAAACAGAACGACATCTCCAAACCATACGGCAAAGGCTGGATGAATGGAGTTGCTATAGCCGATTTTTTGTCCTCCGATAAGCAGGATATAGTAGATAAACAGAGCGACCACGCTCTTCCCAACCCCCACAGCAAGATTCTCTCTTGTGCCTTGCAGGGCAAAGCTGATCCCCATAAAAATCACAATAAATCCGGTTAACATAAAAGCCAGCTTGAAGTGAAAGTCAACTACCCAGCGGTGGGGATTGAGTCCCAGCAGTTTTTTCTTTGCAATAAAATCAACGAGTTGAAAGACATTCATTTCATTGGGTCTGATTTGCTCCTTGACGATATCAGCAGGTGTCAATGTTATCGGCAAATCATCGCTCAGACCCATCTGTGAGAATAAGAGTTTTCCTGCCCTATCGAAGCGACGATTTAAGCCCTCTGTCTTTTGCCAGATAAGTAGGGAATCATCCCACTCAAGTTTGGCATAATCCCACCGTTCAGTAATGCCTGAATCCTGATATGCCAGGATTGAAACATCAGTCCCAGTATTCTTAGGCACGTCATAGGATTTTATGACCATAATATTGCCATTAACATCCTGCCGAACGACCTCCTTCATTTTCGAGGGACTTTTTTGGGGCTTTAAAATATTTCGAGTGATTTCTTTCTGCTGATGATTGAAAGGCATGACAATAAAATTTTGGAAATTGAACTGGAAGATGGTAAAGAGTAACCCCAGAAGGAGTAACGGACGCGCGATGCGCAACATACTGATGCCCGAGGCGCGCATGGCGGCAATTTCATAGTTTTTATTCAATGTCCCCAGCGAAAAGACCGTTGCCAGGAGCATACTCATGGGCAGTGCCATATCGATAAAGTAAGGGAGACTATAGCCATAGTACACCAGGATGAGATTGATACCTGCCCCAGAGTCAACAAAATTGTCAATCTTCTCAACGAAATCGGCAATGGTAAAAATACCTACCAGCCCAACGAGGACGGTCCACATGGTAGAAAAGAAAGCCTTGATCAAGTACCGATCTATAAGAGAGAATAAGCCCAAAAGTGATCCTGATTAGCGATGCTGAACAAATATGGTTTCAATACGTGTGGCAGTTGAGGATGAAATAACAAAACGATGGGTTTCAGTAAGAAATTGTTCGTTTTTCTGAGGGATGTGCCCCATGCTCTCGATGAGGAATCCAGCCAGCGTTTCATAGTCCCCAGGCGGAATGGCAAAATCATGTTGTTCGTTCAGAAAATCGATCTCGGCATTTCCCTTGATGAGTAGACCTTTTTCAAGAACTTGTACGGCTGAATCCTGTTCATCAAAGGCATCGGTAAATTCACCAAATAATTCCTCAGACAGGTCTTCCATGGTCACCAGTCCGGCCGTGCCACCATACTCATCAATCACAATGGCAATGGAGAGACTTTTACTTCGCATTTCACCTAGTAATTCACCGGCAGCTTTGGTCTCCGGGACAAAATAGACCTCTCGCATCACCTCGCGGAGCTCGGTTGCCCCTCTGAAAATATCATGGAGGAAAACAATACCTTTGATATCATCTGTTGTCTCTTCGTAAACGGGCAGTTTTGAATAACCGGATTCCATAAAGGCCGCTTCAACTTCCCCCATGCTACTGTCAATGGAGACTGAAGTCATATCCGGACGAGGAGTCATCACTTCGCTGATGGAGGTGTTTTTAAAGGTAAATATGCGGGCGATGGTTTGACGCTCATGGACATCCACACCACTCTCTTCCCTGGGGTCATTGAACAGAAGATGCAATTCCTCAGAATCCAGATTTGTTTGACTCTCAACATCGGCACTCCTGAGAATTTTTTTCCGGTAGAGGCTGAGCAGGATGGTAAGGGGATATAATATGATTTCAAAAATCTTGACAAAACGACCAAAAAACAACATGGAGGCATTGGGGAATTCCCGGAATAGTACCTTGGGTATGATTTCACCAAAGATCAGCACGTTTGTAGAAATAATCAGCAGAATGAGCCACTCATTCGGGATAACCTTGATGAGCATGACCGTAGCGAAGGAGGTGGTCAAAATATTGGCGATGTTATTGCCAATCAATGTGGTGGTGAGGAACTGCTCCGGATTTTGACTGGCGCTCATTGCTGATTTTGCACCGCGAACCTCACGCCGTTGCCAAACCTCAAGCTGAAGACGATTCGAAGAGAGCAGAGCGATTTCTGCACCAGCAAAAATGAAGCTGAGGATAAGACCCAGAATAGCAAGAATGATTTCTATCATTGAGATGGACTAATATGAGAAAGGTTGTTCGTCATTTTCACGTTTAACATACAAACAATATAATTCGATTCAAGCTTGAACCATAGGGTGGTCTTCAGCTTTCCCATCGCTTTCATTCACAGGGAAGCGCGGAACAAATATCCGTTTAAGCCCAATTTATTAGCTAATATTTGTCTGAAGTATAAAATTCGAGTTTTATCAGCCCTGATGGCGATTATCCTATAAGCCTATGGTATTTTCAACCAGATATTTTGAATGCGAAGCTCAACTGACCCAATCCTGGATTGAACTCCAGAATTCTGAACAAAAGAAGATGTTTCTCCTCGGCGTGCTTGTGGTTGCAACCACACTCAATGACCAGGCCATGCTAAATGCATGGATACCGCAGTGCTCCGGTGTTCTGGATGAAGTAGCTATTGAAGAAGCACTCCTTCAAACACTGCTCTTTGCCGGATTTCCAAAAACAATCGAAGCGCTTAAACAATTGCGCACCCATTTCCCTGCCAGAAATGATGGCAATGATTCTGACGAACGTAAAAAGGCCGGTGAAAAAATCAGCCAAATCATTTATGGTAAGCATCATGCAAAGCTGAAAAAAGTTATGGATCAGTTACATCCCGATCTAACGACGTGGATGATAGAGGATGGCTATGGACGGGTTCTCTCCCGGCCAGGGCTCACACTCCAGGAACGGGAAATATCTGTCATGGCCTCACTGATGACTTCTGGTATGATACATCAGTTCAGAGCGCATGTACGCGGAGCCTTATTTGCAGGAGTATCGGCGGTTGATATCATTTGGTTTACGAATACCTTCCAATGTATAATTGTCGCCGACTTGAGAGAGGACTTTATTGAGGTAACTCAAGCGATACTCAGGAATTAATTGAGAAGCATTAGCCAGAAAAACCAAGAAAATTTTACCAGGTTGTATAGGGTGGGAGTTGTAAGAAAATGACATCAAAATTAAGCAAACTTTTAACGGAACAGCGAAATCCCAATAGTATGAAGCTGGATTCCGCTTCAATTCGCGATATTCTCGAAATCATTAACCGGGAAGACCATATTATCGCCGGCAGAATCTCCGAGCAAATGGATGACATAACCAGGGCGACTGAAGTGGTGGACCAGGCCTTCCAAAATGATGGCCGGTTGATCTATGTTGGGGCAGGGACTTCAGGTAGACTGGGAGTTTTGGATGCCTCAGAAATTCCACCAACTTTTAATGCCAGCCCTGAAAGAGTCCAAGGCTTTATCGCTGGCGGGAATACTGCCCTACGTACTGCTTTGGAAGGTGCTGAGGATTTTCCCGATGATGGTCGCAAGCTTATGGATGATATCGGGGTGACAACCAATGACGTGGTCATGGGTATTGCCACCAGTGGAGTTACTCCCTATGTG
>JAIPGJ010000065.1 GCA_021736185.1 Fidelibacterota bacterium | reverse complement strand
ACGATTTTGATCTGATATCGACCAATGTCAATTCCAATACTCATTCGCCTAAATACTCTCCTATACCTGATAATTCCAGACTTGAGCTTCCGTCTGTATTTTTGGTTTCCGGCCACTCAGGGGGTGGGAACTTGCGTAAATTTCTGTCATAGTGATAATCTTTTTCGTATCCAATACCTGGTGATATGGGATAGGGACCGGGATTGTTACGTTTGAGATACCCACGTTTATCCTGAACGACACTTCCAAATATCATGACGGTCCCCCGGATATCTGATGTCCCTGTAGCAGGCAGGAAGGGTGGTTTTACGCCACGACCATCCCCCTTGATGGCAAAGCCACCTTCAAGGAAATTGTAGCCAGCCGTACTGTTTTGCCAATACTGGATAAGAAATGACTCGTTCATGGCAATCATAGCTGCATTGATCTGGATATTGGCAGCGCTGGCACTGTTACGCTTGCCATTGGGCGTCGTGTTGGCGACGATAATATTCCCACCGGATAATAGCCCGAGACGATTGGGTGATCCGCTCACAACATAACCATTGGTTTCCGAATCCGCATAAACCAGATCATCCATGATCCAGATATTGCAGTTCAATTCCTGGATGCGTGTACTGTCATGAGCCATTTTGTAAGGTTGAGGTGATGATGTCGCAATGGTGTAGCGCCCCTGGACAGTGCCTTCAACCTGAACCTGTCCCCCTTCAACCCAGATCACGGCTTCCGGGGTCATAATGACATCATCGGTAATGAGACTAGCGGCGGCGGGTTGAGGAAAATCAAAATGCTGAAATTCCAGGTCACCTTGATACAAGCCCTGACCGCCTCCAAAAGTATTCCTGTAAAATTTTGGATAATACCTCTTCAGAGTATCCTCAAATGCGGCCTGCTGTCCAGCTGTCTGAGGGGCCACTATCGGTGGAATCTGGTAAGCCCATTGTTTGATAAACATTTGACCAGGCTCAAATTTAATATATGTCATGATATGAAAATCTTCATGCGCCGGATCCAGCCAATTGATCTGGGCATTCCCCCGGTATATATAGTCAGCCTTTGACTTGATGAGATCCTGACCCTCATAGGGTGGCCACTCAATTTTGGGCATTGAATCTTTATGGACGCCTTGAAAAAGCGTGCTGCTATTCTCATTGCAGCCGCCAAAATTAAAAACACCTGCGGTATAGACCTGGCTCAATTCGAACTCAGTATCTGTTTCATAATTAATAAATTCGGGACAACCAAAGTTACTCATGGTAATATCATCATTTGAGTAAACCAGACCCTCAAGAATCTCTCCCGCTCCAAATGTAACTGTTTCTCCCAGCCAGGGACCACCACCAGGAGCTTCCTCGTTGGTCAGATACATGAATTCTTCAAAACCCCGGGCGCGATAATCCACTTCCATGGTGTATTCAACTTCTATGGGTTCATTGACAAAGCTATTATAAGTACTCCAGCCAGTGGCCAGCCCTTTGCGCTGACTGCGATGAGTCTGCAGGTTCTCCACCATCATCCCTCTCACCTCACGGAAGCCACCCACCATATCTTCCAACTCCCGATCTTCCAGTGTCGTATCTGTGGCCGTGTTGTAGTTGGGACTTTTAATCAGAGCATTAATCTCTTCCGAGATACCTGTGAGTGCGTTATAGCGCGCCCGCGTTTCAGCAAATCTCTGGGAAAAAAGGATTCGTTCACCCATGACAAAATGAAGATAACCCACCGTATAGCCCAAACTGATCAGGACCATAATGAGTGAAACAAATACAACAAAACCATGCTGATTTCTTAGGATTGTTTTCATCGGAAATATTTATCCTTTGCCCAGGCTACTCGATCAAATCTCAGATACTCTACAGAACTTTCTCCCTGATACTTGGTGGTCACTGAAATAACCATTTCGATGACATAAAGGCTTTTCTTAAGTGCTGTAAGGTAGGGTTTACCCCTGAATTCCTCTCGATATTTCTCTAGATCATCGATTTCACTTATCGTAAATTTTTCCAGCGCGACAATACGCTGCCCTTCACTTTTATATGTTCCTTCAGAAGGAAAATCAGCATAATCCAACATGGGCAGGCCATTCTCGGTCAATCCATCATATTCATTCGCTTGAATATTTAACTGACGCGTACCGTCTTTAGGAGCAATGAGCACACCATCATAATTGGCCAGGTATTGTCTCACAGTAACTGCCTTGGCTGTTTCAATTTTTCTTACGAGATAGTCAATGGATTCGTAGCCCCAGAAACGAGCATCCTTGGTCACCCAATCATCCTGATAGAAGCCCACGATGGAGGTGATGCCAGCACCCAGTCCGATGGCAGCTATGGACGCAATCACCATGGCAGCCACCAGTTCGACCAGGGTCAAACCAGCGGAGTGTCTGAATGTGGAGAGCTGATGTCTCATTGGGTGGTGAATACGGAAAATTTCATCCGCAACTCCATTTCCTCATCCGTGTCCCCCAGATGGTCCCACCACCGGATATACATCTCCAGCTCATAGTAGGGACTATCATTCAGATCGTGGATCGTGTACTGCTTTCTGGTGGGCTCACGAAAAATTTTAGCATTGAAAAATTCACCATCCAGATCATCATCAGAATCCGGGTTATACAGGACAACATCTGCTCCTCTTAAGTCGCCGAGCAAGTCATGATCGGTTACCTGGCCATCTAGCAAGCGGACCATCCAGTAATCCATCTGGCTACGCAGCTCTTCCAGTGCCCGCTCCTGCATGATGATTTTGCGAGCTGCTGCCCTGGCGTAGTTGACACCCCAGAACATGGTGGCAGAAGTGGCAGCCATGATGAGAATACCCACCATAACTTCGATGAGAGTAAAGCCCGGAGAGTTTCTCCTGAGCCATGTCTGCCGCCTGGGTTTCAACTATAAAATCCCTTGTTCAAATAATTTAGGATTGTCGGCAATCTGAGCGGCTGCAGCGCGGGTTATCTTGCCCTGACTTACCAATCGCTGCAAGTCCTGATCAAGTGTCTGCATACCATCCACACCACCAGCCTGAATCACTGAGGGAATCTGATATATCTTATCTTCACGAATCAGATTACGAACTGCAGAATTGGCAATCATGATCTCGCAGGCCGGAACACGACCTTTTTCATCCTTGGTTTTTAAAAGCTTTTGTGCGATAACAGCCACGAGACTTTCTGAAAGCATGGAGCGAACCTGGCCCTTTTGGGCAACAGGGAAGATATCGATAATTCGGTCGATGGTCTTGGAAGCGCTTGATGTGTGCAATGTTGACATGACAAGGTGACCCGTTTCGGCAGCAGTCAAAGCCAATTGGATGGTCTCCAGATCACGCATTTCACCCACCAGGATCACATCAGGATCTTCACGAAGTGCCGATCGAAGAGCATTGGCAAAACTATCCGTGGAAATTCCCAACTCGCGCTGATTTACCAGACAATTTTTACTCTCATGATAATATTCAACGGGATCTTCGATAGTGATAATGTGGGCTTCGCGGTGTTCATTAATATGATCCACCATGGCGGCCAGGGTGGTTGATTTACCCGATCCCGTAGGACCGGTCAGGAGAATCAATCCTCTATCGCGCATGGCCAGCTTGGCCAGAACGGGAGGTACATCCAACTCATCAAAACCCTTAATATCGGTTGGAATGGTTCTGAACACCCCTGCTGTACCACGGATTTGTTTAAAGAAGTTTACCCTGAATCGGCCTCTTCCCTCCAGCTCGCGGGAAAAGTCTATCTCCTTCCGGGTATAAAATCTTTTTAGCTGATCTTCATTCATGACCTCAGCAGCAATCTGTTCCATCTCTTCTTTGCTGAGAAGGGGCAGATTCAATTTCCGCATGGTTCCATTAATGCGAACCATGGGAATAGCACCCACGCTTAAATGAAGATCTGAGGATCCGCTCTCAAGCGAATAGCCCAGCAATTGGTCTATCTTAGAAACCATGGGGATTATTCTTCTTCGTCGAAGCCGTAACCGGTGAATTTACCGTCATCAGTTGTATAGCGAACTTCGTGTCCAGCGCCCTGTTTCATTTCTTCAGTACTGAGAGCCGTAATTTCAGAGATACCATCACCCCCGCCAATAATGGTAAATACCCACTGGCGTTTGGTAGCATTTTTCATCTGGATATACTTAGGCTCCAGTTGTCCCTCGACATCATCTGGCCATTCCCCTCGGTCCTGATAGTACATCTGGGCAGCATTCCAGATCGAACCAATGGCTGATTGAGCATCAGATGCGTAGGCACCTTTCACGTAGTTTTGGTAGATCGGGAAAGCTACCGCAGCCAGAATGGCAACAATAATAACAACGACCAATACCTCAATAAGGGTAAAGCCGGATTCCCGGTTTCTCAGGTTGTGTTTCATCTTCTCTCCTTAAAAAATTATAATGCTCTTGTACTCGTTTTAGCGGCGCAAGATACATTTGAGACAAAGGACATTCAATTCGTACAGGATAAAGAAATGATAACAGAATGTTGATATATATCACACTGGGGCAAAAGTGATCTTCCACAATAGTTCAAGAAATGGCAGCGCCAGGATATGAGGTGACTATTTTTTTGCACTCGGCAGGTGCTCATGGGGAAGATTACAGCAGCTTTAGATCAGGCAATTTTTAACAGCCCTCACAGACCATGCATGAAGCAATGATAGTCTGTGCTGCGAACAGATCTAGCCCCTGCACCTGCAATGACTTCTGATGTAATTTCACTTTTTTGAAAGAGGCGATCATGGGAAAGTCACTGGAGTCTCTGAAAAACAGGTAGCCTAGCCGTTTAATAATCTTTTTGCGCACTTTATGAATTCAATGATTCCGTTTCCCTTTTTAATTCTTAATTTTTCAATCGTGACATGGGGCCGTAGCTCCCGCCTACGCTCCACGAGCTTCGGCGGGACGAGCAGTTGGGAACCCAACTTCGCGACCCTTTTTGAAAGCATGGATAAAATTCCTGATTCGTAATTTGGAATTCGAAATTAATAAACCGGGGCCGTAGCTCAGTTGGGAGAGCGCTGCGTTCGCAATGCAGAGGTCAGGAGTTCGATCCTCCTCGGCTCCACGAGGCTTCATTCGAACGAAGTGAGAATGAAGCCCGCCACGGCGCAGCCTTCAAGGCGGAGCCGGGCAATCAACTTAAGCAAACCACACTACGTTCGAATTACGCCCTTGCTTCGCAACGGATAGCCATTGACTATTTCTCAGGTTTTAATTTGAGGTCACAATGGGAACCCAAAATCAACTGTATCATGTTTACATTATTCGAAGTGTAAATAATCCAAAAACCCACTATACAGGTTTCACCCGTAATTTTAAGAATCGATTGCCGGCACATAACACAAGTGAATCGAGTCACACTTCAAAATACCGCCCATGGTTTCTTGAAACCATTAACTCTTTCAGAGATGATCAAAAAGCCAAGGAATTTGAATTGTACCTGAAATCACATTCCGGCAGAGCCTTTTCAACAAAGCACTTCCAGGCTCATCCCAGTATCGGATAAAAATTCTCATTCCAATTCGTAAAGGTTTAAAAACATTCGTCCAGGCCCGCTCTTCAAGTCTATTTTGGCGGCAAAATAGACCTATCCCAAAAAGGATCGACTCGTGCATACCTATCTAAAAACATTCAACATGTTGCTTCTCCTCGCCACAGCTCTCTTCTCTCAACTGGAGGATCAGAGAGTAAATATCCTCCATCCCAAACCGGATATGCAGTTTTGGGTAGACCGCATTGAGGTAGCTGGCGTTATACCCCTGGGAACAGAGGTCACTGTTTTTGGCGTTAAAACTTTTCCTGATGAGGAGGGGCTTTTTCGTCACCTCATCTACCTGAATCCAGGGGAAGTTTTAATCCCCATCCGTGAAATCCGGGGGGAGCAAACCTATTTCGACACGATTCGGGTCTTCCACCGCCAGCCCGATCACATGACGCCAGATAGTGTCTTCATAAATAACAATGTCCCAGATGAACTTTCCATCGATATGCTATATCCCAGAAGTGGAAATTTTAAAGGTTCTGAAATAAGTTTGAGAGGGCGAACACACCCCGATGCTGAACTCCTCATGAATGGTGACACGCTCAAAGTCTATAAATCAGGCGCTTTTGCCACTCACGTTCAAATCTATCCTGGTGACAATCAATTTGAATTTGTTGCGAATTTGAATTATGCTCAGGTCCGTGATACCATCTCCCTTTCGATACCCCTGGCCGAGGAAACCCTGAGAAGCCTGGTTGAAAAAACAGCAAAACCCCGCAGAGAATTCTGGGCCTTGTCTGGGGACTACCTCCAACTTGGAATCAGAGGACCGGCTGGTGTTCATGTATATTTCAAAATCCCCGGGGTCACAGGCTGGCAAAAAATGAATGAACCAAAAAGTGGCTACTACACAGCCGCCTATCACCTCATTGATATCGATAAAGAACTACACACCCATGTGTTATACAAGATGGGACTTTTTTCAAAAAGAGTCAGGAGCGCTCCCCTCAGAATTCTTACTGATGCTGTGGGAGGTTTAACTGCAGATGAAGATACCAGGGTATATGACACCCCAGATTCGGAGCAACTTCTTTTTCCTCTGGCTGACTCAGTAGCTCTTCAGATCATTGGCCTGGAAAACCAAATGTACAAAATAAAATTGGGGCAATATCGAACGGCCTATGTGTGGGCAGACCTGGTAACGCTCGATCCCGAGTATAAACTGACCACTCCGTTTTTTCTCGGTTCCATGCGTGGAGTCAACGAAGGTGATTGGGCCGTGTTCCGGATTCAAACTGGAAAAACCCGTCTCCCCTTTGAAATAAAAGAAAAAGCCCTACCTGCCCGCCTTGAATTGAAAGTGTATGGAGCGAAGCAGGGGTGGGAATGGACCACCTATCCTGAAGGTGATTCAATAATCGCCTATCTCGAACGGAGTCAACCAGAGGATATGCTATGGCAGATGGATATTTTCCCCAAGCAGAAATTCTGGGGCTGGTATGGTCGCTATGAAGGTGAGGACCTGGTGATTGGAGTGCGCAAAGCACCTGAAATTCACAAAGAGAATCCCTTTGCAAACATCAGGATCGAAATTGATCCTGGCCATGGTGGCTGGCAACGAGGAGCCCGAGGTATCACGGGATATGCAGAAGCCGATGCGAATCTGCGATATTGTCTCAAACTTGAAAAGTTGTTGCTGGAAGCTGGAGCTACAGTTTTTATGACTCGCCGGGATGATCACCAGATCAGTCTGTCAGATCGCGCTAGGATTGCCCGGGAAGATAGTGTCCATATTTTTGTAATGGCTCACAATAACGCCCCTGGCGCTAGTCGCGACATTAGGGAAGCGAGAGGTGCGTCTACTTTCTACACCTGGCCCAGTGCAAAAGCGCTCAGTGATCAGCTTTATCCTCATCTCAGCAACATGGGTATAAATACCTCCGGCAAAGTGGCTCGATATTATTACTACCTCACCCGCCAAACAGAATATCTGGTATACCTGATTGAAGGCGCTTTCATGACCAATCCTGAGGAGGAAATGTTTTTGTTATCAGAGGAGGGGCTCGATGCACTGGCTCAGGCTGCCTTTGATGGTCTCGAAGCATTCCTGTTGGACCAAGCTGAGATTCCTTAGAATGAATTGATTGATTTCATTGCCATTGGCAAGCAAGTAATCACTTTTCAGGTTTTGAACTGGCAGCTTAAACTCTAGATTATAGGCCTGATCAAATCAAACTGATATTGAATATTAGAGTAGCTAAATAAATTAAAAAGAGGAACGAATAGATGTCACTTTTCAATCTAAGCCTAACCCCCCATAGTGAGCTCCCAGTGGGCCAAAAGGCATATATTCTGGGGATATTTTCAGACGTGGGAATTTCCACCGATTTCAAAGATGACCATCCCAATCTTTCGAAACAGATTAATCTGGCCATGAAGAATGGTGAATTCAAAGCCAAGCTCAATCAATCTTTGGTTCTTTATACTGCTGATTGTAAAACATCCCAGCGATATATCATTATCGGATTAGGCGAGTCTGAGAAATATAAATCAGACTTTTTGCGCCAGGCGGCTGCTACAGCAGCTAAACTCATAGTCGGCTTGAAAGTCTCCTCATTTGCCATTGAGTTCATGGGTGAAAGCAGATTAGCTCCTGGAGATGCTCAAGCGCTCGCCGAAGGGCTTGTCATGGGTAGCTATCGATTCCTCAATTATAAAAAATCAGAAGATGATTATACGGGTATTGATGATGTCACTGTAGTGAGTGATACTGCTATTGCAGATGCCTTGGCCTATGGCATGCAAGTAGCGGCTGGCGTAGTTCTCGCCCGCGACCTGGGAAATCATCCTTCAAATATTGCAACCCCATCTTACCTGGCCGACACGGCAGAAGCCATCGCCAAGATCGGGGGTATGAAAACCACCATATATGACCGGGAAGATTTTGAAAAATTAGGCTTGGGTGGAATTCAGGGTGTAGCCCAGGGGTCCGATGTCCCACCCAAATTTATTATCATGGAATATATGGGTGGTGGCAAAGATGCCAAGACCCTGGGACTGGTAGGCAAAGGACTTACCTTTGATTCCGGCGGCATTTCCATCAAGCCCTCTGCGGGTATGGATGAAATGAAATTTGATATGCTAGGTGGGGCTGCCGTGCTTGGAATCATGTCTGTGGTTGCAGAGACCAAACCCAAATTAAACATTATCGCCGTCATCCCTTCCACTGAAAATATGAACGGTGGTGAGGCTTATAAGCCGGGTGATATTTTGACCGCCTACAACGGCAAAACCATTGAAATATTGAACACCGATGCTGAAGGTCGCCTCATCCTGGCTGATGGGCTCTCCTACATCACTGACAAGTACAAACTAGATGGTTTGGTAGATTTTGCCACCCTCACCGGGGCAGTGGTCGTTGCTCTTGGCCATCGTTACAGTGGTATCATGACCAACGATCAGGATTTTGCGAATGAACTTATTGCAGTGGGTGAGAAAACTCAGGATCGAGTATGGCAGATGCCTCTGGATGATGAGTATGCCGAAGATATCAAGTCCACAATTGCTGATGTGAAAAATACAGGTACCGCCAGAGAAGCTGGAACCATCGCTGCTGCCGCATTCCTCAGAGAGTTTGTGAAAGAAGGGACCTCGTGGTGTCATGTTGATATTGCTGGCTCGGGTTGGCTAAAGAAAGGTCGCTCCTATCTCCCGGAAGGACCAACCGGCGCTGGAGTCCGGCTCATTATGGAATTAATACGAAGCTGGGAATAATAAGTCCTTGAGAACTTATCGGATTGCCGTGGATGGCATGGGAGGCGACAACGGCCCCAAAGCCATTGCAGAAGGGGTTTGCAGAGCTTGTGAAGCAGGTGATCTTCAAATACTTCTAGCCGGGGATGAGGAAATTCTCGAAGCTGAACTGTCTCGCTTTCCCAAGGTGAGACAATTTATAGAAATTGTTCACGCTCCTCAATCCATACCCATGGATGCCAAACCAAAAGAAATATTTGACAGATATCCCCATTCTTCCATGATCAAAGCGGCTGAAATTGTTTCAACCGGCCAGGCGGATGCCCTCATCTCAGCCGGTAATACCGGGGCACTTATTCTGGCCAGCGCCCAAAAAATACCTAGAATTAAAACCGTTCATCGCACCGCCCTGGCTGCCGTGTATCCCACCAGCAATCAACTCAATCGTAAAGATATTTTTTCTCTCATCCTTGATGTGGGCGCTAATGTGACTGTGGATCGGGATCATATGATCCATTTTGCCCTCATGGGGAATGCCTATGCTCAGAAAGTCACCGGGATTGATAGACCAGTGGTTGGGCTATTGAATATGGGCTCAGAGAATAACAAGGGGGGGCCAAAATACGTCGAAGTAAACCGGATTCTCGAATCACTCCCCCAGATCAATTTTTATGGAAATATTGAGGGCAGCGACCTCATGAAGGGTGTCGTTGACGTGGTAGTTACTGAGGGATTCAAAGGCAACATTGCTGTCAAGACCATGGAAGGTATGGCAGAAGCTGCCATGGGATTGGGGCGCATGGCGTTTCAAAAGAAACTCATCTGGAAAATTGGCATGATTATGCTATCCGGTGGAATTCGCAAAGTTAAAAAAATTAGTGACTATCAGGAATACGGTGGGGCACCCATCTTAGGACTGGAAAAATTAGTTCTGAAATGTCATGGCAAATCAACCCCACGGGCCATTGATAATGCAATAAAACTTGCAGTGAAATGTTCGCGCGATGAATTGGTCGCTAACATGAAAGAAGCGATCAACGCCTTCGAGCAGGAGTTCACCCGACCAGATTATGATCATATCACAGGCTATGACGGCTAGCGAACTTGTCTGGCTTTTTGAAATAAATATTGATATCGCCCTCCCCTGACTTAAAATTGATCGAAATTGAGTTAAGCAGATGAAAGCAGCAAATCCGATATCAATATTAGCTCGATTGCTTTTTTTACTTTTCCTGGCAGGCGCGCTCCAAGCAGGCAAACCAGCCATCAGCGAGAACGCTGAACTGGCATCATACGCCCAGGATTTGTATCGACAAGTGGGAATTAACATGACACGATCCGCCTTTGATCTGCAGGAAAAAGAATCGTGGGGCAGAATTTTTGTTATTCGAATAGTCAGTCGTAATACGACGCTTTCAGATGATCTGCTCCAGGCATTCCTTGTGGGAGGAGCCGTTGCTCAACACGCACGATCAGCAATTGATCAGATCGTTGTGATTGCAGAAATGGAATTCAGCAATCGCAAGGCCATGGTTCTGCGCGCCGGAGGTGATTGTTGTGGAAAATTATACAATAATAGAATTGAAGTAGATGTTTTTACACAAGATTGTTTACGGATGGAATAAGATGAATAAACTGAGTGGAATATGAAAAAGGAGAATAGAATGTTCAAGAAATCAATGCTATTTATGGGTACCATGTTACTGATGGCATCTTCAGTTTTTGCTGCCAATCCCTTCGAAGTAAGCATCTGGTCCCGTTATGCAGAAGGTCTGGGTTGGGCTGTGGTTGCCTCAATCGGATTTTCAGTGGGTGTTGCCATTGCGCTGAAGGTTTTCGATTGGTTCTCATCAGATATTGATGAATGGGAAGAGATCAAAAAAGGAAATTGGTCTGTCGCGATGATTTTTATTTCCATGATCGTTATGATCGGACTATTGGTTTACAAGGTTATCTAAACCAAACCTATGATTTTTTAAAAAGGGCAGGGTTATCCTTGCCCTTTTTTATTTCAGTTCCTCCTCCAGGGACTCCAGTTCTACCAGCAAGCTTAAATACTTTTCTTCCAGGACTTCCTTCTCATCAATAGCCCCCTGTATTTTCTCATATTGGGTGGCGAAATCAGGATCATTCAGGAGGGCATCCTGCCTGGATAATGCTGCTTCGCACTCTTGAATCAGCAGGGGAAGTTTCTTCAGCCTGTTGGCCAATTTCTTCCGATTGTGATAATCTTCATTTCCGCTTTTCACTGAGGATTCAGATTGAATTTTCTGTGGTTCTTCTCCACGCTCAGATTGATCCTGGCTCTTGCGCCATAAGTAATACTCATAATTCCCTGGGAATATCCGGATGCCACCTTTTTCAACCTCAATGATGGTGTTGGTTACAGCATTCAGGAAGTGCCTGTCATGGGAGATACACACCATGGTGCCGGTAAAGCTGGCAATGGCCTCCTGAACCACATCCCGTGATCGCATGTCGAGATGATTGGTTGGTTCATCAAGCAGGATAAGATCTGAGGGAGTCGACAGCATCTTGGCCAGCGCAAGTCGCGACACTTCCCCACCACTGAGGATTTTTATTTTTTTGTCTACCGTATCTCCTGAGAACAGAAAACTGCCTAGATAAGTTCGAACCTCTGTCACCTGCCATTTCGGATTTTCATTGGATATCAATTCATAAATCGTGTCTTCCATGGGCAGGGACTCGAATTGATGTTGAGCAAAATAAGCGCTCTCGACACCTTCTCCCCAAACCAATTTTCCAGCACTGAGTGGTTCAACTTGAGCCAGCATTTTCAGTAGGGTCGATTTTCCAGCGCCATTCGGTCCTACAAGACCAATTCTTTGACCGCGTTCCAGCCTCAGGTTTAGCTGATGAAATACTTCTAAGGGTCCATAAGACTTGGCTGCTCCCCGGAACTCGGCAATGATTCGGGCTGATCTGCCTGGTTGTGGAATTCGAACTGAAATTCGGCTCTGTTCCCCTTCAGGCGGATTGATTCGCACCAGCTTTTCCAGCTTTTTAACTCGACTTTGAACTTGACTTGCCTTACTGTCCTTGTAGCGAAACCTTTCAATGAATTGCTCGGTATCCGCGATCATTTTTTGTTGATTGCGATAAGCGGCTAATTGTTGATCCTGTCTGAGCTTTTTTTCCTCGACGTAGCTGCTGTAGTTGCCTGCATAAATTTGGATAGTCATATGATCAATTTCAAATATTTGCTTGACTGTTTTGTCAAGGAAAGTTCGATCATGACTGATTAGCACCAGAGCCCCGGACCACTCTTTTAGAAAGGTTTCCAACCAGATCAGGGAAGCCAGGTCAAGGTGGTTGGTGGGCTCATCCAGTAAAAGAATATCTGGATGCTTGAACAACAGCTGTGCCAGAGCCACACGCATTCTCCAGCCACCACTGAATTGATCCAGTGGGAACTTCATTTGCTCTGGACTAAATCCAAGACCACCCAACACCTTTTTTGCTTCTGCCTCGTGACTCCAGCCATTGAGCCGCTCAAATTCAGCCTGCATCTGACCCAGTTGATCCAGGAGCCGCTCATTATTGGGTTCCCTAGCCATCTGCATGGATAATTTTTCAATCTGAATTTCAAGCAGACCTACTTCGGGTATTTCGTTCAGGACCTCATGCAAAATAGTCTCATTGGAACTGCTTGTTATTTCCTGGGGCAGATAACCGATCGTTATTTTTTTATCGACTTGAATCTGACCTGCATCTGCGCTTTCTTGACCAACAATCATCCTCAATAAGGTGGTTTTTCCCGACCCATTGGCACCAACCAGACCTATCCTGGAATCCTTTTTTATCACCATATCCAAATCCTTGAACAAGGTCTTGTCTGGATACGTTTTGGTGATGTTGTGGAGATTGATCATGGATATCGACTAACTGGGAAGATGGTACTTCCGCTTCTGGACTTCCTCATGTTCTCTGTAGAGGGTGAGAACATGGCCAATGAGGCTGACATATTGTGATCGTGAACCTTCCATTATTTCATCAAGAAACTGCTCTTTTTCTTCTTTAAAGGCTATGAATTTCACCTTCACCATTTCATGGGAATTCAAAGCCGTATCAATACTCCTGATACATTCGGCTGTGACGCCAGACTTCCCAACCTGGATCAGCGCTTTCAACGGGTGGGCTTTAGATTTTAAATACTTTTTCTGTTTAGAACTCAGTGTTTCCATGGTCTTTCCTTATCTTCTGTTCATCCCTCGCAGAGGAATCTCGAGGTCAACAGCTACTTCGCTATTATCGGCTGGTCTCCGTAAATAGTCATTAATTAAAAGGCGGTAGAAACTTACTCCCACTGCGTACATGGCTGCGGTAATAAGAAATATTTGATAATACTCTAAATCCATATGTCTGAGCACCTGGAATATCTTGGCACTGATGAACCAGGAGGCACTCCAAATACTTGAGCTCATCGCAGAGATCAATTCCTGATTCCGGGAACCTACATATTTCATGCCCAATTCACTGGTCATGGGACCTGCCATATTCATAAAGGGTTGCCGTAGCATAAAAGCGGCGATGGCGACATAAAAAGCCCAGGAGTAGGCTTGTGCCAGCTCGGTCAGTGCCAGAATCACCAGAAATAGGATGGCCAGCGTTTGGGGAATCAAAATGGCTACTCTGAAACCAAACTTACGTCGAATGAAGGGAATGACCAAAGTGGTTAAGAAGACAATCCCTGCGGTTCCCGCACCGATGAGACTAAAGGTGTCCGAGTCCATTTTAAAAACACTATTGAAAAACAAATTGACAAAAGGGATGGTCAACCCAGCACCAATGGCTATGAGGAAATTGGGGAACAATACCCGAGCAATCAAACCCCAATCGTGATCTGATCTAAGCGCTTTCATGTTGTTATAAAATTTGCTGGATAGTGAACGAGGCTTGGCCTCTTTCATAAACAGGACCAGCACAAAAGAAAATGAGCTGATTGAAACAATCACCAACATAATATGAAATTCATCGAGTGGAATGCTTACTCTCCCGACAATAATTTGTTGCAGCTGTGAAAGAATACTGATCAGGGATCCTGAGACGATGGTGGCCAGGGACCAGGTTGAAAAACTTAAGGAAATCGCCTCTGAGACAACTTCTTCAGGAGCCGCCCGCATGATATAGGGCAAGGCACAGACTTGGAGGATCATAAATGAAATCCCCCATAAAACAAAGCCCAGGCTGATTCTGGCCTCATCACCCCCCTCAATTGAAAGTAACAGAAATAAGCTAAAGAGAGGTACCAGCAGACTGGCGGTCAGAAAAAAGGGTT
>JAIPGJ010000002.1 GCA_021736185.1 Fidelibacterota bacterium | reverse complement strand
GGCTGGCTGAATATGCCGTCACTAAAAGCACAAGTTTCAGTGGAAGATCGGTGGGCGATTATCAGCTACATTCGATCACTGCAAAAGAATTAAAAGGTCCTGAGCGCACTATGAAATTTGACAATAAAACCTATATGTTATTAGAGACCGGGTCATTCGCTCAGAAAGCATTGATTGCTGGTGTTGCTGGATTGCTGCTCTCTGTGGTCGGCGCCTTTATGGATCATGCCCAATTTTTCCAGGCCTATCTCACGGCTTTTACCTTTTTTACCACCCTGGGTCTGGGCGGACTCTTTTTTGTTTTGATCCATCACATCACCGGTGCTTACTGGGGGGTGGTCATGCGCCGGGTCGCTGAAAATCTGGCCTACACCTTGCCCCTCATGGGCCTGGCCATGCTGCCCCTGTTTTTCGGGATGCATGACCTGTTTCACTGGAGCCATGTGGAGGATCCCCATGTCGCCCATGATGCCATACTTCAATGGAAAGCGCCCTACCTGAATACCACCTTCTTTTTTATCCGCAATATCATCTTTTTCGTGATCTGGAGCTGGCTGATTCATGGACTGAGAACGCTCTCGCTGGCACAGGATAAAGGGAATGTAGAGAGCCTGGGAAAAATGCGTCGCAAGGCGGCAGGTGGAACCGTGCTGTTTGCTATTACAGTAACTTTGTTTGCTTTTGATTGGCTGATGAGCCTGGATCCCCACTGGTACTCAACCATTTTTGGTGTTTATGTGTTTTCAGGGGCTTTCCTGGCGGCCATCGCTTTCTTATCCATACTGGCCATCGTATTGCGAAACCATGGTGCCGGTGAGATTGTCACTGCGGAACACACCCATGATCTGGGAAAATTCCTGTTCGCCTTTACCGCCTGGTGGGCCTATATCGGTGGTGCCCAATATTTTCTGATCTGGTATGGCAATATTCCCGAGGAGACCATCTGGTTTCTCCATCGTTGGGAACATGGCTGGAAGGCCGTCAGTCTTTTCCTTATCCTGTTTCACTTTATTGTCCCTTTTATGGTTCTGTCCTTTCGTGCGACCAAAAGGGTTCCTCGGTTGATTCTGGCTATTTCAAGCTTGATGCTGTTTATGCATTATGTGGATCATTTCTGGATGATTAACCCCACCTTCAATGACCATTATATGCAAATTTCATGGATGCATATCACCACCTTTCTGGGTCTGGGTGGCATCTTTGTCTGGTGGTTATTTTTGAAAATGGGCCAAGATCCCGTCATTGCTTTTGGTGACCCCAAGCTTCAGAAGTCCATCGAGCACACCGTTCACTAGATCGCTTTAATTTGCTTACGTTTCGAAACCCGGTATCCTGACTATTTCAAAGGGTACCGGGTTTTTCTTTTTAGGTATGAAAGCAAGATGTGGATAAAAAATGAATAATCTTGATTTAATCACTGACTGGAAGAAGATCCGAAACCATTTTAACCATAGTTTCTCCAGTAATTTCCATTGCTCTGTTGCCTCAGTCGATGACAGCGGTCAGCCTTTGAACACGCCTGTCGGAAGTCTTTTTTTGAATTCAGATCAAAGTGGATTTTATTTCGAGAAGTATCCTACAAAGCTTCCAAAATACGCCAAAACAAACCCAGGGATATGTATCCTGGCCGTAAACAGTGGCACCCTTTTCTGGTTAAAATCGCTCCTGAGGATAAAGTTTGATACTTATCCTGGAGTAAGGCTTTATGGTACTCTGGGTGAATCCCGACCTGCCTCAGAAATCGAAGCCAGACGGCTGCGGCGGAGAATGCGAATGACGGTTTGGCTCAAAGGAAATAAATATCTTTGGGGGGACATGGAAAAAGTGCGAGAGATCAAATTTACAAGCGCTGAAATGATCCATCTTGGCGAGATGACAAAACACCTTTAGAATCAAACCAGTTATTGATGGTCTTAGAACAAGGAGCAGTTGCAAATCGTTGCTCCTGTCAATAGCTTCATATGACCAAAATTTTTATTCAAGATATTGAAAGGACAAACATGAAAGCAAACAACCTATGGTTCGCTGCCATCGCGGGACTCATGATCCTGGCCTGTGCAGAAAAGGACCCGGTTTACCCATGGATCACTGACGCCAGTGTTCAGGTGGAAGCCAACGGAAAAATTGTCGGATACGAATTCTTCGCCAAGTGGTGAGGCTCTTGTAATCGGCTGGACGCCGAAACATTTATCGATCCTTCACTCATAGCCTATGCCTCTGAGCATTTTGTTTCCTATCACTTAAATGTGGATTCAACTCAAAATGACGCTTTAACGGAACGCTACAATATTCATTCGATTCCCTCCTTTGTCTTTGTGGACGAAGAGGGTAATGAAATTGACCGTATTGTGGGTTTTATGCCGCCTGCTGAATATCAAGCAGAAATGATCAGGATTCGCAATGGGATAAATACGGTTCCGGATTTGATCAACCGGCTGGAGAATGACCCGGAAAACGCAGACTTATTACAGTCTTTAGCTGGTAAAGTGGAAACCATGAGTGGTCTCAAAACAGCTATCACCTATTGGGAAATGCTCTTCGGGCTGGAAGAGGTGAACCCGGTCCTGCACTCAACGGCAGCCTTAAAAATGGCGCTTTATCACGCCCAAGAGAATTCAGACCCGGAAACACTGATTTCCTTTATCAACAGCGAGACCAATACCGAGGTTCTCCCCAAAGCTTATGATGCCTTGCGCAACTTCTATCGCAGCACCAAGGACAAGTCTGCCGAGGCAGATACCTATCGTCGTTATGTTGACTTTATGTCGGGTGTTCATAAAGAAACTGCAGGCATTCTAAATGGCTATGCCTGGCGCATGACTGAACTCGGTTTAAACCTTGATAATGCCCTTGTCCGTATCAACCAGGGAATCGCCCTGCTCGCCACAGATGCAAGTGCTCGTGAAAAAGCTCAAATCATGGACACCAAGGGCGAAGTGCTCTGGAAACTTGGTCGCATTGATGAAGCGGTTGCCGTCATGGACGAATGTATTCTTCTGCAACCAGAAGACACCTATTACCAGGACCAGAAGGCTAAATTCCTGGCTTCCAGCTAGATTCCTATCCCACCATCTGGTTGACGGGAAAGAAGAAGACCAGAAAAAAGAAAAACTAAAAGACGCCTCAAATGTGAGGCGTCTTTTTTTATGATAGGTTTTGCGGGACTCGCGAAGCCGGATTTTCATCGATAGGAACTGGCCATGGTGACCCAGGCAGTTGTGTTTGGAATGGTGTCTTGCTGGGCTGTCCGTATCTCCACCGAGACCCAGTTTACTCTATACCACTATACCCTCAACATATAAAAAAAGAGGCCGCCCTTTTGGGACAGCCTCTTTGAGTTATCATGAAGCGTTGGCTTTAGAAAGAAAAACCGGTCACGATACTGGTTTGAGCAACCACTTCTCCAGAACCGGAATCCGTATCAATGGTACCGTCCCCGTTCAGGTCAATGTAGCTCTGACGAAAGTCCCAGGTAATCGTGGCTCCGCCACCCAGACCAACAGTCACTTTGTATCCCAGCAAGGTTCCTTCGCTGACAATATCAAAGGGATCATCAACATTCATACGCAGGATATAGGCATTGGCTCCTTGTATCTTGGGAATCAGATTTGGTGCCAGACCGATGGAACCCTGAATACCTTTAACGACATCATCTCCCGAGGCCATGTGCTGATATCCAGCCTGCAAGGTTACCAGGTGCAGAATGTCGGCACCCACACTTCCAAAGACACCCATCATGGAGGGGTTGTCATAGAGCTTTTCATAACGGGTGACAGGCGTTAATCCCATGCCTGGATAATCTACAAAGCCGACCCGCTCCAGGTCATAATTCCGATCAAACAGGCCATAGATAAAGTAACCTGTGGGCGTAATTCTGAACTCCAGACTGGCTGTCAGGAAGCTGAAAATCTGGGCGCGCAGACCAGGAGCTGTGGCCCCCATTCCATACTTCACTTTTTTCTGTTTCACCGTACCATTATCGTCATAGTACATGGAGTCAGCAGTACCAAAATATTGACCGGCCTCAGCAAAAAGGATTAATTTCAGTTTATCTCTATTGATGATAGGATAAGCGACATCAACACTTAAACCACCGACTGTACTTGGATTCTCGCTGATATCAAAAGGATCTGGTTTGCGAGTGATATCATCACCAAACTCCCAGTTCTTGGTAGGGTCAGGAGTGTAATTATCAGTTTTTCCATCACCATCAATATCCCATTCATCGGGTGAGGCATCTGGACGACCGTCACCATCAGAATCTTTGGAATAGGCAGCATCATCAGGGAAATCGTCCACCAGATTGGGGATATAGTCTCCATCATCATCTTTCAGACCGAGATACTGGTTATTATCCACGACAACGGTGCTACCAAAAGTGAGTTTGCCCATGGAATAAGTTCCACGTAAACCCATGATTCCCAGACCCTTGCTATCTCCACTAAATGAGAACTCTTTGTAATTGGCCACAACATTTTCGATACCAAAATTGCCGACTTTAAAACCAACATGGTGTCCAGTTTTTCGAACTGATGGATATTCCATCATATTTGAATAACCATTCATGAACATTCCGTATCCCAGCACTACATCCTGGAGCGTGCCAACACGAATATAGAGGGGGTCGCCTGGTTGTCCCCAACGAACAAACATAACCTTGTCGATGATATCCTTGGCGTCATTCCACTCGTCCTTGCGAATGTTGCCATCCTGGTCCATATAGATAACCAAATCCAGGCCAACGCCAAGCTTACCAATGGAAATTTCCGGGCGTAAGGCGATCTGGTTATATAGCTGACCATCAATGGTTACAGCGCCAAAGCCAGCATCCATTGCCAGGGCGCCCCCCATAAGTCCGCCGCCTTCTTCTCCACCCTCAGGTTCTGCTTCAGGTTCGGGAGCTGTTTCGCTAATTGTTGATGGGGGCGGTGGAGGCATGCCCGTGGTGGTATCCGTCGCTTCAGTATCTTCTACCAGTGTATCTTCCTCGCCACCGGCTTCCTCACCTTCAGTTTCTGTGCCATCACCTTGTTCAGTGCCGACAGAACCGGCTTCAGGGTCTTCAGGAATAGAGCCCTCTTCAGTCGGATCCGTCTGGATATATCCATCCGTGGTTGAGCTTACGGTTTCACCAGGACCAGCTGTGCTGATCATTCCGGTAAGATTATTCATCACGTCAACCTGACCTTCAACCACGATCACCTGATCGCCTGTTTCCGGGTCGGTAACGGTCCAGAACTCAGTCCCCTTAATGGAGGCAACTGAGGTGGGTGTATGGAGCTGAAATCCGAATTCAGCCCCTTTGGTATATTTTGTAAGGGCTTGGCCGTACTCGAGACGAACATGGTAACCCGCTCCACCAATGTCTTCGACCATAGCGATGGCAACTTCGGTGTTTTCGCGCAGCTTTACCTGGCTTTTATCATCCAGAAGTAACATCACTGCAAAACCGTCGTTTACTTTGACCTGATCATTGTTTTCCAGAATCATACCCACGGTAATCGGTGTATTATAGTCGTAATCAGCTTCCTTTTGTAGCAGGACCTCACCTTGAACTTTTGAGATCACAGCAACTTTGTCAGCGTATAGACCACCAACCAGGATCAGAGTAAAAGTTAATAGGGTAACTAATTTTTTCATGCGCTACTTCCTCATTCTGTATTGATTTATCTCTTTAATGTCCGTGCTGAATTTAACAAACAGGGTTGACCCGCCAAGCCTTTTCCTTGTGAGCAACAGCGGGATTTAAACTGGAACTATTTCATCAGATACAATCTGTATCAACCATTTGAGACCATGGTTAAGCAGGATGAAGACGTGGAATTTGCTTGTGCAAGTCATTTAATCACAATAACTTTTTCAAAGTTTCTGAACAGACTGAAAAAGGGGGAGCGATGAATCGTCCAAAGGAAAAAATGGAAGCATCCTACAAAAATGATCCAGCATATCGAATTACCAGTGTTGTGGTGCCTGCCTTCATTGGCTTGCTGATTCTCTTGTTTATCTGGTATAGCCGGAACCAGCAATTGATCGATGAACCGCGAACCATGACGATTTATTGTTTCAGCGCCATGGAAACCGTGATGGAGCGAGGTCTGTTGCCGGCTTTCCAGCAGGCATGGCTAAAGGAGAAGCAGGAAAGAGTGGAATTTATCACCACTTTTGCCGGCTCAGGTGTTATTACTCGTCAGATAATGACCCGCTTTCCAGCGGAGGTCGCCATCCTTTCCTCGGAGCTTGATGCGCGACGATTAATGACCGCAGGAATAATCACAGCGTCAAGCTGGCAGGACCTTCAGCAAAAGCCGAAATTCTGTCAGTCGCCCCTGGTCCTCTTTCTCGGCGAAAAGGTTACAGAAACACCATGGAATCTTGCAGACATTGATTATTCAGGAATGAATATCATTATTCCGGACCCCTTAACTTCAGGAGAAGGACAAATAGCGGCCCTGGCTCTTTATCGGGCAAAACTGGATCAAGGGTTTGGACATGATGATGCGCTGGCTTTTGTGAAAGGTGTTTTTCTAAGGACTGTAAACCACCCCTCCACAGCTCAGGATGCCTGGGAGCAGTTTCGAGCCGGTCTTGGAGATATTATGTTGAATTATGAGTCCGTTGCAGGTAATCACCACAACGACACTAACATCAGAATGGTTTATCCCAGGCCAAATATTATGACCGAACATGTTGCCGTTGCCCTCAGGCAAAACATCAGTGAGGAACAGGAAGAAATAGTGAGCTCGTTTTTGACTTTTTTGTGGAGTGATAAAGCTCAAACGATATTGAAAGAGCACGGCTTTAGAAGTCAACTACAGGAGGCTACTTCACCGCTACCCTCACCTCTTTATACTCTGGATAGTCTGGGAGATGCCACCCATCTCATTCTGAATGTCCTGGATCCGTTATTGGCGGGAAAATAGTGATAAGCATTCAAGGCCACAGGAAAAGGGTGCTATGAGTCTCAGCATCATTGGGATTTTTGCTTTGATGGTCCTGGTCCTGGTCCTGCTGATCCTGGAGATTCTCCCCATTGATGTGCTTGGCCTGGGTCTGCTGCTGGTGTTATGGTTTGCCGGATATGTAGATAGCGAACAAGCCATCGCCGGGTTTAGTAATAAGGCGGTTCTTACGGTTGCAGTGATGTTCGTCTTAAGCCATGCCCTGGTCAAGACCGGTGTTCTTGAGAATTTCGCCCAATATTTTTTCGATGTGGAAAAGAAAGTGAAGAAGCTGGGAATAGGCCTTTTCCTGATCACCGTCAGCCTTTTCTCTGGATTTATCAACAATGTTGCCGCCGTGGCGATTTTTATTCCCGTGGCCATGCACATTTCCTCAAAATTCAGGGTTTCACCCTCAAAATTACTTTTACCCCTTTCCTATGCTGCCATTTATGGCGGCACCATCACGTTGATTGGTACCTCTACCAATTTGCTGGTCAGTTCTGTCGGTGAGGCTCACGGACTCAAACCGCTGGGGATGTTTGAGTTCTTGCCCTTAGGTTTCATTTTTCTTGTCGTGGGGACCATTTATAGCCTGGTCATTTTACCCCGATTGCTGCCATCCCGCGCCCCGGTAAGCTCGCTGGTCGGTAAATACCATATGTCCACCTATCTCACAGAGTTCAAAATTGACAAAGGATCCCCACTTATCGGATCGAACTGTCGAGAACGAAAGCTCAATGAACGATATGAAATTACCGTTCTGGGTGTCATTCGAGACGGGCTTCACCTCGGGGGAAATGCAGGTGAGCTCACCCTGATTCAGGGCGATATTCTTCTGACAAGGGGCGCTATAGACAATTTTCTAAAATTTCATCAGCAGGAAAAGGTGTTGGCGCTTTCAGATGTCAAGCTGGGTGAAAATGAACTACAGGAAGGGGACAATGTTTTGGTTGAGGGTCTGATTGGGCCGGAATCGACATTGTTCGACAAGTCTCTAAGTGATCTTGATTTCCGAAAGAAGTATCAAGCCTTTGTTCTGGCTATCGGTCGCAGGGGCATCACCATCAAACAAAAAATAGCCCACATCCGTCTCCGCTTCGCCGATACGCTACTCATGCTCATGCCAGCAGACCAGATTTCGGAAATGCGCAACGATCCCAACCTGATTATTCTTCAGCACCATGAAATCAATATGCGAAAAAAAAGAATTCGCTGGCTGGCAGTGATCATCATCCCCATCATTATGCTCACCGCAGCAACCGGTTTGATTGATATCCTGGCAGCAGCCCTGGCTGGTGCCTTCCTGCTCCTGGTCACCAGACATATATCAACCAGGGAAGCTTATACTGCGATCAACTGGCCCGTCATTGTCTTTATCGCGGCTTTTATCCCTTTTGGAACCGCCATGGAAACCAGTGGAGCGGCAAGTCTGGTTGGAGAAAGCGTAACATCTCTGGCTCATGTTTTTTCTGCCCGCCTGGCACCTTATGTATTGCTTTCCAGTCTCTATTTGATCACAGCCATCATCACTTCGGTGGTTTCAAATAATGCGGCAGCCATTGTGCTGACCCCGATTGCCATTGCAGCAGCAAACAATATGGGTATCGACTCTCGCCCCCTGATCTTTACGATTTGTTATGCTGCTTCAGCCAGTTTTATGACCCCCATTGGATATCAAACCAATCTCATGGTTTATGGTCCGGGAAAATACCAGTTTATGGATTATGTCAAGGCAGGCGCACCCCTGAATCTGATTTTCTGGGTTATTGCATCCGTTATGGCGCCGATTTTCTGGCCGTTTTAAAACCATTTAAAAAGGGGTTATTTTAACAGGGTCATACGCTTTATCTGTGTTTCAGAATTGGATTCCAGGCGTATGAGATAAACCCCGCTTGCCTGGTTTTCTGCATTCCAGACCAGTTGGTGATTTCCTGGAGGCAAATAATCACTGATTAAAGCGGCAACCTGCTTTCCGGCAAGATCATAAATACCCAGCTGGATGAATGAGGCAGAGGGCAGTGAAAACCTCAGCCTGGTAGATGGATTAAAAGGATTGGGAAAATTTTGGTGCAAAGCCAGTTGAGCCGGACGGAAAGTTTTTTCGCTTTCATCCAGAGCCACCAGGGTTTCGTCTGGGAAGAAGGTGTAACTCACACCGCCTTTGGTGAACCAGGATTGAGAGAGAGAAGATTTGTTGTATTTATAGCCTTCACCGTTCTGTCGTGCAGGATCATGGACCAGCGGATCACCCTGACTGTCAAAACCAGCCAGCATCATGAGATGCCCGCTATAAAGCGGGGGTCCAACTGACATGACAACACGTCCACCGGCAGCCAGCGTGTCATACGCTTGACTCCATGTGCGATACCGGGTCACCGCTCCATCAAGATGATAGCCCGCCGCATTTTGGACGGCCCGTGGCCACATACCAAAGATGTTCCAGTAATCATCATAATTATCAACGGCAAAGTCATAGGGGTCCACTTCTATATCATAAGAGCGGATAGCCATCACCGTGGAGGTGGGCGAACAGATACTGCCACCGATTACAGGGTCGACATTATACTGACAGACAAAGTTTGTAGGGATGTATATCTCCGGCGGATCATCATTGACAATCGCTGACAGGTCCATATTGTCAGTGGTTCTCTGATCACTGACATAAAAACTGAGTTTTTCGATGGATGGCGAAGGATCTGCGGCAAGCTGGCGCTTGAATTCAACACGCCATTGCCAGATCGTATGAAAGTCATCCAGAACCACATAATCATAGTCAATTTCTCCTGCTGCGTAGGATATGGTTCCATAGGATGGCCAGATATAGTTTTTCCAATAGCCTGCGGTTAACCATGGGGACCAGGTCGCGCCATATTTAAAGCGCATGGAAACCTTAAACCCGCCATTCTCGTTAAGAGCCTCACCATTCCATGAAGGTAGCCCACGATCAAAGGGAGATGGCAAAGTATCAGGCAGTAAGATGAAATAGCCCGAGGTCGTTCCATCGGCTAACTGCAAAGAACTACCGTCCTCGCTGAGCACAACATTGCTGTTACTGCTGATTTGAACCCACATGTCTGCAGTTCTTAATACTTTGTCCTGATCTGGATAATCAGCCCAGGCAGTCGTGATAAAAAAAAGCAAAACCATAAGGGAGCGTTTCATAGTATATATCTTATTTGACGAGATTTCTAAAGACAAGCATGTAATAGTGACCCATGATGGGAGAGAACATAGATTAGAACCAGAGTTTTCCCACAGGGATTTAAATATACTGAAGCTCAAGGTGTAGAAAAATTTCATTCCCGATCTGCCGGCTATTCCGAATTTTAATATGAGGAAGTGCTGCCAGATGTTGCCCGCCCAGCAGGGCCGGAGCCATTTCATCGCCAATTACTGCAGGAACCAGCGTGAGATAGAGCTCTTCCAGGACTTGAGCAGTTATAAATTTGTGAAGAATGTGACCACCACCTTCTATGAGCAATGACTTGACGCCACATTGGGCAACATGCTTCAGAATAAGATCTATTTGACCGGGTTGATCAGGAATGGAGATAATTTCCACATGAACGGGTGGAGATTGATTCGGGGTTGTATTTTCTGAGCCAGAGTAAATGGTGATGGGTATTTCAGGGTTTTGAAAAAGCTCGGCTCTAAAATCCAGATTCAGGCTGCGGCTCATTATAAAATGATGAGCGATTTTTTGGGGATCATTCCCCTGATGGACTTTTGGCCAGGCTCTGAAAGTGCTGGCGCCAAAGAGTATCCCGTCAGCATCATCCCGCAGCGCGATCAGGTTTTCCATATCATATCGAGAACCTATGGGGACAAATCGATCCACATTGGCAGGCCCGATCTTGCCATCCAGAGAGGTGGCCATACACGCGTAGATCCTCATGTCCTGTGTTGCTCCATGTGGGAAAATAGCCCGATAGATGAGAAAAGCGCAACATGTGATTTGCTTTTCATGTCACATCGTGTACTTTCACCAAATGAAATGGTCTGTCGTTGCGTTGCTAGCTATGCTCTTATTGGCGGGGTGTGAACTTTTCACGCCGCGTGAATCAGAGCCCCCCATCGACGTTCTGGATCCCTACGCCTGGATTCCCCCAACCTCACCTGAGATGGTGCTGCAAAATCTGGCCAATGCATTTCCGGCACATCAGCTCAATTATCATCTGGATGTTCTGGGAAACAACGATGAAACAGGCGTCGCCTTTGTTTTTTTACCCGACCAGGGTGTCTCCAGCTCACAACCAGGTGTCTTTGACAACTGGGGCTATGTGGAAGAGGAAAATTTTATTACCAAGCTCTTCGATGTGCTCAAGGAAGATGGTTTCCAGCGTCTGGATTGGGAAATTGAGCAATTATCGCCCATTGATGATCGCTATGAAATCATCACTGACTACCATCTCACCTTATCCTATGGAGAATCTGAGACCGCCCTGCCCACCCAGCTCAAAGGGCAGGCGACGTTGACCCTGGTTCAAAACATTGATCAACTCTATGAAATATCAGTATGGCAGGACTTGAAATCTGATACGCTGCCCTGCTGGAGCGACCTTAAAATCAAGGTCCAATAGATGATCCATATCTCCAGACAAATCATGCTTGTCACTTTGTTGGGGCTGGCCACACTCCAGGGCTGTTGGAATCCTTTTGCCCCGACGGAAGGCCTGCTTGAGGGAGATATTTCGCTGAGCCTCACCGAGCAGAGATCACCAGAAGAAGTCCTGCAAAACTTCCGATATGCCTATATTTATCGGGACAGTCTGGTTTACAGCGATCTTTTTGACACCAGTTTTGTTTTTCTCTATTTTGATCCTGAGATTGGTGGTGTCGGCGGTTATGATTATTGGGGCAGAGATACTGAACTGCGAACCACAGCGCGATTATTTCGGGCCTTTGATCATTTTACATTGATCTGGAATGCCACCATTGCCACGGATTCTTTGGCTGTGAACAAACGCAGCCTTACCAAGACTTTTGACCTCACCATCGGAGGTGAAATTTTTCTATCCGGCAATGCTGTGTTTGATTTTATCAGTGATCCCGAAGGCGTCTGGCGTATTTCCCGCTGGCAGGATGAATCCTTTTTTTAATGAGACCACGCCACAGGATTATTTATGTCTCGCTCCGTTTGTTTTGAAATTGAAGCGCCTGACCATAAATTCAAAGCTAGAATAAAGGATTTGAAATGATTGTTTTGAATAAAATATTTCACTTTTGTGCCGCACATCGCTATGGAAATCCCAACCTGAGTGAAGCAGAAAACCTGGCCGCTTTTGGTGAAGATCTAAATATTCATGGGCATAATTATGAGCTGACAGTCTCTGTAACCGGAGAAATAAATACTGCGACGGGATTTCTTGTTGATCTGGGACACCTCAAAGAGGTTGTGAAAGAACAGGTCATTAAGCAGGTTGATCATTCGCAGATAGAAATTGATATCCCCTGGTTTAAAAACAGGCAGCCATCTACGGAAAACATGGTGGTCTGGATATGGGGGCAGATATCGAAGCATCTAAAAGATGGAACCCTGCATCGCATCAGGCTCCAGGAAACACCCACGATATACACGGACTATTACGGTCCCCAACAATAATCGACTCACACACCTCATGGCGTGTATTTAAGTCCCCTTAAAAGGATGATATATCATGATAAATAATTCGAACCCTTCTTCGGAAATAATTCAAAGGAGAGAACGGGTCTTTCTGGTTCTGGCAGGATTGTTTCTGGGCACTCTGGCCATGCTCAACATTTTAGGCATCAGCCGTTTTGTAAAACTGTTTACGCTGAACTTTGATGGCTACGGTGATGTTGTCTTTGCTGTGGCCGTAGGTGTTCTGCCCTATCCGCTCACCTTTTTAGCCACAGATCTCATCAGCGAACTCTATGGTCGCAAGCGGGCAAATTTTGTCGTTTTTGTGGGTCTTCTTCTCAATCTATGGGTCATCTTTATTATGTGGCTCGGTGGGGTCATGCCCGGATTTGAAACCCTCACGGCCACGGGAGAAATTGCCCGCGATGCAGCCGGTCGCTTGCCAGTCTTCTATGAGGTGCGAGCCCTGACTTTTGGTGCTGTTCTTGCCTCCATGATTGCCTATCTGGCGGCACAGTTTGTGGATGTCTATGTGTTCCATTTTTGGAAAAAACTCACCCGGGGAAAACATCTCTGGTTAAGAAATAATGGCTCGACCCTGGTGAGTCAGTTGGTGGATACAGTGGCTGTCATTCTGGTGACCCACTATTATGCCAAGGCTTTACCCGTAGATATGGCCAAGCCTATCTTTAGCCAGCTCCTGATCTTTATTGTTTCGGGATATACCTTTAAAATGATTGCAGCCTTGTTGGATACCGGTCCCTTTTACCTTGGCGTGCACTATCTTTCACGCTATCTGGAGATCGATCCTCTGGCTGAGTTTGAAACTGAAAAAATATCCAATTGACAGGAGTTATACATGGAAGACTTAAAAAAAATAGAAGACTTAACACGCAACCTTTTAATAGAGATTGGTGAAGATCCTGAACGAGAGGGCCTGGTTCGCACGCCTCTCCGGGTTGCCAAGGCCTGGAAGTTTATTGCCAAGGGTTATGATCAAAACCTGAAAGAGGTTTTGAATGATGCCATCTTCGAGGACAAATGTTCTGAAATGGTGGTGGTTAGAGATATTGAATTCTTCAGTATGTGTGAACACCACATGCTGCCTTTTTTTGGCAAGGCTCACGTGGCTTATATTCCCCGAGGCAAGGTGATTGGTCTCTCCAAAATTCCCAGAATCATTGAAATGTACTCCCGCAGGCTTCAGATTCAGGAGCGGATTACCCACCAGGTGGCAGAAGCTCTGAATGAATTATTAGATCCTGCCGGTGTTGCTGTGGTCCTGGAGGGCCGCCATCTATGTATGCAGATGCGTGGCGTGGAAAAGCAGAATTCTTTTGCCACCACCTCTGCCATGCTGGGAGAGTTTCATGATGAGGCTGAAACAAGAGCCGAATTTTTGAGTATCATAAGCATGAGGAATTTATAAACCGGATAGCCTTTGATCAATCAAAGCACAGAGTGCGGAGTACGCAGAGAGAGATACTATGCCTGATAAGTTAAAAACCTTGTTTGAAAAACATTTCAAGGAAGATGTCATTGACCTGAGTCCATTGCCGGCCCATGGTTCCAACCGAGAATATTTTCGTCTGAGCAACGACCAGCGTTCGGTGATTGGTGCAAAAAACATGGATCGACTGGAAAATGATGCCTTTATATCCTTCTCCAGACACTTCCGTTCAAAAGGTCTTGATGTGCCGGAAATTTATGCCGAAGATCTGGACCATCATATCTATCTCCAGCAGGATCTTGGTGATATCACCCTGTTTGACTATCTCCGCAAAGTACGGGAAGGACGCAAAGGATTCCCTGAAGAGCTCTTAAAGACCTATGAACAGGTGGTTGAGCGTCTGCCTCAGTTTCAAATCAAAGGCGGCCAGGGCTTGGATTACAGCAAATCTTATCCCCACCACAGTTTTGACCGTCAATCCATGATGTGGGATTTGAATTATTTCAAATATTATTTTCTAAAACTGGCCCACATCCGTTTTAATGAGCAGCAGCTGGAGCAGGATTTCCGAACCTTCACGGATTTTTTGCTTCAAGCTGATGGAAACCACTTTCTCTATCGTGATTTTCAATCCAGAAACATTATGCTCAATGACAATAAGCCCTGGTTTATTGATTATCAGGGGGGGCGAAAGGGGGCCCTGCAATATGATATAGCATCCTTGCTTTTTGATGCGAAGGCCGACCTGCCATTTGAGGTGAGAGAACACCTGCTAGACCACTATTTGAGTGCTGCATCCCAACTGCTTCCCATTGATCGTGAAGCCTTCACCAGGCATTACTATGCTTTCGTGTATATTCGTATCATGCAGGCCATGGGTGCCTATGGCTATCGCGGTTTTTATGAGCGCAAAACCCACTTTCTGCAAAGTATTCCCTATGCGGTAAGAAATCTTGAATACCTCATTCGCAAGGTGGATCTATCCATTAAGATTCCCGTCATGATGGATGTTTTTCATCAACTGATTCAGTCTTCAGCCCTGAGAGAATTTGGCAAGGCAAAATTGCGCCTGAAGGTACGCATATCCAGTTTTTCATATAAAAACGGGGTGCCCATTGATGATCGTGGCCATGGCGGCGGCTTCGTTTTTGATTGCCGTTTTCTACCCAATCCCGGCCGTGATATTGCCTATAAAAAGTTGACGGGCAATGATCAGGAAGTGATAGACTGGTTTGCCAGTAAACCCGACATGACCCGCTGGTTAAAACGGCTGTTCACCATGGTGGATGCGGCAGTTACCAGCTACGAGGAACAGAATTTTACCGATCTGATGATTTCATTTGGATGCACTGGCGGACAGCATAGATCTGTCCATTCAGCCAACAAGCTGGCAGCCCACCTGAAAGAGACCCACGATATTGATGTGGTCGTTCACCACCGAGAACTGGAAGCATAACCTCTCTTGAAGGCCATGCTTTTTGCCGCAGGCAGGGGAAGCCGTCTGGCCCCCCTCACAGACAGACATCCCAAATGTCTGGTCAGGGCGGGTAACAAGACCTTGCTGGAACACAACATTCTCCAGCTCAAAGCTGCTGGTGTGGATACCCTGGTGATTAATGTGCATCATTTTTCAGAACAGGTGATTGAGTTTATTCGGTCCAGAGATTTTGGCTTGACCATTCACATCTCAGAAGAACCAGACCTGTTGGGTCAGGGTGGTGGATTACTACAGGCTTCACAATACTTTGTCGGAGATGAGGCCTTTCTCGTATGTAATAGTGATATATATACCGATCTCGATCTCGGATCCCTGGTGGCAGCTCATCGAACATCACAGAGCCTGGCTACCCTGGCTGTTGCCAAAAGGGAAACATCTCGTTATCTAAGATTTGACGAGGATAAAAATTTATGCGGGTGGGAAAACCGAACGACTGGCGAAAAAGTATCCTGGAACACCAAAAGTTACGAAAAACTGGCTTTTAATGGGGTTCAGGTCGTTTCACCAAAGCTTTTTGATTATATGACGGAATTTGGGAACGTTTTTTCCACCATTCCAGTCTATTTAAAAGCCGCCGAGGCAGGGGAGAAAATCAAGGCCTTTCCAATGGATCATGCTTACTGGATTGATATTGGCGCCGTAGAAAAACTGGAAGAATTACGGAAGCATTTAAGTAAAGAGCCTTACGAAGGTTTTAAACCTTCGTAAGGCTAAGCCTCAAGAGTTAATGTTCGTGTATCAAGAATCAGGGATATATCACGTTTTCAACCGAGGATGGAACCACAAGCAAATTTTTTATTCCGAAGAAAACTATCGTTATCTTACAGAAAAAATAGCGACCACCAAAGAACGATTCGGCATTGATGTCATCGCATATTGTCTTATGCCAAACCACTATCACTTGCTTGTTCAGCAAAATTCTGAGATACCAGTTTCAAAATGGCTTCAGTATATTTTTAATGGGTATTCTCAAGCGATTAACAAACAGGAGGGTCGCAAAGGAACGCTTTTTGAGGGAAGACCTAAACACATTTTGATTGAGGGTGACAAATATTTTCAGGAACTAATAGCATATATCCATTTCAATCCTGTCGCTGCAGGACTGGTTTCAGAGGCTGCCGAATGGGAATTCTCAAATTGTCAGGAGTGGCTTGGGAAAAGAGACTCTACTCTCATTAGCAAGCACATCGTTGATTCGTTTATATCAAAAACTGAGTATAAAGAATTTTTAAAATATTACTCTGAAATCCAGCACGAGAAAATACTGGATAAATTCAAATTAGAAGGCTCGTAATGGAAAAATAGCCTTACGAAGGTTTTAAGCCTTCGTAAGGCTAAGCCTCAAGGGGTTAATAATAATGAGAGAAGGAATTACAGTGAGTACAACCCATTATGACATCGCAATCATCGGCGGCGGACCCGGTGGATATGTGGCTGCTATTCGCGCCGCTCAGCTGGGTAAAAAGACGCTTGTTATTGAACGCGCTGCGTTGGGTGGAATCTGTCTGAACTGGGGTTGTATTCCAACCAAGGCCCTCTTAAAAAGTGCCGAAGTATTGCGGTCAGCCCAAAAAGCCAAAAAGTTTGGCGTACTGGTGGATGATGTAGATGTGGATTTTCCGGCAGTGATACAGCGTTCAAGACAGGTCGCCGAAGCCCTTTCAAAGGGCGTGGATTTTCTCATGAAAAAAAATGAGATAGACGTTATCAACGGTAGTGCAAAACTTATTGGCGGGAACCGGATAAGCATCGATGATGATCAGGAAATCAGCGCGGACAATATCATTCTGGCTACTGGCGCTCGTCCGCGACCCATGCCCGACGCGGCATTTGATGGCAAAATCATCATCTCATCCAAGGAAGCCATGAATCTTGAGTCTATCCCTGAAAAGCTGGTTGTGGTAGGTGCCGGAGCTATTGGGGTTGAGTTCGCCGATTTTTACGCTGCCATGGGCACGGAAGTGACTCTGGTTGAAATGTTGCCACAGCTGCTGCCCATTGAAGACGAAGAGGTCTCCATCGAGCTGCAAAAAATGTTCAAACGCAAAAAAATCAAGACCCATACCGAGGCTAAAGTCGAAAGCATTTCTATCTCTGAAAATCGGGCTCTGGTCAAAGTAAAAACCAAAACAGGTGAGCTTCTGGGGCTGGATGCAGACAAAGTTTTAATTGCCATCGGGGTTCAGGGTAACATCGAGGATCTGGGACTGGAGGCCGCTGGTGTCCAGCTGGAAAAAGGCTGGATTAAGACCAACGCCTACATGCAGACTTCTGTGGCGGGCATTTACGCCATTGGTGACGTCGCTGGTCCTCCCTGGCTGGCCCACGTAGCTTCCCACGAAGGCATTACTGCGGTTGAGCACATCGCGGGATTAAATGTGAAACCCATGAAGTATGACAACGTGCCGGGTTGCACCTATTGCACGCCTCAGGTGGCCTCTATTGGACTCACCGAGAAAGCGGCGAGGGCAGCAGGATACGAAGTGAAGGTTGGCAAGTTCCCCTATCGTGTATCCGGAAAAGCGATGGCATCAGGAGAGACTGATGGTTTTACCAAACTCATCTATGATGCCAAATATGGGGAGCTTTTGGGCGCACACATTATTGGAGCGGAGGCAACAGAATTGATTGCTGAAATCGGAATGGCCCGTTCCCTTGAGGCAACCCATGAAGCCGTGCTCGAAACCATTCATGCCCACCCCACATTGTCAGAAATGATCATGGAAGCTTCCGCCCTGGCATTAGATCGCGGCATTCACCTTTAAAGGCGACAAGACCTATCCCAAAAAAACGGGAAAGATTCAAAATATTGATGAACAGCAACAGCTTCTCTATGACAAAGGCGCTACGGTCGCTTCCCATAATATTGGGATAGTTGATATTATAAAATATAGCACAAGGCAGTTGGTTGGTGAAGCTCCTTGGTATGAGACATCAAATCAATTAGAATGAGTGCTGAAAAAAGAGGCTTTTCATGAACCTGGCATTTCCCAACATACCAACGCTTCTCAAATCTGTGGACACAGTCCTATCCAGCCTGAAAACCAGGGATGAAGTATTGCAGAAAATTGCTGAACTCCTTTCCAGCAGTATTGACCACTATAACTGGGTGGGATTTTATATCGTTGATGAGTCGGGCAAGAATCTAATTCTTGGTCCCTATGTGGGTGCCGCCACAGATCATGTTAAGATTGCCTTTGGTAAAGGCGTTTGCGGCCAGGTTGCAGTCTTCGAAATGAGTCGCATCATCCAGGATGTCTCCCTGGAGAATAATTATTTATCCTGTAGCTCAAATGTCCAGTCAGAGGTGGTTTTTCCCATCATGAAAGCAGGTAAATTTGTGGCTGAGCTGGATATAGACTCCCATGCAATCTCCCCATTTACAGATCAGGACACCGAGTTGCTGGAAGCTATTTGTGAAAAATTAGCGGTGTTATTTTGATTCAGGCAAGAATCAAATGTGGAGGTCAAGATTTCTCGACTTCGCTCGAGGTGACAGTCCCGTTTTTTGGAGTATCACAAGCCACTCTTGGAATTGGCATCAACCTGAGTTCGTCATCCCGAGCGGAGTCGAGGGACGACACATATCTAGCAATATAAAAGAATTGAGAAACCCCTCCTGTGTCTGATCTACACGTCATAAAAAAAGGCTTGGTTCCCTACGAAGAAGCCTGGGAATATCAACGCCAGGTCCATGCCCGTCGACTGGCTGGCGAGATTGCCGACACCCTGATTCTTCTAGAACATCCCCCGGTATATACCTTTGGTAAAAACGCGGACAAATCGAACCTCATCAATGCCCGCGATGCCCAGGTTATTCAGAGCGACCGCGGTGGAGATATCACCTGGCACGGTCCCGGACAACTGGTGGGATATCCCATTATCAATCTGGAAGATCACAAGAAAAGCGTGAGCTGGTTTATGCGCAATCTGGAAGAGGTTATTATAAAAACCCTCCAGCATTTTGACATCACGGGAGAGCGCATCCCTGGAATGACGGGTGTCTGGGTGGGTAGTCAAAAAGTTTGTGCCATGGGCGTACGGCTTTCCCGGTGGGTGACCATGCATGGATTTGCCTTGAATGTGAGACCAGATATGTCATATTTCAATGGCATGATTCCCTGCGGAATAACAGGGAAGGGGGTCGTGAGTATGCAGGAGTTGCTGGGAAGCGAGATCACAGTTGAAACGGTTGCACAACCTCTGATTCTGGCCTTCCAAACCGTCTTTGCCTATGACAGGGTGTTAAACTAAGTATGGAGAATTTGCGTGTCAGCCAGCCTTAAAGGATTCACCAAAAACGAATTAGTGGGCATTTTCAAAACCATGGCAACCTCACGCCGTACCGATGAAAAAATGCTCACCCTGCTGAGACAGGGGAAATCATTTTTCCATATTGGTGCTGCCGGACATGAAGGGGCACAGCTAGCCTGCGCCATGCAAATGAATCCCAAGCTGGATTGGTCATACCCCTACTACCGGGATCAAACCATGGTGATGGGCTTGGGAATGACTACAGAAGACCTCTTTCTGGGGTTTCTGGCAAAAAGGGATGACCCCGGGTCAGGGGGTCGCCAACTCCCCCAGCACTATGGCAAAAAAGATCTGAATATTGTGACCCAATCCAGTCCCACGGGCACCCAGTTTCTTCAGGCCGTCGGAACAGCCATGGCGGCTCGACACGCCGGAAATAAAGCCCTGGTCTATGTTTCTTCTGGAGAAGGAACCACCAGCCAGGGAGAGTTTCATGAAGCCTTAAACTGGGCCAGTCGTGAAAAATTACCGGTTCTTTTCCATATTGAAGACAATGGTTTCGCCATCTCGGTTCCCAAGTCGTCCCAAACAGCCGAGGGGTCGGTCTACGATATGGTTGGTGGTTATGGAAACCTCTCTCGCTTTGAAACGGATGGGACCGATTTTTTCGAATCCCATGAAACATTTAAGAAGGCCATGGCCAGTATTCGCAGCGGAAACGGTCCAGCTATTGTGGTTTCAAACGTCGTACGCCTGCTCCCCCATTCCTCTTCTGATGATCACCGCAAATACAGAAATGCCGATGAACTCACCGAAGAGCAAAAACGGGATCCCATTGAAAAGTTCAGAACCCAATGTGAGAACTCAGGCATAATTAGTCCAGATGAGTTTCAGCAGATCCGGAACGAGGTTCTGCAAGCTGTCGATGAAGCCGCTGAAAAAGCCATGTCGGCTCCCTTCCCAGAGCGAGCTGAAGCAATCACCCATGTTGTCAACGAAACGACGCTTTCCGTAAAAGCTTCGGCGTCGCCTGCTTTTGGTTCTGAAATCGTTATTGTGGACGCCATCAACCATGCCCTTCATGAGGAAATGACCCGCAACGACAAAATGATTATCTATGGTCAGGATGTTGCCGATGGAAAAGGCGGTGTGTTTACTGCCACCAAAGGACTTTCTACAGAGTTTGGCAAAGACCGGGTCTTTAATTCACCCTTGGCCGAAGCCTCCATCGTTGGTACGGCCGTTGGTGCGGCCATTGCCGGTTTGAAGCCGGTGGTTGAAATTCAGTTCGGCGATTATATCTGGACGGCCATGATGCAAATCCGTAATGAAGTGGCCACCATCCGATATCGCAGCAACAACCACTTTTCATGTCCCCTTGTTATTCGAACCCCCGTGGGAGGTTATATTCATGGCGGCTTATGCCACAGCCAGAGTATTGAGGGCTTCTTTATGCATTTACCTGGTATTCATATTGTATATCCGTCCAATGCGGCGGATGCCAAAGGATTGCTTAAATATGCCTGTCGCTGTGACGACCCCGTCCTCTTTCTGGAGCACAAGGGCATGTATCGTCAGGGCTTTGCCAAGCGTCCTGAACCAGATGAAGATTATCTGCTTCCCTTTGGTCAGGCTGCTGTGGTGCGCGAAGGACGAGATCTCACAATTATCACCTACGGTTTAATGGTTTATAAGGCCCTGGAGGCCGCCAGGCAGCTTGAAAAATCTCAAGGCGTTTCCATTGAAGTGATCGATCTGAGGACACTCAGTCCTCTGGATAAAATGACCATTGGAAAGTCTTTACAGAAGACCAGTAAGGCCCTGGTCGTTTATGAAGATAGCTTGACGGCGGGTCCTGGTGCTGAAATAGCAGCGATTATCGCTGAAGAATATTTTGAGTATCTGGATGGACCCGTATTGAGGGTAGCAGCTAAAGATGCTCCCATCCCCTTCAACTGGGACCTGGAAGATGAAATCCTGCCACAGACCGAAGACATCCGCCTAGCTTCAGAAAGACTGTTAGAGTATTGAAAATATTGCTGGAGCGTTTCGCGAAACGCTCCGACCTCTGCTATAATTATGGTTTAAAAAGGTGACCCTATGATATTCGATATCGTCATGCCCAAAATGGGTGAATCCTTAACTGAAGGCACGGTTCTGGAGTGGAAAAAGGCCGTTGGGGATACCATCGATAAGGATGAAACCCTCCTGGAGATTGCCACGGATAAAGTGGATGCAGAAATTCCCAGTCCCGTATCCGGCATCCTGATTGAGATTATCGGCAAAGTCAACCAGACCTATGATATAGATACCATCATTGCCCGGGTGGAAACCTCTGATGACATTCAGAGCCATATTCCAAAGGACAATCCCCCTGTCAGGTCAGCTGAACCCCTTGGGGTGAAGACGGCGCTTCGCGAAGCGCCTCCACAACCCACAACATTTGGTGATGACCGGGTGTATTCTCCCCTGGTAAGAAGTATCGCGGCCCAGGAAGGTATCAGCCCGGCTGAACTACAAGGCATTCCCGGCAGTGGATTCCGTGGTCGTGTCTCCAAAAAAGATGTGCTCTTTTATCTGGAAACCCGCGATTCCAGCAATAAAAAGACTCATTCCCTGCGTGGGCTGGAAGAAACCGGTCTGGCCCAACGAGTCGCAGCTGAAGATGTTGAAATCATTGAAATGGACAGCATGCGTAAAAGTATCGCCAAACACATGCGAAAAAGCGTTGACACCTCTGCCCATGTCTATTCCGTCAGTGAAGCGGATATGACGGCCATCATGGCCTTCATTTCCGAAAACAATGCAGCGTTTAAAAAACAGCACGGGCATTCCATCACCGTCACTCATTTCATAACCAAAGCGGTTCGTGATGCGTTGCTGAAATTCCCCCTGATCAACAGCTCCCTGGATGGCTCAAAAATTATCCGTCATAAGCATCTGAACATTGGTATTGCCGTGGCTGTCGGGGACGGTCTGGTGGTTCCGCCAGTACGATATGCCGAAGCAAAGTCCTTACTGGAAATCTCAGACTCAATCTCAGATATTGTGAGCCGGGCCCGGGAAAAGAAGTTGACCCTGGATGACCTGGAAGGTGCGACCTTCTCCATTACCAATTTTGGTGTTTTTAGCAACCTGGCAGGTTATCCCATCATCAACCAGCCCAATATGGCGATCCTGGGAGTCGGGGCCATTAAGAAGAAACCGGTGGTGATTGAAACGAAAACTGGCGATGAAATAGCCATTCGTCAAATGTGTGTCTTTACCCTGGGCTTTGACCATCGTCTCATTGATGGCGCCATGGGCGGGCAGTTTATTGAAGAAATCATGAAGAACCTTGAAAGCGTGGATCCCGCAAAGGAACTCGCTGGAAATCTGCAATAACATGTTCTGCTTAAGGTTTGATCCTCCTGGGTCATTGCGAGAAGTGAAACGACGAAGCAATCTCATTATATTGATACTGGAAAACAGAGAGATCGCCGCGTTCGTATCTCACTCGCGATGACGACAGCTAAAGAGAAAGCATTATATATGTCTAAACCTACAAAGCCAGCCTGGCTAAAAACAAAATTACGCAGCGGTCCAAATTTCCAAGACCTGAAAAGCATTGTCTCTAGTCATAAAGTTCATACGGTGTGTCAGGAAGCCATGTGTCCCAATATCAGTGAATGCTGGGAGCGTCGGGCCGCCACCATCATGATTCTGGGTGACACCTGTACGCGCTCCTGTGCCTTCTGCGCCGTCAAGACAGGCCGACCTTCGGCTGTGGACCTGGACGAGCCCAGAAGGACCGCTGAGGCCGTTAAACAGATGGGTCTGCATCACTGTGTCATCACTTCGGTGGATAGAGATGAGCTTGATGATGGCGGGGCTGCTATTTGGGCAGAAACCATCAGGCAAATTCATGCTCAGGTTCCAGGTTGTTCCATTGAAGTCCTCACACCGGATTTTCAAGGGAATCCAGCCAGCATTAAAACGGTACTGGATGCTCAACCTGAGATCATGAGTCACAATATGGAAACGGTGGAGCGACTCCATCGCAGAATTCGACCCCAGGCTCAGTATCAGCGATCCTTGGATGTGCTCAGCCAATCCGTGCTGGCAGGCTTGCAGACCAAGACCTCCATCATGGTAGGGATTGGCGAAACCAAGGCGGAAGTCTTGGCTCTCATGGATGATGTGCGGAAAACCGGGACCCAGATTTTTTCTCTGGGACAATACCTTCAACCCACGAAAGAGCATGAGCCTGTGCATCGCTTTGTTCATCCCGATGAATTTGCCGAGTATAAGGCGTATGGGATGAAAATTGGATTCAGTTATGTTGAGTCGGGACCCCTGGTGCGCTCCTCCTATCATGCCGATGAACAAGTATTGCAAAATGAAATTCTACATCCCGTTAAAAAGCGAGAGGCCATTCTCGGATAAATGTCGGCGGGTGTCAAATATCGTGAAATGCTCCCTGGGGATCACTCATTTCTCTATATGCTATGGAAACAGACCCCAGGTCTGACACTCAGAAAAGCAGATACACCAGCGGGTTTTGTCGCCTTCCTGGAACGAAATCCAGGCTTAAGTTTTGTTGCTGAATCCCACGACCAGATAGTGGGTGGGATATTGGGGGGTCATGATGGTCGCTTTGGTTCTATTCATCACTTAGTGGTATTACCAGAATACCGGAAACAAGGGATCGGTAAGGAGCTTGTTTATCTCTGCCTCGGGAAAATTGAGGCTGCCGGTATTGAAAAATGCCACATTTTCATCAATAAAGACAACCGGAGTGGCTTCGATTTCTGGAAAAAGCTTGAGTGGATCGAGCGGCTTGATCTGGCCATGGCATCCTATACTTTTAAGACAAAAGGGCATGTAACCTTACGCGATGCTTAACCTTAAGAAGGTTTTAAACCTTCGTAAGGTTATTACCTCTAAACTCTGGAGAACTGAGACACAACAGAGCCTCCTCTCAGAGGAGTTTTAGCGTTGTAAATAATGTTTCATGCAAGTAAACTGGAGCCAGTTTACGACACCAATTAGACAACAGCAGTTTTAAAAACAGGATGGACCATATGAATTTTCCATGGAATATGTTTCTGGATCTCGGCGTCATTTCAATGGCGTTGCTCCTGGCAACCTTTCTTCGGGCACGGATAAGTTTTTTTCAAAAGTATTTGATTCCCAATGCTCTGACGGCCGGCTTCATCCTCCTGCCCTTCTACAACTTCCTGGCTCCATTGGTGGGCATGACGGAGGTTGGTTTGGGTGCCATCGTTTACCACCTGTTGAGTATTTCCTTTATTGCCATGAGTCTTCGAAAACCAGCCTATACCAAGCGTAAAGGAGATAAAAGCGTTTTCGGCACATCGGTTTCAATTATTTCTCAATACTCGCTTCAGTCCCTGGTTGGTCTGCTCCTGACATTTTTCTTTATGAGTACTGTCATGAAAGAGCTGTACCCCGCCTTTGGTTTCTTCCTCCCCCTGGGTTTTGCACTTGGACCAGGCCAGGCTTATGCCATCGGGGAAGGCTGGGTTGGCATGGGGTTTAAGGGCGCCCCGGATGTGGGTCTTACTTTTGCCGCGGTTGGTTATATGTGGGCGTGTTTTGGTGGTGTCGTTCTGATCAATATGGGTATCAGAAGAGGCTGGCTCGGTAAAGAACAGGTAAAAAAAATCAGGGATCGGCAGTTTCGTTCTGGTGTCATGGGACGTGATGAGAAACTACAGGTCGGATCCAGGCTGACCACAGAATCAGAAGCCATTGATTCTGCCAGTTACAATATGGCAGTGGTCCTCATGGTCTATCTCTTTAGCTTCTTAATGCTCAAAGGTCTCGGTGGCCTGCTTTCCTTTGCTGGAAATATGGGGAATGATCTGGCAGTAAACCTCTGGGGTATCAGTTTTGTTTTTGCTGCCATGGTGGCCCTGATTGTGAAAACCATCATGATTAAGCTAAAAGTCGAACATACTCTGGACAATGGTAGTCTGACCCGCATTGCCGGCAACAGCGTTGATATCATGGTAGCCGCCGCCGTGGGTGCCATATCGCTCACCGTGGTTGTCCAATACTGGCTGCCCATCCTGGTTATTTCTATTGTCGGTGGCTTTATCACATTTATTACCGTCATCTGGATCAGTTCACGAATTTTTGAAGACTATCAGTTTCACCGCGCGTTGATCATTTATGGTGCCTGTACCGGAACCATGCCCACCGGTCTGGCACTTTTGCGGGTGGTTGATCCTGATTTTGAAACGCCGGTGGCAACGGATTACATGTATTCAGCGGCCTTTACTTTCTTCCTGGTGATTCCCTTTATCTTGTCGATCAATCTTCCCGCCTATAGTATCACCAAGGCCAATCCGCTCTATTTCTGGGCAGCTATTGGAGTGGCCCTCGCCTATTTGGTTTTTGTGCTGGTTTCCCACAGAGCCCTTGGAGGCAAACGGGCCTTTGCTAAAGTTAAAACATTGTGGTTTGAGAAGTAAAAGCTAAGGCTTGGCCCATTGATCCAGGGGTCCAGTAAATCCGAAGCCCAGTGAAAAGAACAGGTTGTCCGGGCTGGAGGAATCCCGGTGCAAACCAAAGAGAGGCGTAAAAACATATTGATTGCGCGTCATGGTGAATTGCCGACCCAGCAGCAGGTCTTGTGTTTTTAACACATCCATTCTTGAGCGGACATAATTGTACTGGCCCACAACAAAATATTTATCACCTCCTACGATGACAGCAGGATGATATCCAAGGAATGATTGGATATCGATATTGGACCAATATGACATCCCAAAATCTACAGCGACCTTTACGGGTTCATGAATCATTAGCCATTTTACATCAGTTAAAACCGCTCCATTGGCCCAGGGGCGACCGACAAATTTGATACCTATTTCTGTATTATTGGGGAAGCCCCTTCTGAACAACAGACTGGCATCTGCCAGAAAGGCAGTTTCGTTACCATTGCTGGAGTCTTGAAGTGAAATAATGTTGCTCATCCAGCTCAGACCCATGCCCACAGTTTCCTGGCCTTCGGGCAACACGTCGGGACCCTGAAAGGTTCCCAGTGGATAGCATGATAAAAGCATCAGGACTGAAAAAGACAGAAACAGTAATTTTTTAAACATTTTATCCCCGTATTAGATGGATAAAGTTATTTTTTGCAGGATTCAGATGAAATGAAAAACTCAATAAAAATGAATCTTTATGGAAGAGAATGAGGGTTAATCATGATTGGCATTCAATTTTCAGCACATGGTTCCAGCGACGTTTTAGAGCTGTCAACCATGGAAAAACCAAGTCCTGACAACAATCAGGTGTTGGTTGAAATAAAAGCTGCCAGTCTTAACCATTTGGATCTCTGGTTGAGACGTGGTTTACCCGGCCTGGATATCCCCCTGCCCCATATCCCGGGAAGTGATGCCTCCGGTGTGATTGCAGAAGTGGGTTCGGAGGTTAAAAATTGGAATGTCGGGGACGAAGTTGTGATTCAACCAGGAACCTTCTGTGGGGAATGTCCTCAGTGTCTGGCTGGTAGAGAAGACATGTGTGCTTCCTACGGTATTCTCGGTGAAACAGAAAGTGGTGTTCAGAGACAATATATCAGTCTCTTACCAGCAAATATTGGACCCAAACCCAAAAACCTCAGTTTTGTTGAAGCGGCCGCTCTGCCCCTGGCCTCACTCACCGCCTGGAACATGTTAAAAAACCGGGCTCATCTGCAGTCTGGAGAAACGCTACTGGTTCTGGGGGCGGGTTCGGGCGTAGGGAGCATGGCAGTTCAAATGGGGCGTTATCTGGGTGCCCGGGTCATTGCCACGGCCGGATCAGAATTAAAGCGGAAACTGGCTTTCTCCCTGGGGGCTGATGAAGTCTTGAATCATCGACAGGAGGGTTTTTCCAAACAGGTAAAAACTTTGACGAAGGGCCGGGGGGCCAATGTCGTGTTTGAGCATATTGGAGAAAGCACCTGGACGGAGTCAATGAAATCACTGGCTGTGGGAGGCCGACTGGTGACCTGCGGGGCGACGACGGGAGTAAAAGGAGAAGTGAATCTGCGACACCTCTTTTACAAACGTCAGTCTGTTTTGGGTTCTACCATGGGTTCAGTCTCTGATTTCAACGAATGTCTCCACCTGGCTGAACAAAAAGTTTTGATCCCGGTCATCGACAAGGTGTTTCCTTTTCAGAATATTCGGGGAGCCCATGATCATCTGGAATTTGAGCATGCCTTTGGCAAGGTGGTTTTGGAGGGGTGGGCGTGATTTTAGTCAAAAGTCAAAAGTCAAAAGTTATAAGTTAGGGGTTGTCATTGCGAGGGAGTGTAGCGACCGCGGCAATCTCCGGCTATACGCACCGCAACGTTTTATAGATCGCGTCACTCCCCTTCAGTTACTCGCAAAGACTGTGTGGGGTCAATCCTCTTCATCACTATCATTCTCACGTTTTTCTTTGTGGTAGGAGTCCAGGGCGACACCGATTGCCAGTCCAAGCGCGATGCCCACAGCAATATTATCCATTGCCACACCAACACCAGCTCCAACAGCCAGTCCAACACCAATATATCGGGGACGTCGTTTTGGCTTCTTTTCTTCTACAGGATCTGAATTCATACAATTCTCCAGGCTATGGATTAAGGGTTTTCAAATTTTTATATAAGTCCAAAGACTCAGGATTGGCCAGGGCTGATCGGTTCTGAACCTCTTGCCCCGCGATGATTTTTTTGACGGCAATCTCTACCTTTTTACCATTGATGGTATATGGAATATCGGCGGTTTCCAGAATTAGAGCCGGTACGTGTCGTGGACTGCAATTCTGACGAATGACGGTTTTCAGTTTCTTCACCAGAGCCTCATCAAGCACAGCATCGGCAGCTAGTTTTACAAAAAGAATGACCCGCTCGTCATCCTGCCAGGCCTGACCGACGACCAGGGCATCCGCAATCTCAGGCAGGTTTTCCACCACAGCATAAATTTCAGCGGTACCAATCCGTACGCCACCAGGATTCAGGGTGGCATCAGACCGACCATAAATTCGCACACCGCCATGATCGTTAATTTCAATAAAATCACCATGACGCCAGATTCCAGGATAGTCAGCAAAGTAGGCCTGATGATATTTTTCTCCATCAGGATCATTCCAGAAGAAAACCGGCATGGACGGAAATGCCTGGGTACAGACCAGCTCGCCATTTTTATTCAACACTGACTTCCCAGATTCATCAAAAGCTTCCACCTGCATTCCCAGCCCGCGACACTGTAATTCACCGCGATAGACAGGTAACGCTGGATTACCTAGAACAAAACAGGAGACAATATCGGTTCCTCCTGAAATAGAGGCCAGCAGGAGATCCTGTTTGATATCTCGATAAACAAAATCGAAACTCTCCTCTGAAAGCGGGGATCCAGTAGATAAAACGGCCCGTAACACCGGCAACGCAAAAGCTTTGCCTGGTTTACATCCAGCATCCTCCAGGGCATCCAGGTATTTTGCGCTGGTCCCAAAAACGGAAATATCCAGCTCGTCGGCCATTTTCCAGAGTGCCTCCGGTCCGGGATAAAAGGGGTTTCCGTCATAGAGCACCAGGGTAGCGCCAACAGCCAAGCTGCTTATGAGCCAGTTCCACATCATCCAACCACAAGTCGTGAAATAGAAGATAGTATCCTCAGGTCTCAAATCGCAGTGGAGCATGAGTTCTTTTAAATGCTGGATCAGCGTACCACCGGCGGAATGGACGATGGATTTCGGCAGTCCCGTGGTCCCTGAAGAATACATGATATAGAGGGGATGATCAAAGGGCAGGGGTGTGAAACTCACTTCAGTGGCAGCATTATCAATGAAGTCCTCCCAGTGAATACTGTTGGGGATCTGTCTTAAATCGGGTTTTTCCGTATAGCTGATGACCACAACTTTTTCCACCGAAGGTAATTCATGGAGGATATTCTGCAGCTTTTCCAGGGAGTCGAAACGCTTGCCACCGTAGAAATAGCCATCTGCGGCAAAAATGAGTTTAGGCTCGATTTGCGAGAAACGATCCAGGACACCCTTAATGCCAAAGTCAGGTGAAGAAGATGACCAGATGGCACCCAGGCTGGAGGCTGCCAGCATGGCGATGATGGTTTCAGGCAGATTGGGAATAAAGCCGGCAATTCGATCGCCTTGATTCACCCCGGCATCCTTCATGGCCTGGGCGGCACAGGAGACCTGTGCATAGAGTTGGGTGTAGCTCAATGACCGTTGGACATGGTCTTCACCACGGAAGTGAATGGCGATGCGCTCGTCCCGATAACGCAGCAGGTTTTCAGCATAATTCAGTCGGGAACCCTGGAACCATTTGGCACCGGGCATTTTCCCAATATCATCCACAATCTCCTGTGGATCTTGACTGGAAATGATTTTACCTGCTTTCCAGATTTCTGACCAGAACTCAGGGGCATGATTCAGCGACCATTGGTATAAATCATCATAGGAGTTCAGCTGTATTCCGTATTTGGAATTCATTTCCAGACGAAACTGGGTAATCTGCGCCTGCTTGACCTGCTTTTCATCCGGAGTCCACATCACTTTATTGCCCACGAACGACCTCCTTACAAATCATCTGGTTTTACAGGCGTGCGGCGTTGTTTTACCTGACTCCGTTTGGTTTTGGCTTCCAGCCGCTTTTTGACAGAAGCCTGGGTGGGTTTGGTTCTCTTGCGTTTCTTTGGCACGGTTTCAGCTTTTTGAAGGATCTTTTCCAGCCGCTCCATGGCGGCCAGACGATTGGCTTCCTGATTACGGTACTGGCGAGCGGTAATGGTAATGATGCCTTCTGAATTGATACGCTGATCCCGAAGGATCATCAATCGCGCTTTGATATGATCGGGGAGACTGGACTTTTGACTATCAAAACGCAGCTGTATGGCCGTGGCCACTTTGTTGACATTTTGTCCTCCCGGTCCACCGGAGCGAATCGCTTTGAGCTCAAGCTCACTTTCTGGAATTCGGAGGGGAGACACGCTGTTTTATACCACCACAGTTGAAAGCATGCCCAGGGCCTGAATTTCAACATCTAATTTTTGCCCCGGAGTTAAAACCAGATCTCTTTTCGAAGGACTTCCCGAGCAAAAAATATCACCCGATCCAACCTGGGTCAAACTGGCTTGCTGAATCATATCCTCAAAACTGAAATTCATGTCTCTGAGCCTCGTATCCACTTCGGTCTTGCCGTCCAGCCGGATTTGCAGGTCCAAATTGAAGCCCTTGGCGATCTTCAAAGGATCAAGCTGATCCGCAGTCACCAGATAGGGTCCCAGGGTGGTGGCCTGTCCCAGGGCCAGGCCACTTTTTCCAGAGGCCTTCGCCTGGGTATCGGTCCAGTTGTTGACAATGGTGTAGCCGGCAATGACCGGATCCCTGGTAGTTTTATTGCCGGCAATAATGGCTGCGATCTCGCCCCGGGGAGCCAGGCTGGTCGAGGGCAATTCGTGTCCATGACCCAGGAGGGTTTGAGTTTGCCCAAAGTCAAAATGTTCAGGTGAGGAATCTGAAAAAGCATTGAAAAAGCGGATGCTGGGCGAGTCGGGCATGGGGGCGAAAAACACGATATCATCTTCAGGCAGGGCCACGGGTCGATGATGGGTTTTCAATCCTGAAGGATCAATATTTTGAAAAGCATCCTCCAATTGACGAAGCAGGGCAAAGGAGCGTTGCCAATCCATCAGCAGCAGCTTCATGGTGGAGGCCAGGCTTAAAAATTCCTGAGCATGGCGATCTTCCTTCATCCACAGTGAGGCCCGCATCACATCAATAGCCTGACCCCTCAAGGAAAAAGCCAGCCGGGGTTCCATACGAATATCAAGTCCATAGGAGAGTAGTTTCATAAATAGTTCCTGTTTTAAATGCTCATAAAAGATGCACCCCAAGCCGGTGGGCTGAAAGAATTTTAATGGGTTTTTTGTAAATGCACGGGATGAAATGAATTTCATTCACCTCAACAGGCACCTATCTTTTTTGAAGTGCCTTTTAGAAAAGTGGGCCAGGCGGGGAAAAACGCGGGAGGACATCAATGAAAACACAGACACATACAGATCAGGCTGGTTCTGAATTGAGTAGAAGAAAGCTTGGCGAGAGGTTTTCCATAACAGTCTGTTTGCTTATGACCCTCTTCGCTTTTGAGCTACAAGCCAAAACGGAGCTGAGGAGCTTCCCTGCGGGGGATGCTTCAGTGCAAATAATTGAGTCCCAAACAGGAAGACAGGTGCCCCTGAATTTATTGGAGAGCAGAAATTCCAAAAACCCGGGTGAAGCCCCCCTGATCCGACTGAAAAGAACCCAGCACCAGCGCGTTATGAATCCCGATGATGTTTACCGGGATGATTTGTTGTGGACGCTCCGGCATGTTGATGATAATGCTGAGTACTATTTGGGTTCAGGTGTGGCAGAAGATACTTTTGCTGTCGTTTTTACCGCGGCGGTCACAGCAATCGTTAGAGAAGTGTATATGCAATGGTACACACCGGGAACCGTCCAGGCTTTTGGAGCCGATTATAACGATAGTGCCAGAGCGATCAGTCCTGACGGTGAGTGCAGCACAATTGATTCTGGTTCATTCTCCGGAACACCCATTGGTGCGTTAAGGACGCCGATCACAACCAATATCATTGAGTTCTATTCAGCAGACTGGTCCAGCCAGCTTGATATCGGCGGGACTTTTATGGCGTATAATACCGCCATTCTTAATGGTCCACCTCAGTTTGTGATTGGCCTGGTTAAGACAGCGAATGACCCGATGCCTCTGGCTGATGCCACAGATGACCAGGGAGGTTTGACCTATACCTGGTTTGGGGGACCCTCAACCGGAGGCAGCTGGAGGCGTTATTCTCCACAGGTAGATCTGATGATGCTGGTGAAAATTGAGTATTTTGATATTCACCCCCCAGTAGTCAACATGCTTTCTGTTTTAAGTAACACCTACAATACCGAAGGTCCGTTCACCGTTTTTGCTGAAATATTCGATGGTGATTTTGTTGATAACGACAGCATCGTATTTCACTGGACTGTTAATGACATAGAGACTGAGGGAAGCCCTGTTCCCGTTGATGTTGATCCGTCTGGGAGTGGTTTATACAGCTATGAAATTTCGGGAACCTTTGATGTCGGAGATGAAATAGAATATTGGATAATCACGAGTAATGGAATAATGGTTAATGAATCGATACATCTACAGTTTGAAATTAAGGAGCCGATTCACCCTGATGCTGAGCTGCTCATTATTGCCGATCAGGCGGCTGATGAACAGGTGGTGGCTGATCTGTATCGTCGTGCCGCAGATAATATTGGTCTTGAATATGAGTTTTGGGATACTTCAATTGAAAAGGGAATCGACGCCTCTGTGATCCAGGCGGGTTGGTCAAATATTTTGGTTTATGGCTGGACCACTGACGTTGTGCCTGTCATCGAAGGGGAGACTGACCCGGGGTTTGCGGACTTTCTAAATAATGGTGGTCATTTGGTTCTGGCAGATCAGGACCTGTTTTTCAGTCATGGTCTAGCGCCTGATTTACAGTTTGAAGCGGGTGATTTTGCCCATGATTATTTTGGTCTGGCCTCGGCCACCAATGATCCCATAAATGGGGATGAAGTTTCTGTTGCCGACACCGTGTTTTATGGTATTGCCGGCACTGACATCGATATGGATTTTATGAATACACCCCTGGTGTTAAACCATGCGCTCTATGGAACATCAAACTGGGGTGACTATCTGGTTCCCGGCAACGCACTGCCCCTGTTCCAGGGAGCCAGCGATAGTATGATTTATGGCGTGGCTTATGATGCGGGTACGTTTAAAACAGCCTTGCTTGGGTTTATGCCGGACGCCGCCGTAACCCCTTCGCCACAGGCTGATTTTGCTTATGATCAATTTGAAACCCTGCTGACAGGTATCGTACACTGGATGGGCATAACCACAGATGTGGATAGAACGGCACCGGTTCCCACCGAATTCGAACTGATCAGGAATTACCCCAATCCATTTAATCCAACAACGACCATAGAATATCAAATCTCAGAGGCCTCACAGGTTCAACTAGGAATTTACGACATGCATGGAAGCCTGGTTCGAATGCTGGTGAATACTTCACATGCTCCCGGCTATTATGGGGTGCAATGGAATGGGACCAAAACCGGAGGTGAACCAGCTGCTGCAGGATTATATTTTGCACAATTCCAGACCGGTGAAGGCTCCAGCGCTCTAAAACTGGTCTTGCTCAAGTAAATCAGAAAGTGAACAGAAATGAATAATTCAGCTCTCCTGCTCATAGATGTTCAAAAAGGTTTTGATAGTCCGCTGTGGGGTGAGCGGAACAATCCCCAGGCAGAAGCGAATATCGCCAGACTACTGGATGCCTGGAGAAAACAGCAAGCGCCCATTATTCACGTGCAGCATTGTTCTGTTTCTCCAAAATCAGCATTGCACCCGGATCAACCCGGAAATGCCTTTAAAAATGAAGCCAGGCCCAAAAGTGGAGAACCGGTGTTCAAAAAAACGGTCAACAGTGCCTTTATCGGGACAGGTTTGGAAGATTATTTACATGAGCAGGGCCTAAGGTCGCTGGTCATTGTCGGCCTGACCACAGATCATTGTGTGTCCACATCCACGCGGATGGCCGCCAATCTGGGTTTTGATGTAACCCTGATTTCCGATGCAACGGCCACCTTCGAGCGCCAGGACACAGATGGAAACCACATCAGCGCAGCAGAGATGCATCGCGTCAATCTGGCCAGTTTGAATGACGAATTCTGCCAGATTCAGACGACGGCTCAAATATTAGATAGTTTGAAAAACTAAAAACACCCCCTAATTTTGGAATAGCCCATGTCTTATATCAGACCACTTCATTTTATTGTCCTGCTTCTTCTGGGGCAGGTCACGCTCCAGGCTGGAGAAAGCTGGATTCGAATTAATCAGGCAGGCTATCAACCCGACGCCATCAAGGTGGCGGTCCTGGCCAGTCAAAATACCAAGTTACCCAGGCGCTTTGAGCTCATCGAAGTATTATCAGGAGAAGTGGTTCTGCGATCGAAGCAGATTCGCAGTTATGGGGCTTATGGCAGTTTTGATCAAATCCAGCGTTTGGACTTTTCCCAGTTCACCACACCCGGCCGATATCTTATAAAAGCCGGTGCGACGCGCTCCCCTGAGTTTACCATCCACCAGGATATTTATCAGGGCGCCGCAGATTTTTTGCTGAAATACATGCGGCAACAACGCTGTGGTTACAACCCTTTTCTCCAGGATTCATGTCATACCCGCGATGGGTTTATCGTTGATTTCCCCCAACAGGACTCCATGCATATCGATGTGACCGGGGGTTGGCATGATGCTTCAGATTATCTCCAGTATGTAACCACATCTGCCAACGCCACCTATCAAATGCTGTTCGCCTATGAGCAAAACCCCAGCGCTTTTGGGGATGAATATGACCGTAATGGCGATCCAGGAAGCAATGGGATTCCAGATGTGCTGGATGAGGCAAAATGGGGTCTGGACTGGCTGAATAAAATGAATCCAGAGGCTGGCATCATGTTTAATCAGATTGCCGATGATCGGGACCATACCAAATTCACATTACCCTCGCTTGATTCAGTGGATTACGGCAAGGGTCGCCAACGGCCGGTTTATCTCGTCACCGGGAAACCACAGGGTCTAGGGCTATATAAAAACCGATCCACAGGCGTATCCTCCAGCGCTGCGAAATATGCCTCGACCTTTGCCATGGGAGCAAAATTACTGCAAGCCTATTACCCGGAATTCAGCCAGCATATCGCCAGGAAAAGCCTCGAAGCTTATGATTTTGCCAGGAGCGATCTGGGCGTCTGTCAAACGGCCAGCAATCGCTCTCCCTATTTTTATGAAGAAGATAATTATGTCGATGACATGGAGCTGGCGGCCGTACAGCTTTTTCAACAGACCCATGATGAGCGATTTTTCAAGGAAGCCGTATACTGGGGCAAACTGGAAAAAGTGACGCCCTGGATGAAGGATAATGAAGCCAGACATTATCAATGGTATCCCTTTGTCAATCTGGGGCACTATAAAATTGCAGCTCTGGCTGACAGCACGGAACGATCCATATTTATTGCCTACCTGCAACAGGGGATTGAAGCCATCAATGAACGGGCCCAGGCCAATGGTTTTCTCATGGGTATCCCCTACATCTGGTGTTCCAATAATCTGGTGGCTGCAGCTTTAACTCAGGTCAGCCTTTATCAGACATTGACCGGGGATGATCAATATTCAGAACTTGAGGCAGCCATGCGGGATTGGCTCCTGGGATGTAATCCCTGGGGTACCAGCATGATCGTTGGCTATCCCGCTGAAGGCGATACACCCGTAGACCCTCATGCTGCCCAGACGGCCGTTTTTGGTCTGGAGATTGATGGTGGCCTGGTAGATGGCCCGGTATACACTTCCATCTTTGAGTCTTTACGCGGCTTGAAAATTGTGAATGGTGATGAGTATGCGGCCTTTCAGTCTGATCTGTGTGTCTATCATGATGACTATGGAGACTATTCCACCAATGAACCCACCATGGATGGAACAGCCAGCCTGACTTATTATTTTTCTGCCCTTGGCGTAAAGGATAGGGGCGAAAAACTAGTCGACCTCAGTTATAACCAGGGTGCTATTACTCGGGGAAATCTCAACCAGCCCACGATTCATCTGGTGTTTACCGGACATGATTATAATGATGGCGGCAGCATCATTCAGGCGGTCCTGAAGCAACAGAATGTCCCGGCCCACTTTTTCTTTACGGGAGATTTTTATCGCAACCCGGACAATAAAAGCTTGATCAAAAAGCTCAGGAAAGATGGTCATTACCTGGGGGCTCATTCAGACAAACATCTGTTGTATGCCTCATGGGAAAAGCGGGATTCGCTGCTGGTTTCCCGAAGTGAATTCACCGAGGATTTAAAACAAAATTATAAAGAGATGGCCCGGTTTGGGGTCAGCAGGTCAGAGGCTCCTCTTTTTATGCCGTCCTACGAATGGTATAATGACGACATTGCCAGATGGAGTCAGGAGCTGGGACTCACCTTGATCAACTATACGCCAGGAACTCGATCTCATGCTGATTACACCACTCCGGAGATGGGAAAAGCCTATGTGGATAGTCAGACCCTGTATGACAATATTTTGAAATATGAATCCAGTTCCGATCACGGCCTCAACGGTTTTATTTTACTCATCCACCTGGGAACGCATGCAGATAGAACCGATAAGCTATACAATAAGCTAGATAGTCTGATCTCAGAACTCAAAAACAGGGGCTATCAATTTTCCCTGATGAATTTCCACTTAAAGGAAGGCTAAATAATCCGAATGATCATTGGTTTTGATTCGTCTGGCGTCCATGGTTGAGGGGTAGAGACAGGTCCTAATATATTTAACAAGATAAGGTAGCCTTGCGCCGTTTATGAACATTCGTTTTGCAGAAAAGCAGGATCTGCCAGCCCTGGTGGACATTTATAACCAGGCGATTGCTGCCCAGTGTATCGCCGTGTTGGAACCGGTTACGCCACAGGCAAGACAAGCCTGGTTTGATGAACATCCCAGAGAGAGCCATCCCATCCTCATCGCCGAATCCCAGGACGCTATTTTAGGATATAGCTATTTCAGTGCTTATCGACCGGGTCGCACCGCCTTGAGGCACACGGCAGAGCTCAGCTATTTTGTTGATTATAAGCATCATGGCCAGGGGGTTGGATCAGCACTCCTGGAGGCCTGTATCCAGAGCTGTCCTGAGCTTAAGATCAAAACCCTGTTTGCCATCCTGCTGGAAACCAATGTATCAAGCATAGGCCTGTTGAAAAAGTTTAAATTTGAACAGTGGGCGCACCTTCCTGGTGTGGCTGAGATCAATGGTGTGGCTGTAGGTCAGGTGTATTTTGGCCGTAAAACTGAATCGATGTAAGCGTTAAGGAGTTTTTTGTGAAAACCCTGTTTACAGTAATATTGGTGGCGTTGGTTGTGAATGGCTGTGTGGATGTACCCGAGGGGATTAAACCGGTTAAGCGCTTTAAAATAAATCGATATCTGGGTACCTGGTATGAAATCGCTCGATTGGATAATGCGGATGAACGAGGACTCAAGAGTGTCAGCACGGAATATCGCCGCAACCAGGATGGCGATATCGTTTTCAAGAATCGGGGCTATCTGACCAAATGGACTGAATGGAGAGAAAAAGAAGGCCGAATCTCTCTGGCAGGTGACCCGAACATCGGCCACCTTAAGGTTTCTTATTTTGGTCCACTCTATAAACCCTATGTTATTTTCGAGCTGGACCCGGATTACGAATATGCCTATGTCTGTGGAAAAGACAGATCCTTTCTATGGCTGCTCTCCAGAACAAAATTTTTGAAGGAGGATATCATAGATGATTTTGTGGAAAAGTCGCAAAAGCTAGGGTTTGATACCTCACAATTAATTTATGTTGATCAATTCTAATTGACCAGCGAACCTGTCATATGAAACGAGTGGGCTCCCTTGACCGGAATGGTTAAAACAGGAGGTTTTGCGCCGGGACAGGTGTATTATGATAGACAGCTTAAAAGGCTTTAACAATTAAAGGAATGGGGAAATTTATGAAAAAAATACTGGCACTCATGCTGCCGTTTTTATTTGGGGGTTGTCTGGGAGTGCCTGAAGGGGTGACTCCCGTTCAGGGTTTTGAGTTGGATAAATATCTGGGGAAATGGTATGAGATAGCCAGGCTGGATCATTCTTTTGAACGAGGGCTTCAGGCGGTTACTGCTGAATATGCCATGCGACCCGATGGCGGTGTCAGCGTGACCAATCGCGGTTATTCCGGCCAGCAGGAAAAATGGAAAGATGCAGAGGGCAAGGCCTTCTTTGTGGGCGAGCCCCAGGTCGGTCATCTAAAGGTTTCGTTTTTTGGTCCTTTTTATGGAAGCTATGCCGTTTTTGAGCTGGATTCAGAATACCAGTACGCTTTTATCTCAGGTTCCAGCACCAAATATCTGTGGTTTTTATCGCGGACCCCAGAAGTAAGCCAGGAGTTGAAAGATCAATTTATTGAAAAAGCAGCCAGTCTGGGGTTCGACACCAGTGCCTTGATCTTTGTTGATCACCCCTAAGCCGCTAAACAAACGCGCACCCATCGTATCAAGAGGCTGTCCTGAAAGGGCGGCCTCTTTTTTTAGTGTGCCGTGCATGGTTAATAACTAGGTGGTGCAAGTCCACTGTGGAGGAATGTAGTATCCAACCACTAGTCGAGAGCAAGGGTGTCGTGGGTGACTGCGAATCTGAAGGAAGCTTAAGGCAAATTTCCGAACTGAGGAACACGAAGATCATTAGGCAGTCTGATATGGATAAGTTTACTAAACAAAACGAAGTCCGAAAACTACACGGAATATCAGGATGTAGATGGTACAGTTACATGGAAAGAAAGTTATTAACCTTACCACGGGAGATCTCACAGACGTAATGAGGATGTATTCCATTACGGTTGAAAAAGATTAGCTGTGAGAAGTCAGCCGAGGTCATAGTACTAATTTATCGACAGCGAATTAGAAAGGACTGAACCTTAAGTAGTGATCAGTAAATGAATGTTACCAGATGAAGGATAGAAAGCAGAAAATGTCAAAAGACAGCTCCCAGAGGAAAGCTAGAGCGGAACTCGAAGGATATTCTGGAGTGCAGACCTTTATGTGGATAACTGAAAACAACATCACAAGTTTTAACGAATCGGAATGTGGATTACTAGAGCAAATCCTTGCTCCACCAAATCTGAACCTGGCTTATAAGAAAGTTCGAGCCAACAAAGGAAGTGGTGGGGTTGATAAGATGGATGTCGAATCTTTAAAAGATTATCTAATTCAAAATAGAGATGAGCTAATAAGTTCCATATTGGATGGTAAGTACCGTCCTAATCCAGTCCGCAGGGTAGAGATACCCAAGGACAATAACAAGAAGCGGTTGCTTGGTATACCGACGGTAGTAGACCGTGTGATACAACAGGCAATCCAGCAGGTCTTGTCGCCTATATATGAGCTACAATTTTCAGACAGTAGTTATGGTTTTAGACCTGGACGCAGTGCCCACCAGGCTTTACAGCAATGTAGAGCAAATATCACAGCCGGTTACAAATATGCTGTTGATATGGATTTAGAGAAGTTCTTTGATAAAGTCAATCAGAGTAAATTGATAGAAGTATTATCAAGAACTATAAAAGATGGCCGGGTAATCTCGCTCATCCATAAATATCTAAATGCTGGTGTAGTTGTAGGCGAGAAGTTTGAGCCAACAAGAATGGGTGTTCCACAGGGTGGTCCTTTGAGTCCATTATTGAGCAATATCATGCTTAATGAGTTGGATAAGGAGCTTGAATCCCGCGGGCATCGCTTTGTTCGCTACGCTGATGACTTGGTGATATTTACCAGGAGTGAGCGTAGTGCAAACCGCGTATTGACAAGCATTGTGTCATTTATTGAGAAGAAGTTGTTCCTCAAGGTGAATAAGGAGAAGACGAAAGTAGCCAGTGTCTCAAGGATTAAATTCCTGGGATATTCGTTCTATGTCCATGATGGCAATGGACTGCTACGGGTACACCCGAAAAGCATTACTAAGATGAAGGAGCGGATCAAAGTTCTCACATCCAGAAGTAATGGTTGGGGTAATGCAAGGAGGAAAGAGCAGCTCAAAATCTACATCAGAGGCTGGGTCAACTATTTCAAACTTGCTGATATGCATAAACTATTGATAAGAATAGATAAATGGTATCGTAGGCGTTTACGTATGGTGATTTGGAAACAATGGAAACGAATAAGAACCCGTTTACGTAACCTCACAAAACTGGGCATACCTAAATACAAAGCTTGGGAATTTGCAAATACAAGAAAGGGATATTGGAATACAGCCAAGAGCCCAATCTTGAGCAGGTCAATCACCAATGCTCGTCTTCAAGTAGCTGGATACCTCTTCTTCATGGATTATTACCGAAAGGTTAAGGTGTAAATTAAGGAACCGCCCTGTACGGAACCGTACGCAGGGTGGTGTGAGAGGACGGATAGGGAATTAATCCCTATCCTCCTACTCGATTTATTGAGGGTATAAAGGCATAAGGGGGTATAGGGGTATAGGGTGGACTGGGGTTGTGATTGGGACAGTTCAGAAAGACGCAATCCCAAACGCATCCTCTTTTGCTTGAATAACCACTGTCGGCTCCTCTCAGTGAAAATCAGAGTCTAAAAACAACAAAGGGGACTATCTCGTGTTCTGGGACAGCCTTTATTACAAAATTTCATAAAAATACTTGAAATGCGCGTTATGCGCGTTATAATGGTGGCATGCGCGAATGGAGCGTTGTTTTTTATAGGAGCAAGAACAAATGAATACAAAAACGGAAACATTGAAAATTGGATTTAACGCTCTGGGCTTTCAGTCAGCCTGGTGGCTCAGTGTGCTGGGAATTGTGGCGGGATATCCCTGGCTGGGACCCCTGGTTATGACCCTCTATCTGGTGGCGGACCATTACTCTTTTACCAAAGGCAAACCTGAAACCCTCCTGATCCTGTCAGCCATGCTGGCCGGGACCATGGCAGATAGTATTTTTTCTGCCTCTGGATTATTGAGCTATGGCGGGGGTTACTCCCTGGCGCCGGCGCTTGCCCCGTTGTGGATAACAGCCATGTGGGGTGGCTTTGCCGCGACTTTAAATCACTCCCTGGGTTGGTTAAAAAATAAACCCCTTCTGGCCTTTGCCCTGGGCGCTATTTTTGGTCCCCTCTCGTATATGGCCGGAGCAAAATTTGACGCTATTGTGTTTAATCAGAGCTTCGGTTTGACCGTGATCATACTGGGTCTATTCTGGGGTCTGGCCATTCCGGGTCTGATCCAGCTTAATACTTATCTGGAAAGGAGAGCCTCATCATGAAACGCGTAAATCTCCTTGCACTCTTTATCCCCATGGCCCTATGGGCCTCTCCAGCTGTCTTGTCTGACAGACTGTATGACGAGGATAACTGGCTCACCGTAGAATCAAGAACAGATGGTATTAGTGTTGCCGAAAAAAAGATAGATGGGATCTCGGTGAGAGCCGTAAAAGTCAGTCAGGTCATTGCCATTGATCCTGAAACCCTGGCCCAGGTCATTGAAGACTTGACCAACTATGGTCAGTTCTTAAAAAGTGCTCCAGGTATGGAGTGTCAACTGCTTGAGAATAATACAGATCATCTGGTGGGCTATCAATATGTGGATATTCCCCTCATCTCTGATCGTGTCTATGCTTTTAAAATGTTTAGACCAGAACCCTCAGGCACCCGGGTCGATTGGGAGCTCATACCCCAAAACAATCTGGGCGACTATAAAATTAACAAGAGATCAGGAGTCTACATTGATGTCGGTGTGGGTTCCTGGTCCATGAATAAACAAGCCGATGGGAAATATCATGTTTCCTACCGTCTCGTCATGGATCCCGGCGGCTGGATTCCTGATTCTGTCAGTGATTACTTCAACCGGGTCTCTATTGTGGGTATATTTAAGGATGCTTTAATAGAAACAGAGCGCCGCAGCGCAGAGGGGAAAAGTTAAATGGACACAGGTCAAATTTTTTTACAGGGTGGACTGGCAATCCTTATTTATGTGAGTCTTATTTGGGTCATCAGCCTGATTAAGAAAGATGCCGGCATTATGGATATTTTCTGGGGCCTTGGTTTCCTCGTGGTTGGATTTATCTATCTGGCTGCTGACTATAGTCATGCTTTACAACCCCGCCTACTCTACCTGCTGGTTATCCTGTGGGGTCTCAGGCTGTCACTGCATATTGGCGTGAGAAACCTGGGCCATGCCGAGGATGCTCGTTATGCCAATTGGCGCCAACAATTTGGTAAGAAATGGTGGTGGCTAAGCTATTTGAGAGTCTTTATTCTCCAGGGTGTGGTCATGTGGATTGTTTCCCTGCCCCTCCTGGTTGGTTTGCAGGACAAGTCATCTCTGACCATTATTGATTGGGTGGGGATTCTATTTTTCACAGTGGGTTTCCTGGTTGAAGCTATCGGTGACTGGCAGTTGCGAACCTTTAAAAAAGATCCAGCTAATAAAGGGAAAGTCTTAAACACCGGTCTCTGGAGTCTCACCCGACATCCAAATTATTTTGGTGAAGCATTACTCTGGTGGGGTTTTACCCTGATTGCCATCGAATTAAATACAGTCTGGATATTGATCAGCCCGGTGATCATGACCTGGTTGCTGATGAAGGTCTCCGGCGTAGCCATGCTGGATGATCTGTTGAGAAAAACCAAGCCTGATTATGCTGAATATATTGAAAACACCAATGCCTTTTTTCCAGGAAAACGAAAATGAAAAAGCGTGCAAAATTTAACCTCACCATCATATTATTGATAGGACTCATAACCATGCTTACAGCAGCAGATAAGCAAGCCGAACAAAAACTGGTTGACCATGTCGACCTGGATCGTTTCATGGGCGACTGGTACGTCATCGCCAATATCCCCACGCCTTTTGAAAAAGGGGCCGTCAACGCCATTGAGAACTACACCTGGAACCCGGAAAAAGAAATCGTTGAAGTCTCTTTTGATTATCGGGCGGGATCTCCAGAAGGCAAGCCCAAACACATGACCCAAAAGGGCTTTATTTACAACCAGGAAACCAATGCGGAATGGCGGGTCCAACCCATTTGGCCCTTGAGGTTGGGTTATCTTATTATCGACCTTGCCGAAGATTACAGTTATACAGTGATCGGGGTGCCCAACCGCAAATATTTGTGGATCATGGCACGAGAATCCAGTCTTTCTGATAGTGTTTATCAGACTATCTTAGATAAAGTTGAAAAACAGGGATATGCCCTTGATAAAATCCAAAAAGTTCCACAAATCTGGCCATAGAACAAAAGCAACGAATGAATATAAGGGGTTTTCATGAGTGAGATAGCAGTCCGCCAGGGGGTGAAATACATCGACGGATATCGATTCAGGGCAGCCTTTATTGCCGGGGCGCAAGCCATTATCAATGATCGGGCCTATTTAAATAAGATCAACGTCTTCCCCGTAGCAGATGCCGACACTGGAACCAATCTGGCCTCCACCGTCCAGGCTGTTGCTGCAGAACTTCCCAATGATCCTTCACTGGGAAAAGTCATATCCGAGGCATCCGATGCAGCCCTCATGGGGAGCCGGGGAAATTCAGGAATTATTTTTGCCCAATTCCTCTATGGATTGTCCTTATCCCTGAAAAGCGAAAAACTCACCACCCCGGCCAAATTTGTTGAGGCCGCCAGGGTCAGTGTGGAACATGTCTACGAATCGTTGCTTAACCCCGTTGAAGGAACCATTCTGACCGTCATGCGTGCCTGGTCCAATGCCCTTAAAAAGTTCAGCAGCACCTCGGATGATTTTCAGATTATTCTGCACAACGCTTATGAAGTGGCGGAAAAAGCACTGAAGGAAACCCCGAGACAGCTGGAAGTTCTGGCTAAAGCCGGTGTGGTGGACAGTGGAGCCAAGGGTTTTGTCGATTTTTTGCAGGGGATTACTGAATTTATCAGAGCAGGCAATTTGCGTGATATACCCGTTTTCGAAAAACCTGAAGAGAATGCGGAAATTCATCAATTTTCAGGTGATGATAAGATTCCCTACCGCTACTGTACCGAAGCCTTGATTTCTCATAGCAAGGTTGATTTTGTCGAGGTTAAGCACAAGGCTGAATCTTTTGGTGATTCAGTGGTGGTGGCTGGTTCGCCGCAACGTTTGCGTCTCCATGTCCACACCAACGATCCTGCCGAGTTGTTTGACTGGCTCCGGGAGCAGGGTGAGCTGGACAGCATGAAAGCTGAGGATATGGTCCGGCAATATGAAGTGAGCCATAAACGCAAGTACCCCATTGCTCTGGTCACTGATTCAGCCTGTGATTTACCCCAGGAGATCATCGAAAAATATCAAATCAATGTGATCCCTTTTACGGTAAACTTTGGCGAAAACAGTTATCTGGACAAAGTGACCATTACGCCTGAAAAATTTTACAGCCTGTTGGATGCGGCACCGATTCACCCCTCAACCGCTCAACCCAGCCCTGCCATGGTGAGCAATCTGCTGTCATTTTTGAAGACCCATTATGACTCTGTCATGAGTGTCCATATCTCAAGTCAGTTGAGTGGGATCCATAACCTGGCTGTCCAGGCGGTTGACAACCATGAAGGGGACGACATTCACGTCATTGATTCCAAACAACTCTCCGTCTCCCAGGGCTTGATTGTCTATCGCCTGGCCCAGGCCATTGATGCAGGTAAAAACATTACTGAACTCAAGGCCCTGGCGCAGAGCTATGTGGAAAAAACCAAGGTCTTCGTGGACGTGGCAACCCTGAAGTATATGGTTCGCGGCGGGCGCGTGAGTCCCCTTAAAGGGCTGGTTGCCAAGCTGCTTAATCTGAAACCCATCATCTCACTGGATGAAGACGGCAAGGGTGTGGCCTATGGCAAATCCTTCAGCCGCCAGGGAAACATGGAAAAGATTAAGCAAATGACAGTGGATTTTGCCGAAAAAGGACCGATTTGGAACTATGCCATTGTTCACGCCAGAGCTTTGGACCGGGCGGAAGTGTATGCGGCAGATCTGGAAAAACTGCTGGGGAAAGCCCCGGCCTATATCCAGGAAATATCACCGGTTGTCGGAGCCCACAACGGGATTGGTGTGGTGGGCATCGGAATCATGCATGAATAGTTACCGATGAATCAAATGAGGACGTAACCACCCCCCTCTTTATGGTTCAAACCAAGATGGATTATTAATAAAAGGATACAGATAAAATGAATGAAATACTAATGGCTGGACTCATGTTTTTTGGATTGGCCCTGGGTGCCCAGGGAGCGTCCCTGCTGGGGGAGCTTGCTCCAGATTTTACCATGGCTGATCAGGACGGGAAATCCCACACCCTGTCAGAATACCAAGGGCAGAAGGTGGTAGTCTATTTTTATCCCAAGGATGACACGCCGGGATGTACCAAAGAAGCCTGCTCCATCCGAGATGATTACAGTCTGTTTGAAAAGAACGGCATCAAGGTGTTTGGGGTGAGTTATGATGATATCAAAAGCCATAAAGCATTTGCTGAGAAATATGACCTTCCTTTCACGCTTTTGAGTGATTCTGATAAATCTGTGGCCAAGGCTTTTGGAGCAGATGGGATTTTTATGCCTTCACGCAAAACCTATCTCATCGATGAGGCTGGGATTATCCGGAAAATCTATGAAAATGTGACACCCACAGGACATGGACCTGAAATTCTGGCTGATTTCGCAGCGATGGCAACACCTACCAAGGACTAGCAGGAGATTATCCCCTGTCATCATGTTAAGCCTGTCGGGTTACTTGGACCTGTCATTGCGAGGTCGGGTAACGACCGTGGCAATCTCCAACTTCCTGGATAAAGGATGGTTGGAGATCGCCGCGCTCCGCTCGCGAAGGCGTTTGGCGACAACCCAACCGATCATAACGAAGCTTGAACGAATCCTGGCTTGGTCCATACCCATCAACCATTTTTAAGATCAAAGGAATACTAATACCATGCGAAGCATAAAAAGTTTTTCACCCATCATCTTCACGGCCCTGTTGTTCATGGTCGCGCAACCAATCAAAGCCAATACCCCCATTGACGTAAACAAAAGCAGTGTGGAATGGCTGGCCAAAAAAGTGACGGGCCAACACAATGGGAGCCTCATGCTCAAAGAGGCTTCTGTGGATATCCAGAAACAGACCCTGGTGGGCGGACGTTTCGTCTTCGATATGTCCACCATCAAAGTCCTTGATATTGAAGAGGGGAAATGGAATACCAAGCTGTTGGACCATTTGAAAAGTGATGACTTCTTCTCTGTTGATAAATTCCCGCTGGCCGTTTTTGAGATCAGTTCGGCCACCGCCCTGAAGAACCCCAAACCAGGGGCAGCCAACTATGATATCAAGGGTGACTTGACCATCAAGGGTATTACTCATGCCGTCAGTTTTCAAGCCCGGGTGGACATTCAAGCGAATCAATCCATGGCCTCCGGAGAAATCATCGTTGATCGAACCCTTTATGATATCAGATACAGGTCCGGGAAGTTCTTTGAGGAACTGGGCGACAAAACCATCTATGACGATTTCACGATTTCTTTTGATGTCATAACCAAATAACCCTTGTCTGTCATTGCGAGCACTTCGGCAAGCTCAGTACAGGCTCCGCGAAGCAATCTCTGACTTCCGGGGTAACTGACAGGTCGAGATCATGTCAGTCACTGAGTCTTTCCTGAGCGCAGCTGAAGGGTTCATTCGCGCAGACCGGAAGGGATTCCCCTGCGACCTAACGCCCAAAAGATTGGTACCTCCCAAGCCTTTAATGTATCTTACGATCAAATGTGCTTGAGAAAGCGAAACATTGAGAATATTGGCTTGTTAGAGCTTGTCTTTAAAAGCTTTTTTCACAACGAATGTTACGAAATAGCATCTGTTTACAACTAACTTTGTGGACAGACACTAGTTATTCTAAAAGGGGGAATCATGCTACTCAATCCGACGGATTATTCACCAAAACATAAGGATCAGGACTTTCAGGAGATCATCCAGAAGACCATTAACTTTTTTGAATCCAAAGGATTACAAAAAATCAGAGAGGATGACATCAACCACATCTGGTATGCTGACTTTCTGGAGTTTATTAAAAAAGAAAAAATCTTTGCCCGCCTTTTAACGCCAGATACTTGTGGCAAAGGAACCTATCGTTGGGATACCTGGCAGATCGCTCATTTCAATGAAATATTAGGCTTTTACGGCCTGGCCTATTGGTACACCTGGCAGGTTTCCATTCTGGGACTGGGACCCATCTGGATGTCCACCAACGAGGCACTCAAACAGCGCGCTGCCGACCTGCTTGAAAGCGGGGAAGTCTTTGCCTTTGGACTCTCAGAAAAGGAGCATGGGGCAGATATTTATTCCACTGAAATGACCCTTTCCCCGCAACCAGACGGCACGTATCTGGCCAATGGATCAAAATATTATATCGGGAATGGCAATATCGCCAAAATGGTTTCCACCTTTGGCAAGCTGTCTGACTCAGGAGACTATGTGGTCTTTGTTGCCAATTATCAGCATGAAAAATACAGCTGTGTTAAAAATGTGGTAGTCAGTCAAAGCTATGTTGCTGAATACACCCTGGATGATTATCCCATTGGCGAGGAAGATATCCTTCATAAGGGTCAAGCGGCCTGGGATGCCGTCCTGAATACCGTCAATATTGGGAAGTACAATCTGGGCTGGGCTTCCATTGGGATGTGCACCCACGCCTTTTACGAAGCTATCAACCACGCTTCCCAAAGGCAACTTTACAAGATGCATGTCACCGATTTCTCCCACGTCAAGCACATGTTTGTGGATGCCTATACCCGCCTGGTCGCCATGAAACTGATGGCCTTGCGAGCGGCGGACTATATGCGTGTTGCATCCAGTGAAGACAAAAGATATCTGCTGTATAATCCGGTGGTAAAAATGAAGGTGACCACCCAGGGCGAGGCCGTCATTGATCTGTTGTGGGATGTCATTGCCGCCAAGGGCTTTGAAAAGGACACTTTTTTTGACATGGTGACACGCGACATCCGGGCTCTTCCCAAGCTGGAGGGTACCGTCCATGTCAACATTGCCCTGATACTCAAGTTTATGGCGAATTATTTCTTTAAACCCAAAGACTATCCTGTTGTGGACCAGCAATCGCAGGCCCGCAATGATGACTTTCTGTTCAAACAAGGACCGGCCCGGGGATTGGGAAAAATACAATTTCACGATTATAAAACCGTCTATCAGTCGGTCCAGCTTCCCAATGTCAAGATATTCAAAAAACAGATTCGTCTGCTCAAAATCTTATTGATGGTGGCCCGGCCTGACAAGGAACAGACGAAGGATATTGATTTCATCATGGCTTTAGGTGAGCTCTTCACCCTGGTTGTCTATGGTCAACTCGTCCTGGAAAATGCCCGGATCTATGCTGTGGAAGACGATATCATTGATCAAATCTTTGATTTTATGGTGAGAGATTTTTCCACCCATGCCTTACAGCTTTATTCGAAAACCAGCAGCACCAGAAGTCAAATGAGACTCTGTTCCATGATGATCAAAAAACCGGCAATCAATCCTGAGCGATTTCTTCGCGTTTGGGAAGATCATGTTTTTGCGGCCAGAGAAGATTATGTTATGGCCAACTAATTGGGAAATGGATAAATATGTTTTTACATAGTGCCTTGCTGATTGCAGGGTTGATCCTCCTGGTAAAAGGAGCGGATTGGCTGGTAAGCGGCGCGACTGAGCTTGCCCGGAAACAACGCGTATCCGACCTCACCATCGGGCTGACCATCGTTGCTTTTGGGACCTCTGCTCCGGAGTTGATTGTCAATGTTTATTCCGCCATCCTGGATCATCACGATATGGTCTTTGGGAATATTCTGGGTAGCAACATCTTCAATTTATTTATGATCCTGGGTCTCGCCGGCCTGATCAGTCCCCTGGCCGTTCAGTCTACCACGGTCTGGAAAGAGATTCCATTCTCTCTTCTGGCGGTGTTGATTCTGATGGTTTTGACCAATGTCGCCTTTCTGTCCAATGACCCCGGCTTGTCACGCCTGGACGGACTGATCCTCCTGGGCTTCTTTGTTGGCTTCATGCTTTATATTTACAAACAGTTACAAAAGGACTCCGTTAAAGAAGCAACGACGGAAACCAGTTTATCCAACACCAAAACATGGTTGCTCATCCTGGCTGGTCTGACTGGCTTGACGGTGGGAGGTCAAATTCTGGTTAGCAATGCGGTGGCTCTGGCCCGGATCATGAACATGAGTGAAAAGCTCATTGGGCTCACCATTGTTGCCGCAGGGACTTCACTGCCAGAATTGGCAACCTCAGTTGTGGCGGCCCTTAAGAAGAATAATGACATTGCTGTGGGCAATATCATTGGCTCTAACATCTTCAATATATTTTTAATTCTGGGTGTCAGTTCAATCTTGCGCCCCATCGCTTATGATCACCTTTTTAACCGGGATATGCTTGTGCTCATCCTGGGCACCGTCTTCTTGTTCATCGCCATGTTCACGGGAGAAAAATGGAAGCTGGATCGTTGGGAAGCGGGTATTCTCTTCGCCGCTTTTCTTGGATATATGGTGATTCTCATACAGGGTGCTGCCGTTTAAAACAAGCAAGCTACTGAACCGACTGGAAACTTCACAAATGAAAAAGCATTACTCTTTTCTCAAAATATTGACGGGCTCAGACCTCTCCAAACGCCGTATACCCACCATGGATCTGGATAGTGAAAAACCCGGTCCCCTGGTCTGGTTCACCGGCTGTATGCATGGGGATGAAATTGGTGGCACCGTCATCATTCACGAGCTGTTTAAAAAGCTGCAAAAAAGACTGATCCGCGGCCGGGTGATGGCATTTCCCCTGATGAATCCCTTCGGGTTTGAAACCAGTACCCGTAATATTATTTCCGAAGAGGATTTGAACCGATCCTTCCCCGGGCACGAAATGGGAACCCTGGCAGAACGCATCGCCTCAAAAATCTTCAAAGAAATTCTCAACTCCAAACCATCCATGGTGGTGGATCTTCACAATGACTGGAATAAATCCATCCCCTATGCCCTGCTGGACCCCGCCAGCTATAAAAGTGTGGACCATATGGTGGAGCAGCTGGCCCAGATGACCGGGTTATTGCAGATTGTGGATACGGAGAAAATTCATTCATCCCTGACTTTCAACCTGATTCAGGAAGGTATTCCGGCACTGGTTCTGGAGATGGGAGAATCCATGACCATCAATGAGAAGAATATTGAAATCGGACTTCAGGCGCTGTGGAACATTTTGCGTAACCAGGAAATGGTAGAAGATGAGGGACCCCTGTATCAGTATCCTTTGCCAGAAAAAGTCCGGGATAAAACCCTGATCTATTCCTGTTTGCCCTTAAGCTCAACCAGTGGGATCATTCGATTTGTCCGCGAGCCGGGAGAGCTGGTGGTGAAGGGACAAAAAATAGCCAAAGTGTATAATGCTTTTGGCAAACAGATTGAAACCATCGCCGCCCTGTCAGATGGCATCGTCATTGGCTATTCAGACAGCGCCCTGTCCTTTCCGGGCTCGGCGGTCATGGCCTATGGCAATCTGCCCTGATGGACTCCCGGGTGTTCGCTGGTGAAATAGTTGCTCTATTTGACCTGCGTTCGGTTAATATCAAAGGTACACCACGCGTTTAAAAAAATAAATAACCAGACAGGAGGCGTGCTATGGATTTAAATATCGCCGTATTGATCGATGGGGATAATATTCCATCTGCCCACGTAAAAGAGATGATGGAAGAAATTGCCAAGTATGGTAACCCAACCATAAAGCGAATTTATGGAGACTGGACCAAACCCAATCTCTCCAAATGGAAAAACATTCTCCTGACCAATGCCATCACGCCGGTCCAGCAGTATGGCTATACTACAGGAAAAAACGCTACCGACTCGGCCATGATTATTGATGCCATGGACATCTTGTACTCAGAGAAGGTCACCGGTTTTTGCCTGGTTTCCAGCGACAGCGACTTTACCCGCCTGGCCACCCGCCTTCGGGAGGCTGGCATGAAGGTTTTTGGTATTGGCGAGAAGAAAACACCGGAGCCCTTTATTGTGGCTTGCGATAAGTTTATCTATATCGAAATTCTAAAAAACATGGCTGAAGAAAACGAGTCAGAAATCACAACAGATAAAAAACCGCGGACCAAGGATCTTGATAAGGTCACGCCCCAGGTCATCAAGTTGATTTCCTCCACGGTCTCCGATTTGGCGGATGATGATGGCTGGGCCTTTCTCGGTGATGTGGGTAACCTGCTGCAAAAGAAGCAGCCCAATTTCGATGCCAGAAATTATGGTTTTCAAAAACTGACACCTCTGATCAAATCAACAGGAGCCTTTGATATTGATATGCGTGAAAGTCCCACGGGACGTTTCAAACTAATTTATGTCAAAGCAAGAGACTCAAACTACCGCGGTAATCGCTAGTCACACACAAACCGTACAGGCCTCCAGGGTAATTTCAGAAATCCTTCCGGCGAGGACGCTGATAGATTCATTATAAATACGACCCGGTCCAGGACCGGGTACCACAGTATGGACCTCATAGTCTCCGGGGTCAACAGCAAAAGTGCACTTTCCGTTTTCATCCGTTGTCTGTGTAAAGTCTCCTGGCATAATGGTGATTTCTATACCAAAGACGGGTGTGTGCTCCGAATCATTATCAAGGACTGACACGGAGATATAGCCCTTGGTAGAATCCAGGGGGGTCTCTTCGCAAGACAGAAGAAGACAAGCGGCTGGTATGAGTAAAGCCGAAACCAGGATTTTGACCAGTAACTTCATACTGAAAACACCTTTGCCATTATTAAATAAGAACCTCTCCTGTCGTTGTGTATGAACCAGGCCCTGTTCCAGTCGCTGCTTCTGGCTGGTTTTCGGATTCGGCGCGCCACTCAAGCGTTTAAATCACGTACCGTGGAAGCCCTTGTCAAATATACTGCTGATGAGGGATAAAAAGAGAGCCACATTGTTGCTCCGCTCAAAATATTGTTTTCCACCGTCTCCGGCTAGATCGTGCCTTGGTTAGACTGTGTCCCCTATTTTAAATAGATAAGTTTCACAACCCCGGAATACTTTTCAGTCTGAAGTTGAACCAGATAGATCCCTGTACTGACTTGGTTTCCGCTTTGGTTGAATCCATTCCAGTGAACCAGATAGGACCCGGCCTCCTGTTTTGAGTCGACCATGACTTGGACCGTTTGACCTGAAATATTGAAGACGGTCAGTTTTACCTGGGAAGCCAGGGGCAGGGTGTAGTGAATCGTGGCCGAAGGATTGAATGGATTGGGATAGGCCAGCAGACGATAGCTGGCAGGCAGAAGGAGGTGGTCGTCAAGTGCCAGGGGAATGGGGTCAAGATCGCCTGAGGTGACCCCATCAATCTGATAACCAACCAGGCTCTTAACGGCACCCGGATCCATGAATTCTGCCATCAGTCCAACGCCATAGCGCCAGGTAGTGCTGCCAAAATAATTGCCTTTTCTTAATAAAAGTTCCGGACGATCATCCACCAATCGGTAAAGAAACTCGATTTCTTCGTCTGGGTTTGCATCTGAAAAAGAGACGCTGATCGCATCGGGAAAGGGGGCAGAATAGATGTTGGCGCGATCAAGAACATGAGTGTATCGGTAAAGGGTGTCTTGTGACATCAGACCGCCATAAAGCTGGTAATCCTGGCTGCGACGTTCGATGACATACTCGGTGTAATCACCCCTTTCGTTGACGGCAATCACCTCTTCAGTGCGCACAGAGTCGATGTAATGATAGCTTTCAGCCCATTTCCACTTATTCCCCAGGGCGAGAGGATAGAATTGCCTCAGATCAGATCTGGCGTGGCCGCTTATTGCAAAAGATAAGGTGTCCTCGATGGTTAACTGCTCTGGTGAATTATTGGTACGAATAACAAAGCCTGATGGATTACCCGTATTCGCATCAACGAATGTCGGAGGGTAAATATCCAGGTAAGTAAATCCCTGCCAGATATGATCTGAGGTGTCAAGGCTTGCTACATCATAGGAGGCCGTATCACTCCAATTTATGGTATCTCCGGGTCCAAAGACAAAAGCATCAAAACCAAAGGATAGGGTGTGCTCTGATTGATGGGTTGAGGAAAAGGTCCATTCGTTGGGTGCATTTTCACCCAGCAGATTCAATAGGTCTGCAGCGATATGATAGGTCCGAGGCTTGGTGTCCACCACCACCGGAAATTCCAGCTCTGGATTGTTGAAACTCAATGAGAAGGCGGGACCTTCATAGCGGATAAGGGGTGAGGTCGGATTACGATACAAAAAGACGATCCACTTGGCCACAGCGGGATCAAAGACTCCAAGTGTGGGTGGATAGCGATAAATGACTACCTGGTAAGGATAGCGTGCAAATTGATGGACCACATCGAGGTTTTTAATGGAATTCCAGGCAGAATCCGCCGCCTGAATCTCAATGGTGTCCAGAACGGCCAATCCATCCTGCCGCCAATATTGAATGGTCTGTGGCGGTGGAAGGGAGTCTTCACGCACCCCAAAGGAATCAGCCGCTAAAAAGCGACGGGGTTGAAAAATCTCTCCCTGTCCCATCCAGATATAGCTGCCATAAAAAACAGTATCGCCGGTACAGGGATAGGTCATGATGGTATAGCCAAAATCCCCGGCAGGCTGGACCTCCAGTTCCAGGGGCAGCTGAACCGTATCCACTTCCAAACAGCCTGGATAATTGAGAATAGTCCCCTGCTCAAAGGTTTTTGATTGATAATCAACCACAAAGAGGCCAAATGAAACCGAGTCAAGCGGCAGGTTTATAAAGGATTGAGCTGTGAGACTGAAGCTAATCAGCAGTGTAGATATGAATGTAATAAATGTGGGATGTCGAAGAATCATGAATACTCCCCCCCGGTCTTTTCGTCAGTGTCTTTTCTAATTGAGCCAATCTAAGGCCTGCCGGGACCAACTCAAAAGCGTAATTGGGCTGCGCGCCATGACGATCACGGCTAACTAGGCGATGTCCAATTCATATACACGATAGCGCCGCAAGGGCTTGGCTCCCAGTTTTTCGATGGCATTGACCATGGGCCAGTTGTCTTCCAGCACGTAGTTTATCTCCATCCACATATCCGGTGTAGCGAGGGATTCATTAAGTGCCCGGTAAAGCAGGCTGTCCACGGCCTTGCCCTGAAATTCAGGGATGACCCCCAGGGCGAACATGCGATAGCGCCGCAGCCGTGGGATGCCCCACAGCAGCTTGATAAAACCAAAGGGAAACAAGCGCCCCCTCAATCCTTTGAGCAGGGAGTTGATATCGGGGAGGGTCACAGCAAATCCGATGGGGCGCCCATTTTTATCCTCGGCAAAAAGCACCCCTTTGGGCTGGATGATTTGCTTCATATCCTGGGCGATGGCATTGGCCTCGGCCACAGTCACTGGAGAGAAGCCCCAGTTTGCGTTAATGCTATGATTGGAGAGTTCCGTGAAGATTTGAACATCCCGATCGTATGCTTTCATATCCATAGGTCGAATGCTAACCCCGTAGCGCTTGGCGACGGCATCGGTCAGAGTCAGGATGCGCTGGGGGATTTTATATCCTTCTGCCATAGAGATATACCAACACAAAAGGTCCTTGGCCTTGTGCAGACCGAAATCAGTCATGAAATCCTGGTAATGAGGGGGGTTGTAAGGAGCCATGAGAACCGGGGATGGTTCAAAGCCCTCCACCACCATACCAATTTCCTGGGCCACAAAACTCCAGGGTCCGCGCATCATGGTGCAGCGCTGTTCCTTGAGCCAATTTCGGGCAGCTTCCAGCAACAGAGCTGCTGCGGCTTTGTCTGGGAGACATTCGAAGTAACCGAAGTGACCGATACGTTCCTGCCAGAAATCAACGGCGATATTGTCCACAAAGGCAGCCACCCGTCCCATGGTTTTTCCCTGGTCTTTTAAGAGGAAGAGCCGCCAGTCACAGTGATCAAGAAAAGGATTGGTTTTGGCATCAAACTGCTTGCGTTGTTCACTTCGTAAGGGTGGGACCCACACCGCATCATGGCGATATAATTCATAAGGGAACTCAATGAATTCAAGCAGGTCACGGCGTGAAGTTACCGGACAAATATTCATCTTGTTTGGGTCTCCCCTGTCAGCTGTTGGTGCTGTTTTATTCATGCTAAAACAGTTCTTCCCAGTCATAAAATCGGTATTGAAAAGCTAAAGGTACTGCCTTTATCCAATTCGCTTTCAATCCAGATCCGGCCCCCATGCAGATCAATAAATTCCTTACAAAGCAATAAGCCCAGACCCGTGCCTGTTTCCCTGTTGGTGCCTGCTGTTGTATAGGCAGTATCAATCCTGAATAACTTGTCAACCGCTGCTGGCTTTATCCCAACACCATTGTCCGCCACAGAAACCACCAATTCATTTTCTGCCTGTTCAGCTATGATGATTATTACGCCACCCGGTCGGGTGAATTTTATCCCATTGGAAATCAGATTTCTCAGAATGCTATTAATCATGGCTTTGTCAGCCAATACAGGCAGACTGTGGGGTAAGTTTTTGCTAAGGGTAATGGATTTTTGCCCGGCTGAATCATCGAATAATGCCATCACGTCATTGATGACCGAGACCAACTCAATATACTCAGGATTAAACTCAATTTTGCCGGTTTGGGCCTGGGACCATTCCAGCAGATTCGACAGCAGACTCATGGCTCGATTGGCAGAACTTTGAATGATGGTGGCAAACTCGGCAACGCTTTTATAGTCCTCCTTCTGAATATGATCTACAATAAGATTGCTAAAACCAACCACGCTGCTAAATGGATTTTTCAAGTCATGCCCGATGATAGAAAAAAAACGATCTTTGGTATCATTGAGCGCTTTCAGGCGGACTTCATTTTCCTTGATCATTTGTTCTGCATTTTTGCGTTCGGTGATATCACGAACGTTGAGCACGACAGCATTAATGACAGGATTGTCCAGTTGATTGTTGCCAAAGGCTTCCAGGTAAACCCAGCCTCCATTTTTATGTCGATGTCGATACTGTGCGCCACCATGGGCTTTCTTTTCAAGAATGTCGATAAAGTCTTTTTTGGTGGACTCCTGATCATCGGGATGAAGCATGGTTTCAATGACGGGAATACCGGTTAGTTCTTCGGGTTTATATCCCAGAATCTTCTCACAGGATTCACTGACATAGCGCTGTGTTCCATTGGCATCCAGAAGCACAATCATATCAAAAGAATTTTTGATAAGCTGTTTGAACCAGTCTTCATTTCCCAGTAGGCGGTCTTTTTTATCCATCTTTATCTCTTTCTGCAGGGGATTCTTGTGGGCTCCCAACAAGCCAAAGGAAGTTTTTTTCACCAGTGTTTAGCATCATTCTCATCCTGCATGCCACTGGCCATATCCTAAGGTCTAAAGGTGCTAATCAGAGAGATAATAAGCAACCGTTGAAACCACTCTAATTTTTTTGATGTGGGGATTATTCTTATCCCTTGCGCTAATACTAAATTGTCCCTGAGACGCCGTCTTGATTTTCCCCAGGGTGCTTTTGGAGTCGGAAGCGAATTTTTCTGCTACCTCGCGAGCTTTCCTGGTGGCCTCTTCAATCATTTCTGGTTTCACCTCATTCAGGCGGGTGAAAATGTACTCAGTTTGGGATTGGTAGTTCGCTCCGGTAAACACGATTCCCTGTTTCCCCAGGTCTGACATTTTGCCCATAACCTGTCGGACCAATTCAATCTTTTCTGAATAGACCGTGACCGTTTGGGAGGCGGCATATCTGAATTCAGCCTTGGTCTGATTATCATATCTTTGTGCTGATTTATCCGTGATTGCTGGAGAAGAATAGGAAATTTCATCTGCCCCAATTCCGGAGCGCTCCAAAAAGGACTTAATTTTCTCCGTACTACCATCAATAGATTTGTACAGCGCTTCCAGGTCATTGCTGGCTGCACTGAATTGGATGGGCCAGATGACAATATCTGCCGGGTACTCCCGCTCAGACAACCCTTTTACCGTCACGGTTCGTTCATACTCTTTGTAGCGTATGGCCGCATTGCCAAGCAAATATCCGAGGGAGGACAATCCTATGACAAGGCAGAGGCCAAGAATGATTGAATTACTTTTATTTATATCTGACATAAAAAGCTCCATTTCTTTGTCCTGCACTCCGATTGTCCGGTGGATTTGCACTCAACCCGTATGGGCATAGGTAAAACCTGACGAAAGTCCCAGGACTGTGTCAAACCCTGTCATCAGAACGATGGCGGGTTTGCAGAGCCCGTTGGGTAAAGTAGCGGTACAGCCATTCCCCCAATACCGATTGAAACCACCGACCAAAAGCTCATCCCCGGTTTGTCTTCTCTTGTGTCACAGCCAAGGCCTTAATTTTCTTTCAAATATTTTATTGATTTCTTCCATTTGTTCCTGATGAATTGATCCTGGTTCTGCATGTTGCTCAATTTAAGAAAATTCTGAGCACTCAAATTTAATCAACATATAGCGCTGTGCCAAAGAGGTAAGCCAGATACTGCTCTTTAGCGAATATAGCTTCTTTCGCAATTCATATTTCTTCACTATATGCTTTTTTATAAAAGCTCTTTGTGCTGGCTTAATTCTTTCCGAGCGGCCTCATATCCTTTTTCAATGAGTGCCCCTGTCTGATGGGCATCTATCTTATTAAAGGGCGACAAATCTGGTTTAATCAGAACATCTGCAGCCTGAGTTTGGAGTTTTGTGGAAGCCGTGATGGTAAAATCAAGAGAGTTGAGTAAAACTTCAACAAAGTTGGTAGGCATTTTATGGGAATACCCGGCAATTAAGTCAACAGCAATAATGAAATCAGCACCCATTTCGATTAAGGGCGTAATGGGAACATTTTCTACCAGGCCGCCATCAACCAGCAATCTACCGGCTATTTTATGGGGTTTAAAAACACCGGGTATACAGGTACTGGCCAGAACCCCATTGGCTACACTGCCTTCTTTCAAGATCACTTTTTCTCCCGTGGAAATATCCGTGGCAATCATGGCCAGAGGTATTTTGGCTTGGTTGAAATTCACATCGCCAATGTATTCTTTGACAAGATTGGCGAGTTTGTCATTGGAGAGCACAGCCATTTTTGAAAGAGAGAGCGCCGAAATCTCCAGCCAATTCAGGTCTAAGGCTATTTCTTCAATCTCACTCCAGGGTTTGTTAAAAGCACAAAATGCTGCAATTAGAGCACCGGCACTGGTGCCGGCCACATAATGGATCGGAATATGGAATTCTTCCAAGGCTCTAAGTACACCCACATGTGCAGCACCAAGGACTGCACCGCCACTCAAAGCCAAGCCGATTTTTCTATTCTTTCTCCTCATTCCCTTCCCCAGATGGTCTCCATCAAATACCGCCAAACCCATGAATGGCGATATCGGCAAAAAAGTGGGCGATGACCGCATATTCCAGTCCCCAGCGCCAGTAAAAAAAGCCGAAGGCGATACCGCCCACAGCATTCAGCAGGATGGTTCGGGTCACAACCATGGTGGTCAAGGGCCAGAGGTCTGCAGCCGTGGGCAAGTGTCCCGCCCCAAAGAGCAGGGCAGCGGCAACAATGGCGATCCAGAAGACCAGGGCTGTCGGTGCACCCTGACCCTTCTGAAATATTTTCCAGATCAACCAGGTGATGAGGGTCATGAGAAAGAGCCTCATCAAAAGTTCTTCGGTGATTCCCCCATAAAATGAAGCCAGTAAGCCTTTCCAGGGTTCGATACTGATTTCTGCCACCTGGACGGTGCTGGGCATGAATGGCTGGAACAATTTGTCCAGCAGAAGAATGAAGAATCCTCCGAAAAATCCTGTGAAGATGGCGATGACCAGTTTGCGAAAGGCAATGACGGGGCGCTCGGTGTGGTAAACCCAGGCGCGTAGCAGCGGTGAATCAAGGCCAACGACTGCCCCGAGACGGAGTCCGACCCAGCTGGACAAAAGAAGGAGCAGACCGGTCTGGAGCACAGAGACCAGAACCACCACGGGTAAGGGGAGCGTCACCTCGTCCAGCAAAGAGGGATTCAAGGTGAGGATGTAGGGAAATATTGCCAGGGTGCCCAGGGAACCCAGGACGGTCCAGACTATAGCCAGGCGTGTATGTCGCGCCGTTTCCCGGGATGGTGAGTCATTCTCATTTGTCATGCTGATGGTCTTCCTTTCTCACTCATCCGAACAGGGGTCGGGTGTCTTCATGGTTATCATTTTTTTGATCAGTCTAAAGTCCTGCGTTTTAGCGGCCTCTGGGAAGCTTCGATTTCTCAGGTTCACCTGGAGGTCAGATAAATTAGCTGGCTATGCGAGCGATGCAAATAGCTTGCCCATCAAAGAAAATTCGGTACGGACATGCTCATTCAGCTCTCGCTCGAAATGATGATTCAAAATGAGTCGAAAAAAAATATCGAACATGCTTCCTCGCCCTGGGAAGCCTGCTTTCATTATATGTAATACCCCCACTCCAGCAGCATCATCTTCCAGAGAAAGTTCAATCCAAACCGGTAATTTGAGCCCCTTTTTCAACTGCCAGACCAGCTTCTGCGCTTTGACAGCTTCTACCACAACGGCTTTTGATTTGATTCGTTGCGGGCCCACGGACTCATCGAAATACACCACATTACCCAGACCCCCTGGCTTGTGCAGGCGGGTATGGAATGCGAAATGGGTTCCCGGCCACCATTTTTGATAATCAGCATCGTTACAGTTCAACATGAAGTCATACACTTGATGCGCTGTGATACCAGCAACTGAAACAGTCGTCTTGAACTCGATCATGATGTCCCCCGCTTATCATCGCCGCATGTCGGCCGCATCTCTCACACCAGCAGCTGAGGTGCTGCTGATCGGTGTACAGACGCTCCCTGGGTCAGGGCTAAATATATCTTCTGACAGTTTCTTTATACCGGATATAATCATCTTTAAAACAACGTTCCATAAATTTCTCTTCGGCCAGGATGATGAAATGGTAAATCATGATGCTATAGACACCAGAGACCAGGATGAGGGGGGTATGAAGATGGAGTATGGCGGAAAGGGTGAGCAGGTTAAAACCCAGATACATGGGATTTCTACTCCGTTTATAAAGCCCATTCGTCTTGAGCCTGGTTGGTCCTTGAGGTAAGCCCAAGCGGGTTGATTTTCCCAGGTTGATGAGACTGGTGACTATGACCAGCAAACCCAGGCCAAGCAGGATAAATGATATCCAGCTAAGGGGCTCCAGCCTGGTTTCTTTCGGAAGGGTGAAGAGGGAAACGGCCAGCGCTCCCCAGGTTGCGTAACCCGCAAACTTACCTGAGTAAAACAGGACGGGATGTATGCTTGTTTTGCCGATGATTTCCATATGTAAACAGCTTCCCTATCATGTTCGCAGTCACTCACGCCCTGCGTTTTAGCCCCGATACATCAGTCGGACCCTGAGCTTTCCTGCCCCGCCAGTAGCGGTGGTCAAAGGGGTCAGCGGGTCTTGCTTAGAGTGAAATGGAATACTCCCGGCAAATGAACTGAAGTCCTTCGCTTTCTCGTCCAATAAAGAGCACTTCGGAGCCCTCATTGGAGATTTGGACCTGAATCTGAGCATCATCAAGTTTTTCTTTAATTCTGGGGAAAAAGAATCCCATATCCCGGCCATCGGCGGAGACAACGTCGACCCGATAGCGCTCAACCGTGGAATCTGGCGGTTCCAGTTTTTCCCAATAGGCATAGACGATGGCAAAGTAGGTCCCTTCCTTTGACCAGCTAATGGGGGTGACTGCCTGGCCTTTACCAGAGACCAACCGGCTGGGTAATCTGACGCGTCGTTCTTCTTTTGTTAAATCAGGAATAACCAAATTCCCACTGACCAAACTGGTGTTATTGATGTATGCTGTCGCTCTCAAGTCACCTGGCTTGTCCAGTTCGTACAGCTTTTTGCCCCTTCGGTTGATGATTCCTGCTTTGCTGTAATAACCATCAAAAAGGATAACATTGGAATTCAAGGCGAAAGGAATCACGCTTGCCCAATACTTGCCTTCAACCTTCCACAGCACCTTGCCGGTAGCCATATCAAGGGCCTGAACCCGGACCTTGGGTTGATTAATAATCAGAAGGGTTTCATCTGAAGACAGAAATGCCTCCTCTAAACTGAGGTCCCCGTATGGATACCGATAGGACCAGTTCAAGGTCCCCTCCACAGAGTAGCAGTGAATGGTCTGCTGAGATTCGAGGGTCAGGTATTGATGGTTCAGCTCGCTGATGGTCAACAAGTCTCCTTCGTGGAATATATCGGATTCATGATATTCAATGGAGCCATGGTCACCCAGCCCGCTCAGAACGTTATTCCCACTATTACTTCTATAATTGACCGCCCAGAGTGTCCCGTATTTCGAAAAAAGAACCTTCTCACCGGCCAGGTATGAGATCAATATGGCCCCGGACTCTATATCAACCACTTTGTATAAATAATCCTGGAAATTTTCAATGCGGTATATGGGTTGCCTTAATCCATCAGCATTGGGACTGCCAAAGATCAAATCTGAGGCATACAACTCATAAGCAGAGGTCTGGAAGTGATTGATTTGTCTGCCAAAATTGGGCGGCTTATCATAATGTTGGGCGAAGCCAGAGATCGTAAGCAAGAAAATGAGTATTAAGGTCATGCAGGGGCCCCATCGATATTGGAGATTGTTGACAATTTTAATTTTGGTCCATCAAGATCAGTTATACTCCTGAATTCATCATTTGTTTGCTGCCGTGGGCAAGTGTTCGCTCCGAATGGGGGGTCTGGTATCTTCATAGTCACTTGGTTTTGATCTGTCCGCCCCACTGTCTCCAGCCAGGCTGGGCTCATTTTAGCAGCAACAATTTTCTTGAATATGAATGACCCTGCGCCTGGAGCAACACAAAATAGGGTCCACTGGGAGCCAGGCTACCGGAATGGGTCAGCCCGTCCCACTGAACCTGGTGATGACCGGCGCTGGCTTCTCCATCAAGCAGGAACTGGACATCTTTCCCCGATATATCAACGATTCTCAGGGATACTTGAGACTGCTCGGGAAGCATGAAGCTAATATTTGTACTGGGATTGAAGGGATTGGGATAGTTTTGGAGCAGGGACACTTTATCGGGTGTCACAGGCTCTGTTTCGCGAATATCAGCGGCCAGCTCTTCAATGGAGAAGCCGGCAAAACGCATGGCTTCGTCCCGTAAATGATCGGGATGATCCAGACTCCGATAAAGGCCCCATTTGGGACGGATAAAGTCATTGTCAGCCCGGATGGTCATGATATTGTCGTTGCTGTATGAGAGCAGGACGGTTCCATCGCTCACCTTGCGAATTTCCATGGAATAGCTGCCGTTAACACCCACGGTGAGAATCTCGGTACAAGCCACCCAGACGCCTTCAAACAGGCTTAAAGGAACGGTCACTACATTGGTTGTGTTATCATGTTTCAGCTCCATTCTGTTGGGGCTGGCTTTTCTGGGTGTCAGGGTGAAGATGGGCATACCATCATCACCCCCCACGGCTTTGATTTGATGAATATGGGTGAAGCTGGTGGAGGGCTGAAAACCTTCAGGCAGCCGGAATTTCCAATGGTATTCAATCCGTTCTCCCACCACGCCTTTTAAATTATCAGGCGACCCCCCGTAGGTTTTGATTTCCATCCGCTGTCGGTCAAAGTTGATACAGCGGTCATTGTCTGGTGTCACGTGGATGTAGAACTCGAAAACATATTGATTCAGGTCAGCGTCCCAGACTTCGGTGATGTGACGTCCAAACTCAGGATGGACGCATTCCGGGTTTTCAACCACATTACCATCAGGGGCCAGGACACTGTTGATCAGTTCGTAGGTATTGCCGGGTCCATCCGCTTCCAGGGTGACCTGGGGGTAGATGAAACAGGGAGTCATAAGAAAAAGGAAAAGGATTTTTGATTTCATAACACCCGCTTTTTATGAAGGAGACTGGCAATGGAAATTAATGATTTTTGCCCCCCGGGTCGGGATTCTAATCCCGACATAGGGGCTAAGAAATATCGAGCCATGCAAATTATCCCTGGTCTTTCGGCGAAGGTGTATCCGCATCCACAAAATCAGTTCCATGGCGGGCCATGTCCCCGATGACCAGAGTGGCGATGCCCAGGATGATGGCGCCATAAAGCGCTGATTGAAAGTAGGTGAAAACAGCCATGAGGAATAAGGCGATGGTCCGGATCCGATTCCCTTTGCGCCCTCCCGTAGCGATTCGGCACTGGACTGCCGAGAAATAGAAAACCCCGGCAATGATCAGACAGAAAAGTGATCCAACCCATTGCATGCCGGGAGTCTGAGGATTTCCCCAGAGGAGGAAAACAATCCACAGGATCAAACCTGAGAGAAAACTGACAGCGGGAACAATTAATTTTGGTTTTGACATGGTTTAATCCCCTTTTTTTGTGACCTGTTGTTGTGTAACCGGCCCCAGGCGTAGACACCCTCCCGGTGCTACCTGAAAACGACTTGAGGTTTCGACGTAACCAGCCGTGGTGTGGTTAAGATCAAGTGTGTGGGTGCAGCTTCATCAACCATAAAAAAGCCTTTATATTTCCAGACGTGAAATCCCCAATAATACACATAGAAATCGATGATATACTTGCCTGGTGTTAAAGCTATTGAAGTATTGGCATGCCAATTAATCTCTTCATCATAGACGATCTCTCTGGTTAGAAATTCACGAATAGTGACTTGAGGACCATGTCGTACCAAAATACCTCTGGGCTGGTTTGATTCAAAAATTAAACCCGTCTCAAAATGGGAGTCCCATACCGAACTGGGGGGCTTATTGTCCAGCATGAGTGTGGTGGAAAGCAGGCAGGCGTTCAGACTAACCAGCATGAGGATCTGCAACAGAACGATACTTATTCTCGTCATTTGGTTCCTCGCATGGCTTGATCCTCTG
>JAIPGJ010000064.1 GCA_021736185.1 Fidelibacterota bacterium | reverse complement strand
GTCGCTGCGGGATACCCTGGTAACCATGACCAGCCGGAACGAGTCGTATAGCTGGAATGTGTCACTTTCCAAGAAGGAAAAATCCGAACATTGGTTACCTAAATACACAATTGATAATATGAATTTCAAGGTTGGTGCAACCAACAGTACGGCCTCCAATGCCCAGAAAAGTGAGGAAAACTCAGAAAAAATTGATGGTAGTTTCTCCTATAAGGTCAATCTGGGGAATAAAAATAAAGTGTCGCCCCTCATTTTCCTGGAGTCCCTCCCTCTCGTGGGAACCGGACTCTCCAACACTGAGATTGGCTACCTGCCTTCCAGTCTTGGTGTAGATGGCTCCATGGTGGAGAGCCGATCATCCAGCCTTTTCCGAAATCCGAATTCGACACCCCAGAAACCCTTACATCAGTTGAGCATGAGTCGTCGTTTTAATATGGACTGGAATATTCTCAGCACGGTCAACGCAAAATTCAGTGTCGACCTTTCAAATAATCTGGATAGTTTGAAAAATCGTAAAGCAGATATTATCAAGAATATGGATTTTGGTCATCTGGGAAGCTACAGGGAGTCCTACAACATGAACTGGAATCCCAAAGGCTTCAAACTCATCTCTCCATCCTTATCCTATTCATCCAATTTCTCTGCTACGGACAAAATCAATGCAGACCAGCCAGGTCTTGATCTGAATGTGAGTTCGAATACTTCGGTGAATATGTCGGTGACCATGTCAGAGCTATTTGGGCTCGTCCACAAACCGGAAACCCTCAAAAAATCCGGTGCTGGCGATAAAAACACTCAGTCGGCCCGGGGCCGGGGTCGAGGTCGGGTCGCTCCTCCAGAGGAGGATAAAAAAGATGAAGCAAAACCGCCTGAGGAGGAAACAAAAAAGGAGTCCCTGAGCTTTACAAAAATTCTGGACTTGAGCTATGCAACCCTGGATCGCATTGACCCTATTTCATTAAATGTGACCCAGGGAAACAGTACCAGTAACTTGCGGCAAATTGTGTCCATTGATACCATACATACCACCGTTCCCGGTGACACGACCGGGTTGAGAGACACGACTATATATTTGGTCCGGGAATTAAAGATTAGCGATATTGGCTATGACTATAGATTTGGACTTAATACAGATCTACATAATATGAATCATCCAGATGCGACCAACCCCGTTGCGACAAGTGGTAACTTTAACCTGACCACCCGCTCAGGTCTCAAGTTGAGCAAAAACCTCACCACAAAATTTACTTTCACCTTTGGTCAGAAAACAACTCTCGTGAATAAAAGCCAGGGTGAAGTTATCAATACAAACATCGATTTCCTCCCCAGTGGTAACCTGTATGGAGCGCCCAAAGACGAATATAAATCCTTTGGTAACTCTGGTATACCGCTGCCCTCATTCAATGTGAGGTATGCTGGCTTAAAAGATATTGAATGGCTGAAAAAATATATCAGCGGGGCCAGCCTGGACATGAATTATGCCGGTAAAAAAACAGCTAATATGGAAAAAGGAAGAATAAGTCGGGAAACCTATTCCATTGCTTTTTCGCCACTTATTGGCCTGAATATCCAGGGTAAAAATAACGTCAATGGCTCACTCAATTACAGCCTGACAAAAAACATCAGCAATTCCATTGATGTGGAGAATTTTATTTCATCAAGTCAGAATTTCAATCAATCTGTGAATGCCGGCCTTTCCTATTCCCATCGAGGAGGCATGACGATTCCCCTCCCCATGATGGAAGATAAATATCTTGAGAACAATATCGATTTCCGCCTGGAAATAGCTTACACATATGAGCAGGAATACACAGGGACTGAAAGTGCAACATCCATTGAATTCGGGGATGGCCGCTATACGAAAACACTTTCAGCCCGACCCAGTATCCAGTATAGTTTCACCGATAAGGTATCTGGAAATGTTTCCTATGATTACCGTATTACCGATACCCGTGATCATGGGCGGCAGGATGTGGGAGATTTCCAATTTGGTGTAAATATCCAGATCAAGGGTTAGGGAGTAAGCATGCAATTTGATTATAAAAAATCAGGTCTTACTATCTTACTCATTTTCAGCATGGTAATATCCTCGACAGCACAAACCGGCTTTCATGCAGAGCGGGCCTTTGACGATCTCCAGGCTCAATGTGATCTGGGTCCCAGGAATCCCAATTCCCCAGGCGCCAATGCAGCGATTCAGTTCTTCCAGTCCATTTTGGAGCCTCTGGCTGATACCCTCCATTTACAGAACTTTCAATTGGATGATCCCTATTCATCAGGCAAACTGAATCTCACCAATATTGTCGCCCGTTTTCAACCACAAAAATCCCAACGGATCATCCTGTGTGCCCATTGGGACACGCGACCCCGGGCTGAATATGATCCATCCCACCCGGAAAGAGCCATGATCGGAGCCAATGACGGGGCCAGTGGAGTAGCCATCCTGCTTGAAATTGCCCGACAACTCAAGGCGAATCCGGTAAATCCAGGAATCGATATTATCCTATTCGATGGTGAAGACTATGGAGCACCCCGGGATCTCCAGTACTATCTCCTGGGAAGTCGCTATTATGTGGAACACCCCTATCCTCCCATGGCTCAGCAGGTGATACTCCTGGATATGGTGGGCGATGCTGAGTTGACCATTAAGGTAGATCCAGTGTCCTATCGTGCTGCGCCTCGACTGGTGGAAGAAATCTGGACCCTGGCTGGAGATATTGGCTATGATCAATTTCAGTTTGTCGCTGGAGCTTCCATGTATGATGACCATGTGCCGTTTATTGAGCAGGGCATCCAGGCTATTGACATCATCGATTTCGAATATCCAGGACCGGATAATGCCTACTGGCATACTCATCAAGACACACCGGATAAATGTAGTGCAGAAAGTCTTGAAGCGGTTGGAAACACGGTGTTAAGCTGGTTATACCAACAATGATAGCTAAAAGTAAAGAGGACTCGGATGATGAGTAAAATTTACGCCAACCCTTTTAACTGGGGTGAACCTGTAAAAGGCAATCATTATGTTCAGCGATCTGAAGAGCAGACATTTATCCTCTCTCGACTTGAAAATCAAACCCACCTGGTTCTCACGGGTCGGCGTGGTACGGGAAAAACAAGTCTGTTGAATTTTATTTTAGACAAGGGCTCAACCCCCTTCATCTATCTTGATTTACGTTTTATTGTGGACCGCCAGGGGCTGCTTGCTCTGCTCCTTCAAAGTCTGGAAACCAGCTTTCCCCAGGCAAAAATGAATGAGAATCCCGAAAATATCAGCTTGGCGAAAATTTTTAACCTCTGGTATGACCTGGTTAAAGGGAGCAATAAAAAATTTATTCTGGTTTGGGATGAATTTCAACATCTCGACAAATTCAAGGAGGATATTGTTGAAGAATTAAGGCTGAGTTTGAATGGGCGACGGGACATCACCCATCTGTTTGTCAGTCATCGTTATGATATTATGCAGAACTGTTTTGCTCAAGCGAAAAAGCCATTTTTTAGCAATCTGGAATTTTACGAGCTTGGGAATCTGGAACAAAAATCATGCACCCGCTATCTTTCCACACAATTTCGACGCTTGGGTCTCAGTGATTTTGATCTGCCCCAGGCAGTTTACAACATGAGCGAAGGTCAGCCACTTTTTACTCAAAGACTGGCCTATACTGTGGCTCAAATCTGGCTGGAGGGCACCACAACGCGACTTCTTCAACGCGCCCACACAAAGCTGTTAAAAGAGCGTAACATATTCTTCACCACCATGTGGGATCAATTCGGATTAAACGAAAAGCGTCTATTCAAGGGCTTGGCCTGTGGTTATTCCCGACCCACTGAGTTGGGTTTTATTGCAAAATTTGGCCTTTCGGCAACAAGCACGGCTCACAATACAGTGTTAAAACTGGTTCGGGAGGGTTGGCTGGTCAATCGCGATGAGGGCTACCACATCTATGATCCACTCTTCCTGAGCTGGCTACAGAATAATGAGCGTTAAATTTGATTGAGACACCACCACAATGGATATCTGCAGATATTCACATGGCCGAGGAGCACCGGGACATCGCCATCGATTTTGCCATGGCTCTGGGCGGTCTGGCCATTGTTGAAAAGGACGATGTCTTTCAGGTAAGCTACCCGCTGGATCATTCAACTCAGCTCATTTTGAGTGAGCTGAAAACCTATATCCAGGACCTTGATCCTGCCGCCAATCTGGTGCAGAGTGTGGTGGATTACGAAAATTGGAATAAAAACTGGCAGGCCTTTTTCAAACCCACACCGATTACTGAGCAACTCATTGTGCTGCCTGAATGGGAATCCCCTGATGACTTCCCCCACCCCATAAAAATTCGTATTCGTCCTGCCATGGCTTTTGGAACGGGCACCCATGAAACCACCCAATTGTGTCTGGAGATACTGGATGACCAGATTCTGGGAGCTGAACGTGTTCTTGATGTAGGCACAGGGAGTGGCATTCTGGGGATTACAGCGCTCCTCAAAGGGGCCGCTCAAGTCGATGCCCTGGAGAATGACCCCTTCACGGAAGAAAACATCAGCGATAATCTTGAACTCAACGGGATTCATTCTGGATTTAATCTACAAATTACTGAAACACCCCTCTTAAATAGCCCCTATGACCTCATGGTGGTTAATATTATTAAAGCTCGACTTTTCCCCATCCTCCCAAGCTATTTCGATTCAGTTCGGACAGCTGGTAAAGTGATTGTATCTGGCCTCCTCTTGACTGAAGATCAGGAAACCCGAGAGCTGCTCAGCCAATCACCCTGGAAAATATTAAAAACGTTTACAAAAAATGAATGGATCGCTTATTTATGCGAAGTCAAATAATACTCACCATATTTCTGGTCGCCAGCTTGATTCAGTGTGACCAGTCACCAACGTCATTCGATAAAGCGCCTTTTTTAGATGGCGCTGACGCCCCTGATTTCAAGGCAGATATTACCAGTTTCGAGTTTGATTATCTGTACAAACAATTCTTTTTCAGCGTACGGGTCAACAGTCCCAATCCAATCGATGAGGTGAGACTTGCCCTGTGGTCTCAAAGTGTCCATCCCGATTCCATGATACTTAATGATGCCGGACTTGAGGGTGATATAATTGCTGGAGATGGTAATTATAATGGGAATTGGGGATTACCGGATAGCATCCTTGAATTGTCGGATAGTCTTCAACTTGAATTGATAAATGAACTCTGGAATATTGAAGTGAGAGTCCGTGATATTAACATGCAGGAAACCATAGATCAGTACTCCTTTCACCCCGTTGTTCCTGCCGCACCAGTGATAGGTACAATTTGGCATCGGGATACGCTTCAACTTGTTGTAGATAGCCTGCTTCTGGACACACTATCGGTAGAAGTTACCCACCCAAAGGGACTGGATGAAATTCGCGACGTCTGGCTGATGTCGAGAAAACCTGATTCGACCTGGTCAAATCAGAAACAGCCCATTCACCTTTATGATGACGGTGGAACGGTCGTGTTTTTCAATTATAAGGGCGTGGATTTTACCAGTGGTGATAAAGTCAGGGGGGACGGGATATATAGTTTAATGGTTGGGTTCGAGAACGATCAATTTACACAGGTTGGTACTTATTATCGTACTTTTTATGCCCGAAGCTGGTTTGGCTTAGTCTCTGAGCCTGTGGCAGATACGTTGGTGCTATTAGCCCCTGCGAATCTTAGCTTTATGAAAAAGAACTCCCTGGTACGGTCGGGAATTTTCCAATGAAACGCCTAATATTTCTGGTTTTTTCGATATGGACAATATCGCTGCAAGCCCAACTATTGCGACCCAGTCATTATTCACTGGCGGCGACAGATACGGTTTACAATGGTCTCATTGGTAGCAGTATATCAGACATTGCAGGAAGCGGTGATACCCTGTGGCTGGGGTCAGGCCATGGACTCAGTGCAACTTATGATAATGGTGATTCATTTATTGGATTCAGTCCGCGCTATTCAAATCTGGGTCGCGGCGGGGTATCAGCTCTGGCAGTGCAGGGCGATACCATCTGGGCTGCCATGGGATTCGATTCCACAACTGCATTCGGTGATCTCAAAGCAGGTGGCGGTATCAGCCGCTCTGTTGACGGTGGAGCCAGTTGGACCCGTCTGGGTCAACCCATGGATAGTCTGCAAATGATCATTGAAGGTAGTGATACAAGTTATGCAAAATATTCCGAGATGAATCTCTTTGGAGTTTCCATTTTGACTGTGGATGTGGTGACGGAAGTACAAAATATCACCTATGATCTGGCCTATGACGGAACCCGCCTGTGGGCGACCTCCTTCGGGGGTGGTTTAAGAGTTTCCTTTGATCTGGGAGATAGCTGGCAGCGGGTCATGCTGCCCTGGGATGATCAAGCCAGATTGGACTCCAATGTCATAGATGATATGGAAAGTGAGATTCTGGATAATCCAGAATATTATGCTCTGGATCCCCTGATTCATTTCAACCATATCGCTTTTGCTGTAAAAGCCTGGAACGATACCGTCTGGGTGGGAACCTCCGGCGGTGTGAATCGCTCTGTGGATGGCGGTGTAAGCTGGGATCATTTTACTTTTAATAATTCCAATATTTCAGGTAACTGGGTGATTGCCCTTGATCGACAGAGCCTGGCTGATGGCTCAGAACGCATCTGGGCATCTACCATTACCACCGGTGCCGGGGACGTGACGGGCCTCAGTTTTTATGATGACGAAACCAATTACTGGCGGGCTCCGCACCTGGGATACAGGGTCTGGAATATTGGTTCGGATGCTCACAACATTTACGCTGCGACGGATCAGGGATTATGGAAATCCAAAGATGGTCTTCACTTTGTACTCCTCCCCAATTTTCATCATGATGATTACTCTGAAATTATCTATTCAGATGCGGTATACTCCGTATTAGTGAATCATGATGGTGCCGTCTGGGTGGGAACCGGTGATGGTTTGGCTGTGAGCAATAATGAAGGCTTATCCTGGAATATTCATAAGGCTCGTAGCACAGATAACTCAGATGAATTTTATGCCTATCCCAATCCGTTTACGCCACGCTATGATAAGGTGCTAAACGGTCAGGGGAATCTGATTATTCGCTATAGTGCAGAAGCCGGTGAAACCGTTTCCATTAATGTTTTTGATTTTGCCATGCATGGGGTCAGGGAAGTTATGGACAATATCCCGTCGACCCTCTCAGGTCCACAGGAACGGACCTGGAATGGTCGCAATGAAGGAGGTTATCTGGTATCCAACGGAACCTATTTTATTCGGATTGAAGTCGATTCTGATATTCACTGGACGAAAGTGATGGTGATCAATTGAAAGCCTTGGAACTGAAATTAGTTAAATATCATTGCGAGTTGAGAAGCAACGTGGCAATCTCTGAAGCTAGATCGCCGTGCTCATTCACATTCGCTTCCCGCTTGGCGGGGTACCGCGATGACAGTTTCAAAAAACGTTTAGGACAAAGCGTTGGGATACTATGCTTACTGTTCTTGATGATTGGCAACACCACATTTGCTTCTGATCTCGGTGGATTCACAGGGACCACCAACCGCTTTATTTCTGATCCTCTTTCAGCAGGGACAGGTGGCATTACCCTTTTTCATAAGACCAGCACCAACAGTTATGCTCAAAATCCGGCATCTCGAGCTTTTTTTGACAAACGGAATTTTGATGCCGGTCTGGTTCAACTCAGCCTGGATCGATTCATCTACACGGTGAATGCGGGGATACCGCTCCCACCAACTGCCAGCTTGTCCATCGGCTTGATAGCAGCTGGAACCAGGAACATCGAAGCTCGAGATACCAGGGGTTATCCTGCCGGAAATTTGAGTGATACAGAAATGACCTATCTGGTCTCATTCTCAAATCGTTTTTCTGAAAAACTGGCATTCGGGCTGTCCCTGAAAGTGTTAACCAAGCAATTCAGTTCTGAGGATAATTGGCTGGATCTCAAAGGCAGCGGCTTTGGAGCTGGCGTGGGGATTGTGTTCAAGCCCCGGACTGGCAGTTCACTGGCCTTGGCTCTCAAGGACTGGAACAGCAGTTACAAATGGAAGACCCAGGACATCTTTGAACGGGGCAGCAGCTATCAGGATGAATTTCCAATGAGTCTTTCCTGGGGTTGGCTGCAGGAGGTGAAAAGTTTTTCCCTGGCCCTGGAACATGATCATTATTTTATTGGCGAAAATATTTACCGCGTTGCTATGCTGTGGCATGGCATACCGGCCCTTCAGGTAAATACCGGATTGAGCATCGAAGATGAAATTATTTATCCCGGTTTCAGTGCCCGATATGAGTTATCATGGAAGCAGGGTCCGCCCATGCACATTGATCTGGGTATCAGAGCTGGTACTCGAGGTGAAGGACTTAGAAATTATCTTGGATGGGGAGTAAACTTCTAATGATGAAAAGGATTCTACTGGCGATGACAATGATGGGAATGGTCTGGGCTCAGAGCGGTTTTGATATTCTCTCAACACCAACTGATGCCCGGGATGCGTCCCTTGGCTTGAGCCTGAATCCCATCGTAAAACCGACTCGCCTCATCACCCATCCAGAAGCAGCGGTTACCTTGAGCGTCTGGAATTGGGTGGCCGACATCCAGGGAGCCTATATGGGTGTTGCCCTGGATAAGGTTCACTTAAGTTTCCAGGCCATGGACAGCGGTGAACTGGAATATCGTGATGATATCCCTACTGAAGAGCCCCTGAGCACTTTCCAGTATAATCTCTTTAACACCGGGGCTGCTTATGCCCGGGAATGGGGTCCTGTCATTCTGGGGCTTGGCGCAGAATTGCTCCATGAGCGTACCCTGAATGCCAGCGCCACCAGTCTCTCACTGAATCTGGCAGCCGCTTATCCGATCAACGATCACCTCCTGGTAAGTGGAGGTCTCAGTCATTTCGGGGTGAGTGGTCAGCTGGATGAAGAGAGCACGCAATTCCCCACTGACTTATGGCTGGAAGTCGAGGCCAACTTTAATCATCTTACCATCCTGAACGAGGTCAACAATGGATCCTTTCCCACGAGCCTCGGTGTATCCTATTCAATCATGGAAAGGTTTGAGTTGATGGGCGGTATTCAGATTGAATCTGCTGATCCTGACCTGCGCGTTTATCCTTCAGGCGGGTTTACCATGGAGTGGTCAACTTTCACCCTGGGATATTCTATTTATCAGATGAACCATAGTCTGGGTCCACGTCACTTCATTTCTCTTTTCTGGAATTATTAAGTCGGTTTTTCATCGGAGGGATAGTATAAGAGATTAGGCGCACATTTGAATGATTGACAACTTGCATAAAAGGTACTGATTCATGGATAAACAGAGTGTTATAAAAAGTTTTGAAACGCATGTCTCTGCCGGCAAGGCCGCTTTTTTTAAAAAATATGGGATGGACTTTGTCATGGGTCAGCGAGAAGGGGCCTGGATTCATGACATGGATGGGAATAAGCACTTGTTCAATTGTCATTCCAATGGGGGCGTATTCAATCTGGGGCACCGCAATCCGGAAATCATTGCGACCTTGCGCTCGGCACTGGACGAACTGGACATTGGCAACCACCATTTAATGAGCCAGGAGAGAACTGCCCTGGCACAACAAATTACCGACACCATGCCGGGTGATTTGAATATTTGCATTTTCAGTGTGGGTGGAGGTGAAGCCGTTGATCTGGCACTCAAGCTGGCCTGTGGGCATACCGGTCGCCAAAAAATAATTTCAGCCAATGGGGGCTTTCACGGACACACCGGTTTGGCTCTCAGTGTGGGAGATGCCCAATATCGTGATCCCTTCGGCATTGATACCACCAACAAAATTCAAGTTCCGTTCAATGATGCAGACGCCCTGGCCCAGGTACTTACACCGGATGTAGCGGCCGTCATTCTGGAAACGATTCCATCCACACTGGGGATGGTTATGCCTGAAGATGGCTATCTTGCAAACGTCCGGGAGCTGTGTGATAAGAATGGAACCCTGCTCATTATGGATGAAGTCCAATCGGGTCTGGGTCGTACGGGCAAACTTTGGGCCTTTGAACATGCCGGGATAACTCCTGATATGGTGGTGATTGGGAAGGGACTTTCAGGCGGAATCTACCCCATTGCTGCCACCGTTATTCGGGACGCTCTGGATGCCATATTTAAAAAGGATCCCTTTATCCACATTTCCACCTATGGGGGTTCAGAGCTGGGTTGTCGGGTTGGTCAGAAAGTGATTCAGATTTCAAGTGACCCCGTTTTTCTTGAACGGGTTCAGGAAGCGGGAAAAATGATCCGGGAAGATCTAGAAGAAATTCAGTTGAAATATCCAAAATTTTTCAAGGGAATCCGACAAACGGGTCTCATGATTGGTCTGGAGTTGCGGGATGAATATGGTGGTCCGGCCTTAACCAAGGCGGCTTATGACGAAGATCTGCTCATGATTTATGCCAATAATGATACCTCGGTCATTCAATTTTTACCGCCCCTCACCATTACAGATGACGAGATTGATCTGGTTATGGAAAAACTAGACCGGGCCATGAATACAGCCCGCAAGTTGAGAGCCGCTTTAATGGCTAAAGAGACCGGTAGTCGAATTCTCAGGTTTTTTTCAGGGCAGAGTTCCTAGATGCTTGACCAGAATACTCTCCAGAAATTTGAGAATGGTCTCAATCCACAGGATCCAACGGCCTCGGTCGTCCCCTGTGAAATATTAGGTTATGGTGAAATATCCTGTGTCCTGCAAATCAACCATGATACGGAAGTTGCCGCGAAGCGCATGCCCCTCTTTGCCAGTCTCCCTGCCGCGCAAAAATACGCTGCTGATTACCAACGCTATTGTGACCGTCTGAGAACGGCTGGGTTAACCATTCCTGAAGATGCCACCATTATCGTGAAAGGCCATGGCGATATTGCTGTGCTTTATATACTCCAGAAGCAACTGCCTCCCCCTCGATTTTGTCACCAGCTGATTCAGACCGAGGATACTGCTTTTTTGGAATCCATGATTCAACGCATTGTTCTGGAAATTGAGAAGGTTTGGACCTATAACGCAACCCATGATCCCAATATAAAACTTGCCATTGATGGTCAATTATCAAATTGGGTCCTGCTGGAATCAGGAGACATGGCCTACATTGACACCAGCACCCCCCTCATGCTCGAGGAGGGTATTGAAACACTTGACCCTGAGCTCCTTTTGCAGAGTGCGCCATCTTTCCTGCGCTGGCTCATCCGCTGGCAGTTTTTGGAGGATGTGATGACCCGTTACTATGATCGCCGTCTGGTCTATACGGATCTCATTGCAAATCTTTATAAGGAGCAGCGTCCTGAGCTGGTGGATAGCTGGATTGGAACTATAAATTCCAGTACCACCGGTAAAATGGAAGCTCTTGAGAAGGAACAGATTGAAGCCTACTACAAGGAAGATAAGTTCATCTGGAGGCTCTTCCTGGGTTTAAGAAGATTTGATCGTTTCATAAAAAATAAACTCCTGGGACAGAGATATGAATTTGTCCTGCCTGGTAAGATCAAACGCTAGGAGAAAGTTGTTGATATGTGTGATACCTTTGTAGCCTTACCCAGCGTAACTCAAGATGGCAGCATGATCTTTGGAAAAAACAGTGATCGGGAAGCCGCTGAGGTTCAACTTCTGGAATACCTTCCAGAATGTCGCCATGATACCAGTGATATGGTGGCCTGTACTCACATGAGTATACCGCAGGTTGAAGAAACCCACGCGGTACTCATCTCCCGACCTTACTGGATGTGGGGAGCTGAGATGGGGGCCAATGACCGGGGTGTGGTCATCGGGAATGAAGCGGTGTTCACCAAAATGCCCGTGCAAAAAGAAGGCGGTCTTACAGGTATGGATCTTTTGCGGCTCGCCCTTGAAAGACGCAGCTCAGCCCGGGGTGCCCTGGAGACCATCACGGAACTGTTGGAAAAATATGGACAGGGTGGCAACTGCGGATACCGGAACAAATCTTTCTATTATCACAATAGCTTTCTTATTGCTGATCCCAATGAAGCCTGGGTGCTGGAAACAGCGGGACATCTTTGGGTCGCTAAAAAGGTGGAGGACTACTACGCCATCAGTAATGGCCTGACCATTGGGAAAGATTTTGATCTCATGCATGAAGACTTGATCTATACAGCTCTGGAAAAAGGATGGATCAAAAAGAAAGCTGATTTCCACTTCGCCAACTGCTACTCAGATACTTTCTATACCAAATTTTCTGCCTGCGCCACACGACAAGGCCGATCACAAGCAATGTTAAGGAAAAAGACCTACTCAGTACCTGATGCATTTGCTCATCTTAGAGATCATGGAGACGATCACTATCGACCGGATAATCATTTTCTCATGAATCATGTATGCGCCCATGCCGGTGCCAGTCCTGCCAGGCAGTCATCTCAGACCACCGCCTCTTTTGTGGCTCATATAACTCAGAATAAGGAAACCTATTGGGCCACGGCTAGTTCTAGCCCCTGTACATCCATATTCAAACCGATCTGGTTTGGTGACAATCCCCTACCCACCTCATTTTCTGGTGAAAACCTGGAAAAATTTGACAATGATATTTTCTGGTGGCATCATGAGGAACTCCATCGTCAGATCCTCCTGGATTTCGAGAATCGCAACCAACTGGTGAGACAAGAGTTTGAAGTGTTGGAAAATCGATGGTTAACGGAATCAGACAACCTGGATACAGAGAAGCAGGCGGCGCTCACAGCAGAAGCATTCAGTCTGGAACGTGAAACCGCTGACGCCCTGATCGCCATGCTGGAGACTGAAAGCATACAGGTGAAACCACATTTCCCCTACTTACGCTTCTGGAAAAAACAGAACGAGATGGTGAACCTCCCGCTTAAATAGGTGACTTCGGCCACGGGCATATCGCCCAGTGGGAAGCGATGAGAGACTGGGGCGTGGTGATGATTTTAATAATAGAATAACTCTCTTTTGTCCTGAATATTTCTTCCACATGCCTGACAGATAATTATCTTGGTCAAATGCGCTTTCACGTATTTGCAGCCCTCGTTATCACCCTTTTTGGACTCTTTAATCCAATTTCAGCTCAGTTGTACAAACCCGCCATCGATGACTATGACAACACAACCATTGTAGGTGAAATGGGTCTCACGGTGACAAATTTTGGAATCATCGGAGAGGGTTGGAATAATCCAAACCAGGCTTCGTGTCGCTACAAGCAGTATGGCACAGAGCGTGAAATGGTCGAGCTCATGAGTTATGGTGGATTATGGATCGGTGGTATTCCAGTCATCAATGGTGAAGAACAACTGGCCCGTGTCTCAACTGCTATTGTTGACGGTGCCTTTGATTATGGTGAAGAAGGTTTTGAATTCACAACTTCCTCATCCGCAGGTGATACCATCCAGACCCGCTCCAGCATCTCATCAGCAGGCACCTCTCCCCTGGCCAGCTACTTTTCTCTCGATGCGGTAAGTCACCAGGATTTGTTGGCAGATTTTAAAGATTACGGCTCTGATATCATCAATCATGTCCCCCTGGGGATTGAGGTTCATCTGGAAACCTATGCCTGGAGTCATTCATTCATGGAATCCTTTGTGATTTTGGACTACACGATAACTAACAGGAGTGATCGGGTCGATTCCACAGGGAGCGGATGGGATATTAAAGATATATATGCAGGCATCTGGGCAGATGCCTCTGTTAATAATATGAATCACAAGAGTATCTGGGAGCCTGGTAGTGGCTTCAGCTGGTACGACAATATCAATAGTTTTGAAAGATCCTATAACAGCAATGGCTTTCCTCGAAATATTGGTTATCAATTTGACTATGATGGAGACGAGGGCTGGTCAAACGCATATTTTGGAATTGTGCCTCTGTTTGGTCCTGGCCGTCGCTCCACATCCTTTGGAGATTCTCGGGGTGATTGGTTTACCTTTTACAACCAGTGGCAATGGACGGACAATAATCGACTGATTCCAGAATTTGATATGCCAGCCGATGATACTACCCGCTATAAAAAACTATCTAGCTCTCCATTCTATGATGACGTTTTCAGAAACAAATATCGGGATCAATCACCATGGCTTGATTTACCCAACTCGTGGATGATGTTGGTTTCAGCCGGTCCCTTTGGAACCATACCGGATAATGCTGGTTTTATTCTTCCCGTTGGTGAGTCCATTAATGTGGTTTTTGCAGTTATCGGTGCTCCCTGGAGTCACCAGGGTCTCAATGATGATCTGGCGCGCAGGCAAGACCTGATCAAGAATGCCGATTGGGCGCAAAAAGCTTTTAACGGCGAGGATGTGAACGGAAATTCAAGACTGGACCCTGGTGAAGATTTTGATGGTGACGGAATCCTGGATCGCTATATCGTTCCAGAGCCGCCTCCCTCCCCCGCCCTGACCGTCATAGCTGAAGACCAAAAAATAGCCCTGTATTGGGATAATGCACCTGAATCGACAGTTGATCCTGTTTCACGAAAAGCCGATTTCGCAGGATATCGTATCTATGGAAGCGCAAAAACTGCAGGAAATCTGGGTCAGTACTCCCTACTGGCTGAATTTGATCTTGTCGGTGATGAATTTGCTTATGATACGGGATTTGATCTGGTTCAGATTCATAATGAAATGGGGATGGCAGATTCAATTGAAATCAAGGGGCATTATTATCATTACAAGTGGGTGAATGAGG
>JAIPGJ010000063.1 GCA_021736185.1 Fidelibacterota bacterium | reverse complement strand
ACCTTATAGGCATCAGGAAGATGGATGAGGGGTTCAATTAATGCCGTGCCATATTGATTATAGTGCATGGAGGCATAGATGGCAGCATAGATACCCACCATTTTCAGGACACCATCGATGAGCCCTTTTTTCAAACCACTTATTGCCATGATAACAATGAGCAGCAAACCGATCAGATCAAAACCTGTAGCCATTAGTTGAGGATCCCTCTGACGATTTCCTGGAGACGTTTCCCATCGGCTTTGCCCGCCGCCGCTTTCATGAGTGAACCCATGACTTTCCCCATGTCACTCATGCTCGTGACGCCTGTATCCTGAAGGACCTGTTTGACCAGTGCTTCCATTTCAGCTTCACCCATCATTTGAGGGAGGAACTGCTCCAAAATTTCCAGCTCTGCCTTTTCTATGGCTACCAACTCTGGCCGATTGCCCTGCTCGTAGAGCTCAATCGCTTCTTTGCGTTGCTTGGCGGCCGTCTGCACCAATTTGATAAACTCAGCCTCTACCAGGGCTTCCCCCTTTTCGATCTCCCGAGTTTGAATTCTTGATTTAAGATCGCGGACCGTCTTTAAGGTGGTTGTATCCTTGGCTTTCATGGCCGTTTTTAATTGTTCATTTAGTTCTTTATGAAAATCCATTGTCTGCACTCCTGTTGTCATATCAAAAAATGGACATCTACGAACAAGCCCGCAGTCCCATCAATTTATCCAGCTTTATTCCTCCGCCGTCTGTGGTGGAATTCGAGCTACGCCGGGTTACGCGCCATAACTCAGAGGATTCATCGCGCCGGAGCAGTCCATTTTTTCAGGCGTTTATCCCAAGGTATCATTCAGCGAAGGCGGACAAAAATAACCCAGAAACCATCACTTATGGAGCAATTTTTAGGAGATGCTTGAACTGACCTTGATGGAATTCAGTGAATGAGATCAGGGCACATCAAAAACGGCGCGAAGCGCTTTGGTGGCATCTTTAAGATACTTTTCCTCAATGACGGCTGAAATGGAGCTAATCGATGTAGAAATGGAAAGGATGTTAATTCCACGTAAGCCCAGGGCTCGGAAAAAGGTCGCGGCCAGGCCGCATCTCTCTTTAAAATGAGGGCCATAAACGGTAATGAGACAAACATCTTCAATGACTTCCACGCTAATGTCCTCATGGAGTTCAGTAATGGCTTTTACTGCTTTGCCAAAAAGTTCGGTATCTTCATCATGGAGTGTCACTGAGAGATTGGCTTTTCCGCTGCTGTCCATGTTTTCACTGATAAAATTTACAGTCTGTCCATAAAAGCAAAATTCTTCAAGGGCAGAACCACCCCAATCAGGTTCATCAGGAAGATTGAATATTCGTACAAAGGTCAGCTTCTCATCCACGATGATGCCGCCGATTGATTCCTTTTTCACAATTCCTCCTCAAACGGCAAATGAACGGTAAAGGTACTTCCCCGACCCTCCTGGCTATCCACCAGGATATCACCTTCATGCAGTTCAACCATACGCATGACAATGGCTAGACCCAAGCCCGTCCCTTCTGAAACGAGTTTTCGAGCACTAGGTGTCCGGTAAAATTCCTTGAAAATGTTCACCTGTTCTGACTCTGGAATCCCTGGTCCATTGTCAGTCACCTTCACCTCATATTTCATAGGCAACTTTTCTACGGTCACTTGGATATCACCTGACTCAGGAGTGTAACGGATCGCATTGGATATGAGATTCTTGAATATTTGTTTCAGGGCATTCAGGTCACCAAAATAAGTGAAGGGCAGCTCAGCAGAATTGAAAGTGAGAGTTTGTTTCTTACGGTCTGAATTGGGTTTTGCATCAGCCACAATATCAATCAGCAATTCACGCAGGTCCAGCTGCTCAAATTGCTGCTGCTCCTGAAAATTTCCATAGGTGAGCTCTGCCAGGTCTTTCAGCATGTCAATGGTTTCAGAGGTTCGACCAATGGCTCGATTAAGCATATTGATCACTCGCTCATCGGCATGGGTACCCAAAATATCCTCAATGACCATGAGGGTTGATTGAATGGTGGCGATGGGTGCTTTCATCTCATGGCTGGCATAACGGAAAAAGGTGGTCTTGGTTTCGTTAATTTCCTGGAGCTTTTGATTGGCAGTTTCCAGCTTGGTTCTCACGCGACGGTGTCTTTCAGTTACATTTTGTGCCAGATAGGCTGCCACCAACATGGTCACCACAAAAATGAACCAGACAATAAAGACTACTCGAGGGTCATCAATAATGTGTAATTCATGAAAAAAACAGATGTGTTCCAAATATACGGAATGCTCCAGGAGCAATAAACCTGAATAGAGTAGAATGACCAGCGAGGAATACAAATAGGAGAATCCACCAGGAAAAATGATGCTGGTCAGGATGATGTGAAAAACGTAAAAAAAGGAAAGCGGGCTTTCTTCACTGCCCGTTAAATATATCAACACAGTGAGTAGGCATAAATCCATGACCATCTGTACGTTGAGGAGCAGCACCAGATCAGGCATACCATAGTGTTTCCGGGCAGAAGCGTAGGTGTGGTAGATCAAATTCAAACCCAGGAGGATAAAGCCGACCACGGCAATGTAATTCAGAGTCTCAGGGGGACCAAGATCAATGGCCTTGAGCAGGAAGAATCCGCTGAAGAGTCCTAGAATAGCATACCACCGCAGGCGTATCAGCCATTTATCCCGCCGCAGCATGGAGGCGCTTGAGAAAGCCGGTATATCTGGAAACAGATTCAAGGTGATGGCCCTATTAAAAAATTTATCGGTTCCAGTTTCTCCCGCCTAAATCTTCATATTTTGATGCACCACATCCACCAATTTTTTAGGATTTACAGGTTTTTCCAGGAAGGCATCAACTGGCAGGAAGTCTGCATCTTTGCCTGGATCAAACTGGAACCCCGTCTGGTTTCCAACGGCTGTTAACATAACGATGGGGATATCGTTCATTGTGTCATCTTCACGAATTTTGTAGGCAACATGAAAACCTTCGTCCATGGACGACATCATGACATCAAGAATAATCAGATCGGGTTTTTCAGATTTTATTTTCTCCAGTCCGCGTTCGCCATCCTGGGCATCCACCACATCATAACCAGCGGCTTCCAAGGTGATTCGCATGGCTTCAACGAGATCAAAGTCATCATCTATTATCAGTACTTTTTTTGCCATTTTATATTTTCCTCCTCGGCGCGAACGCCAAACAAATTGAACTACGCCTCAACGAGTTGCTTTACTCGATTCAGCTCATCGTGAATGATATTGACGACCATTTTCAAAGCCCTTTGTACGGGGGCGGAAAGTGAGCCATTAAATTGAATTGATTCTGGTTCAATACCAATGATTTTCAGGTCATGTGGGAGCAGATTCAGGGATTTAGCCATTTTGATTGCCTCTGACAGGCCCAAGCCATGTAATGAGAGTGGATCTTTCTGCAATATCAGGTCAACTTGAGCAGGGTCGATTGCTTCCACATACCCTGCCTTGCATCCCATGCGACAGGCATCTACAACCAGCACATGGTCTCGTCCCTCAAAATATTCGAGGATACCCAAGGCATCGCTTCCAGCATCCACCAATTCAAGCTGAGAATCTGTCTGCTCAGCGAGGGCTTCTATGACCAGAGGGCCGATGGCATCATCGCCACGCAAGCGACTGCCAACACCTATGACTGTTAGAGCTGTCATACCGACTATTCTATGAAATCTACTTCCAGCATGTGGACTGAACAGGAAATACAGGGGTCATAAGCCCGGACCAGCATTTCCAGATTCAAGGTAATTTCTTCCTTACTCTTATCCATAAGCTCAGGCACCAATTTCACCATATCATCATCAATGTTGGCGAGATTTTGACCGGTAGGTATGATACAATTGGCTTTGATGATATTCCCCTTATTATCATAGGTATAATCATGAAAAAGAATACCCCGGGGAACTTCATTTGAGCCAACACCCCGGCCATAGCGGGTAGGAGACTGGTTTGGTTTCTCATTTTTGAGACCCCTGTCAATCAGTTTATCAATGATGCGCACACTATCCAGAATGCAATGGACAGCTTCCACCACCTGGGCAATGGTATTCATATAAGGATTATAGCAATTGGGTTTAAGACCCATGGCTTCTGCGGCGGCCAGGGCTTCTTCGCCGAGTTGTGCGTGATTGTTATTCCAGCGAGCCAGGGCGCCTACGAAGTAGGAACTTCGATGGTGTTTGGCATGTTTTGAAGTACTGTGGTGCACCACAAACTCATTGGTGACATCCAAATAATTTGAAACTGGAGTGGCACCGGTGTCGGAAGAAAAGATATCCCCCTGATACAGGGCATATTCATCAGGATGCTTGAGAGAAATGTACTCTGTTTCTCTTTCAAACTGCGGGATGGCGCCGGCCAGAGATTTCATGGTCTCGATGGTTGCCAGACCATCTGGAAGTCCTTCTTCCAGGAGGCGGCGCTTGATTTCCAGAAGTTCTGCTTTCTCAGGAATTCTGGAGAAACCACCAGGAACCGGTGTAATGGGGTGCACCGCGCGGCCAGAAACAATATCAGCAATATCATTGGCGAGACGTTTCATCCGCAAGGCTCTCAAGACCACATCCTTATGGGTAGCAATAAGTGGAAAGACACTGCCAACATTTAAAAAATCTGGCGCAGCCAGAAAATAGGCATGCAATATGTTTGATTGCAGGGTAGCGCCATGGACCAACAATTTCCGTAGCAGAACCGTCTGTTCTGATATTTCAAGACCCAGTGCATCTTCGGTGGTCACCAGTGAAGTCATTTGATGGCCCAGAGAACAGATTCCACAGATTCTTGAGGTGATGATGGCGGCTTCTCGGAAACTGCGACCTTTCATCATGGCTTCAAAAAAGCGGGGAGGTTCTACGATGCTGAGATGCGCTTTCTCAAGTACACCATCCTTCATGTTTACGACGATATTTCCATGACCTTCCACACGGGTAAGGTGATGGACTTTGATGTCAAGATCACGACTCATAATTGAACCTCGTTTGAATTAAACAGCAGCATGCGTTTTTTAGCTTCATCCAGACTAATACCGTGGGTGGTCAGCACTTCCAGCATACCATCGATATTGGGGTTATCCAAAATCCCCCGGCAGCCGGTGCAAAACTGTCCAAAACTGGGGCACACGGCATCACAGCCACCCCGGGTGATGGGACCAAGACAAACCATACCACGATTATAGAGACACTCATTTTCCTTGAGCTTACACTCCAAACAGACCGGTGAATCATATTTGGGGGGTTGTTTCCCCAGCACCAGGGCCAGCAGCAGCTTGAGAAAATCCTGCTGAGTCATGGGACAGCCACGAACTTCATGGTCCACCTTGACCACGGCTGAAACTGCCATGGCAGGCAGGGTTGCAAAAAGATATTTATCATCACCATACACCGTTTCGCGAACCTCATCGATGGGGTGCAGATTCTTCATGGCATTGATACCGCCGTTCACTGCACAGGCACCCAAAGCCACCAGAACATCGCTACGGCGCCGGATATCGTGAATTCTCTCCACACAGGAAGGCGAGGTAATTGAGCCTTCAATAAAGGCGATATCATAATGATCTGCCTTATCATCCATGGCTTCACGGAATTCAACAATATCCACATGCTTCAGGATGTCAAGGAGATCGTTTTCAAAATTAAGTTTATTGAGTTGACAACCTTCACAACTCGTAAAATCAAAGAATGCAATTTTGGGTTTCATTAGAGCGCTTCCTCCAATGGTTTGAGGTCTACATAGTTGAATACCGGTCCATCCTGGCAACAATAGACACCATTGATTTGGCAGTGTCCACACTTACCGACACCACATTTCATACGACGTTCAAGGGATAGATAAATCTGATCATCAGGAAGTTGTTTGGACTTCAGGGACATGACCACAAACTTATACATAATGGGCGGTCCAGTAACAGCGGCAATGGTTGAATTCAACTTTAGATCCAGAGCGGGAATCAGTGTCGTGATCACTCCCGTATGACCCTTCCAGCTTGCATCTGGCTGATCTACAGTCACATGCAATTCTACATCATCTCTGGTTTCCCAAGCTTTGAGCTCATCTGTAAACAGCAGTTCGGCTGGAGTTTTTGCACCATAGAGAATGATGAGACGGCCAAAATCCTGGCGATTATCAATAACATAGTTGATGAGAGACCTGAGAGGTACCAGGCCAATGCCACCAGCGATGACCAGAATATCCTTGCCGAAAAGTTTTTCCATGGGAAAACCCTTGCCAAAAGGCCCGCGGATTCCCATCAAGTCACCAGGCTCATAATTCTTCAAAACGTTGGTCAGGGTTCCAACCTGACGGATACACAGTTCAAACGTACCTTTCTTTGAAGGAGAGCTGGAAACGGATATGGGAGCCTCCCCAATTCCAAAGGCAGAGACTTCTACAAATTGTCCGGGGTGATGCCCCAAACTTTTGCCATCCGGCATTTCAAGCTCATACCATTTTTCCATCTCAGTAATCTGTTTGGCTCTGGTCACCTTACACATGGTGGGGTAATAGAGATCTTCAGTTTGTTGAGGTTCTACATCCTGCAGGCGTTTCATATTCAACCTCCTTCTCTATACCCGGGCTGACCGGTGATATTGGGCTTTTTCGTCTTCCTGAATGAGCTCATTCACAATATCAGGAAGGGATATCCCGGCTGGGCAAAAAGCGGTACAACGACCACAACCGACACACCAGGGCAAACCCTCTTCATCGGTGATGTATTTAAATTTCCGAAAAAGACGATGACGGGTTCGATTAATGGTTTTCTCGCGGAAATTTTCTCCACCAGCAACTTCTGCAAAGGTACTGAGCATGCAGCTATCCCAACTCCGCTGACGCAGGCCATCTTCTGCTGTGACAGTCACTTCATCCTGAACATCGAAGCAAAAACAGGTTGGGCAGGTCAGGGTACAAGCCCCGCATCCCACGCAGCGCGAGGCCACCTCAGCCCAGACTGGAGAATGATAGGCATACTGAAAAACCCGGGGTAAGCGATTGAAATGATAACGAATTTTTTTCTTGAACACACGGCCTTCGACAACCTCCGGTTCAGTGATAGCCATTTTTTCAAAGCCATCCAGCATTTCCTGCCCATGGTCGCTGAGAACATAGAGCTGAAAATCACCATCCACTTCATTCAGGAAGAGGTCAAATCCTTCCATCTCTTCAATGAGTATACCCACACTTTCGGAGAAGTGAAACTCGTCAGGTGTAAAGGAGATTCCTACAAAGCGGGAGGATTGACGTCGTCTAAAATAATTTGATTCTGCTGAACCGGACAACATACTGTGATCCAGCCTGAGTATGGATTGCATCTCATAGCTATGAACCCCGAAGAAGACCCTGGGAGTTATGGCTACCTCTACCTTGTCATAGCTCAATTCTTTTAATGAAAAATCCATCAATTTTTCAACTGGCGGAAGAAACATTTTTTTGAGAGGTAGTAGGGTACGGTTATAGTCAAGCACGACCTCATTGCTGTCATGAACAACTTCGAATGAGTACGAGACATCCCCTTTTTTATGCGGGGCAATGAGCTCCCCATATTTCCCCAGATGATTAATCAGGGCCGGGACATCAGACCGTAATAGAGAAAAACACTCCATAATGGCATCCTTGTTTAAATGATCGGTTAAGAATTATTTCGACATTCATCATGGGATCATTTGCAAAGCACATGCCAAGACAGCAGTTTACCAATAACAATTATTAATCTTATCATGCACAGCTGACAAAGTCATTAGAACACTTTACTAAAGGCTGATTTAGATCAATACCACACTAAGCTATTAATTAATTTTCGCACTACATGCTAATGCGAATTATAAACATCCAAACAACCCCGGCAAAAGATAGTCTTTAACTGAGCTGAAAGGGGAACTAAAATAAGGATGAAAATGACGCCGCTAATTTAGAGAAATATCATTCGTAATTCTGGGATCAACCCGCTTAAGCAATTCAATGGTTTCGATCTGATCATCAATCAACCATAGAATCCGCCTGGCACGTTCCCGGATGGAATCCATGGATAACAATGAATATTGCTCCGCATGTTTCAATGGTAAAGTACGAGCAACCAGATTGACCAGCGCAATGAAGGATTCCTGGTCTCCCAAAATAGGACTAAAATCAAGGGTTTCCGGGGATTGCTCCACCAGATAATTCAGACGCAGCAGTAGATCTTCCCGTTCACTGATGAACTCATCCTTTATATCCGATTCAGGTAACTCGATCATCTCAGCCACGCGAAAGGGATTGTCTTTGACTATGGACCCGAAACCGACTCTGAACAGACCCTCCAGAACAATATTGTAGGTTCCGTTCTCCAACTTCTCGTATGATTGGATGCGACCAAGGCAGCCAATAGGATAAATTTCAGGTGATCCATAATAATCATCCTCATATCCCGGCTTGAGAATCCCCATGGCTAATAAGCCATCCCCTTCCAGTACACTTTCAATCATTTGTACATATCGGGGCTCGAAGATATGGTAGCTGGCCTTGGTCTCAGGGAAAAGATTCACTGTTGGCAATGGGAAGATGGGTGCATGCATATTTTCTGTCTCAGCTATGAACTAGCAGGATAAATACCTGGAGGGGCGGCAATCTTGAGAACGGTCAATTGTTCATCACTTTCATTGATAATTCCTGAACTGACACCCATTTCAACCAGAACGGATGTATTGCGGGTCAGGACCAGGACTTCATCACCCACTTCAAAAACACCTTCTCCACGTAAAACAAAATAGATAATGTCTGATAGTGGCTCCACCACGGGAGAAATGTACTGGTGCGTATTTAAAAGCAACACATCCATCTGTAACTGATCACTTTTGAACATGAGATTAATATTGGCTGCATCTTCAGAGAAATGTGCGACCTGCTTCAAGTATTTTACGTTATTTTCCATGTATCATCTCTATTATTTTGTGAACCAGTTTTTCGATTCCCGTGGCTACTTCACTTATTCTCATGTCCAACATATACGCTGGTGTGGAAACAAGGTTTCGATCTTCATCAACCACAAAATCGTCAACTGGACAGTTAATGTGAATACCACCCATTTCATTTATTGCTGCAGCCGTGTCCACATCCGAGCCAATAGTGAGCTTGGCATCCGCGCCATATATGTGGGGAATCATTGCTGGAGCTATACAAACAAATCCCATGGGTTTTCCTGTGGCAGCAAAGCTCCGGGCAAATTGAAGTACATCGTGCTGGACCGTACTGGCAGCACCCTTTACGGCGAAATCTGACAGGTTTTTTGCAGCACCATAGCCCCCTGGGAAAATCACTGCATCATAATCATTGGGGTTTGCTTCGCTAATATCAATGATTTTGGTCCGGGCAATGCGGGCGGCTTCCACCAGGACATTTCTGGTCTCCCCCTCGCTGACCTCTCCGGTTAAATGATTGACCACATGCATCTGGTCCATATCCGGGGCCATACATTGATATTTCACACCGGCACGATCAAGTGCAAGCAAGGTGATAACACTTTCCTGAATCTCAGAACCATCCAAAAATCCTGATCCAGATAAAACCACTGCTACTGTTGCCATGTTACCCTCCCCTAACTTTGTATTTGTTACCAATTAAAAGCTGATGTATCAAAATCATCATTCGCTTTTTCTGCCACGGGCTGAATCCATAACTGTTCAGCTCTCATGACAATGGGGTAGGTATCCAGCATGGTCCAACTGGGCTTGATACCTTTCCCGGTGGATATCCTATATTTCCACCCATGCAGCGGACAGGTCACGGTATCACCCGTGATTTCACATAAATCCAGCTTGAAACCGTTGTGTTTACAGACACCAGAGTGGGCGATAAAGCGTTCCGGGGTATGAAATATGGTAATTTCCAAACCATCCAGATTCACGTTAAGAGCACCATTCTCCGGGACATCTGAAGCTTCACATGCGTATTGGTAGTCAACTTCAGACATCTGTTCCCCATGCTCCGCTGGCCAATTTTTCTGCCCAGAACAAACCCACCATGGTTTTGGCGTCAGTGATTTCACCCCGTCTTAGCATCTCCATGGCCTTGCTCAGGGGCATTTCAATAATCTCGAGAAACTCGTCCTCATCCCGATCAATTTGCTGCATGCTCAAGTCTCTGGCTGCAAAGAGAGCCATTTTCTCATCGGCATAACCAATGGCCGGATAGATATGACTGATAAATGTCCAGGTCTTGGCTGCATAACCGGTTTCCTCAAGGAGTTCACGTTTTCCTGTGGTGAGAAAATCCTCACCGCGATCCGTTTTGCCTGCCGGAAGTTCGTAAAAGACCTCACCAGGGTAATAGCGATACTGACGCTCCATGATCAAGGTGGTTTCATTTAAAAACGGAATAATGACCACGGCACCAGGATGTTTGATCCCCTCACGGAGGCTGGTTTTGCCATTGGGAAGTTGGACCTCATCACAAACCACATGGAGCAGCCTCCCCTTAAATTTGGTTTCAGATGATAATTTTATTTCGCGAAGATCTTTAGAATTCATAAGGCTTTAATCATAGAATGCATTCGGGGCAAATGCAAGTGCGTTGCGCCACAAAATCGCTGTTCTTCCTCTCAGTTCAAGTTAATCAAGGTGATGGCCACCGAACCAAAACAACCATAGCCCCCATCAACGGTGGAACCGTCTGGATGATAGGTGTTGGGAATAAAGGAGATGGGACTATTTCCGAAGCGTGTCAAATTCTCATCCAGGGCGCTGAGCATGAGATATAGGGGCGCCCCGTACTCCATATCAAAGGTCCAGTCAACAGAAATACTATTTCCATTGGCGGGTTTCACCACTTTATCCAGGATCGTATCAGCAAATATCAGATATAATTTGTATTCATAAGCGCTGACATGGTGGTCTATTTCAAAGGAAATATTTTCAACCTCAATGTGGAGTGAATTGGCAACCAGGTGTGGCTGGTTGGGAATGGTTGTGTGACCGCTGAGTGTGGGGAATCCTGGTGCGCTGATTTCTAGATCATAAACCTCACCTGCTACAACATTCAGAGTCGAGTCCCGATAATTCCCCCAGTCCGTGGTATCCTCGGCTCTTATGAACTGATATTCAGAACCTGAACTAATTGAACTCACTTTGACATAGTCCACTTCGGGTGAAAAATTCTCAATGGTATCAGAGTAAATTTCTTCAGTCGTCAGGGCTCGATTAATATTGATAAATGAGGTTCCAGTCACACCATCAGCGCGTAATACACCCAATATATTGAGACCGGGCTCAAATTCTGTTGCCACAATTTCTGTGGGCATGGGTCCCGGTTGATGGGGCAGGTCGCAGTTAAAAATGATCACTGCAGACAGGATACTGAAAAGAATTTTTAAATATTTCATATATGGACCCATTAGAATTGCAGACTATAGCCAAAAGAAATTGACGGAAGATATTCAGAACCAAAACCATAGTATCCATATTCTGGGATGTAAAAATAGTAGATCGGATTCCGATGGAGGAAAAGCAGGTTTCTGATGGTCATGGTCATGTAAGCATCCACGCCCCCCAGATATTCAGCCAGATTAAATCCAAATCCTGCTCTGAGTTTTTTCTTCCAACCAATATCCCAGGCCAGCCTGGCGGGGTATCTCACGTTGTTCCGCTCCGGTGTGATATAAGTGGCAAAAAATCCCGCCGTATTGGTGAGGGGATCATAAGTGCCATGCATGCGCATCCCGGTTTCCCAGGTCCGTGGAACGCCCGAAGTAATCTGCAGGGTTGAGCTGGCAACAATATCAGGGGTCAGCTTGAACAAAAGGATGGATTTAAGGTTGTGGGGCTGGTCGGCATCAAAAAGACTTCTCCTGCCATCCAGGATGGACGGATAGCGGCGAAATCCCTTGGAATAATTATAACCCACCCAGCCTGACAGACGGCCGAATTCACCTTTCAGGAGAATTTCAACCCCATAGGACTCACCTGAGCCGCCTTCAATGAGGGCCGAGCTTTCACCTGATGTAACCGTATTGCTATAGGTCGCCCGGTACAGCTGCTTGAGATCCTTATAATAAGCACTCATTTCATAGGAGATATCTCCCCACAAGGGACCATTAAGACCCACGATGTAATGGACGGAATTGAGGGGTTCTCGATCTTCCAGTGACTGGTAATAGTCCAGGAACTGGACAAATTCATCCCCCTTGGAATCCATGGTTGTGAGGTACTGGTAATAAATTCCATAAGCGGTTTTAAGCTGATGTCCGCCTGGCAGTTTGAGACTGGCTGAAACCCGAGGTTCCATGTGCCAATCACCCGCTTTACCGAGGCGAAGCGTGTTTGGGGAGCCTGGCGTGTGGGACCTGGAATTGCGCAAACCCAACTTGAATTGCATTGGACCCAACTCGAGCTTATCCTGCAAAAAGAAAGATTGAAATTGAGCTCCAGATTTACTGGGATTTGGATCGGCGTCAAAGCGACCGACTTCATTGGCGAAGTTGATATCATTGAGTTCGAATCCCACCTTCACCGTCTGTTTCCAGAAGGCGTACCAGGTCAGATTGGCTTTACCTGTATTCTCGGCTATCGTGTTTTCAATGTGGGTCCGATAATCCAGGGCCGCCGTAAAATCTTCAACCGTATCGATAATAGCATAATTAAAATAGGTCAAATTATCCACAGTTGAGGCGGAGTGATAGACTTGACCTTCCAAAGTCAGATTGGGTAAGAGTACGGAATTAAACTTCACACCAAGAGCCCGGTTGGTTGTGTTGGTAATAAAGCCCTCGCCAAAAGAATCAAACAACCCTTCAGGAAAAAAGAGCATGAGATTATCCACACTGTAATCCATATAATCACGGGCAAAAAATCCTGAAAAGCGGAGTCGCGTCTTCCCCAGGAGCACCTGATAAGCTGCATTGTAATCCATCACCAGATTGGGGGACCCCATGATCACCCTGAGCATAAAGTCCGTGTAGGTTCTACCAGAGACCATGGCAGTTCCATGTTCGCCTGCAGGAAATTCAATAGCGCCACTGATGCCTGAGATGGAGGGTCTGAACTCACCATGAATTTCTGATTGGTGTCCTTCACGCGTGGAAATATTCATAATGGAAGCATTCCGGCCGCCATACTCCGCGTCAAAACCGCCCACCAGCATTTCTACATTCTTGATGGAGTAGGGATTAAAAATGGCGCTGGACCCCATAAAATGTTGTGGGTTATAGATGGTCATTCCATCCATTTGAACCAGATTTTCACCGGGATCACTGCCACGTACATAGTATTGGGGGGACATGGGATCTGAAGTGGTCACACTGGGAGAGAATTTGACAAGCTTGAATACATCTTTGTTGAGCTGTGGGATTTCTCTCAATATAACTGGATCTACCTGCAAACTTGAGATATCCATATCCTCGATGATGGTAGACCGTTTACCAACCACCTCAATCGCTTTAGTATCAATGGCATGAGGACGCAGGGTGACACTTGGTAAAAAGAGGTTCTCTGGCCCCAAAATAAGGCTCAATGTTGTATCTACATAAGCGATGTGAGAGAACGTCAAATCCACCTGTCCCATGCCTCCATTGCGCAGAACGAAGAAACCCTCCACGTCCGTTGCCGCTCCCTGACTTGAGGCTTTGACAAATACATTCACCCCGATGATGCTCTCTCCAGATTGGACATCATGGACAAAACCTGATACATCACCAGCCCTGAGGGAAGCCATCATACTTGAGAAGCACAGCAGGCCGATGAGAATCCTTCGGTGAAACATCATGGTAAGACCATTCCGATGCTGACCAAGATTCCAACTTCATGTTGGGTAATGATATCAGGGAGGATGTTATATCCGGCCAGCAGTCCGACACCCCCATAAAGGCCTCTATGATAAACCGGCCGATATTCAAAAATCAATTGGGCAGATACATGCAGGAGTAACAAATTCTGATAATCCACATGGGTAAATTCACTCTGCTCAAAGTTGTTAAATCCAATCCGCAGGGTTGCTGTGGATTTGGCAATCCAGGATTGTGAGACGCGCTTAAACCATTGTTGATCATAACCACCGATGGCAATGGACTCATGCATATGGGATTTCCGATAATAAAGTCCCGGAGAGCCCCGCTGCCACTTCAGTTCCTGGTCAGGCGGAAAATCGAGGGTAAAATGGGCATTGATGGCATAACCATCTTCAAAGAGAATGACTTCAGACCAGGTCATGAGCTGGCGTCGATAGAGGTAGGGATAGAATTCAGCATGGAAATCACGGTTGGCCAGGGCTGCTGATTGTTGTTTGAGTAATTCCTGAACCACTCGACTCAGATATTGGGCTTCCTTTTCTTTCTTCTCACGCTTGACACGCAACTCCCATAACCAATCGCTCACGGGCTGCCCCAGGGTATCATGAAACGTGGTATAGGCATTCAAACAGAGTCCCTTTTGCAGGACGGCTGAATGATCTGTCCAGAGAATGAGCTGGGAGATATCCAGATTGCCAACCAGATCAAGGGAATCTCTGAGGAATTGAGCCTGGAACAGATCTGAGAGCGACTGATCCATGGCCAGATACTGATCCACTGGAATATATTTGTATTTCTTTGTTTGACGGATGCCCAGGATGGTTTTTCCCAGCGTCCGGGAATCAGTGACATGTACCGGGCTTGATGCCACATCCAGGGTTGAATCCTGAGCCACCTGAATCTGCAGGGT
>JAIPGJ010000062.1 GCA_021736185.1 Fidelibacterota bacterium | reverse complement strand
ATGAGCGCAAGCAGATCTACAAGTCCAGCAGTCATATCTTCAAAACCCGCAGTATCTGTCAGAGTGCAGAAGGGAACAAGAATGGACTTTGGACCACTGTCATCGCTGCAGCGGTTCTCATAAATATCTGAGTTAGTATAGGTTTACTTACTGTAAGTCTTCAGAACATTTGGGATACATTTAGCGAATAGTTAAGAGACACTTGCGAGTTGTCCAGTTCATTATGCAAGCACGTCTTTGTATCAGAAATGAAGCCCTCGCTATTGACTGTATATTGAGAGGACAACTGTAAATATTACCTGATATCAATAGTACTTATAGAGGCACCAAAAAAAGGCCAGCAATGCTGACCTTTAGATAGTGGGCCCACCAGTCTACGCTCTTCGAGCTACGACCTGGCAGGCAGGGAGTTGGCGTTCAGCTTCGCTTCCGCCTTTCTTCGTAACCTGCTGCAGGCAGCTTACTTCGAATGAACCCCGAACCGACGGATTTCGTGTGCCGGCGTAGTCCCGACAGGGTTGTCGGGAAGAAGACGCATAAGTCCGTGATTCTCAGTTGTTTTTATTAGACTAACGAGATGGGCGTAATTGGAAAGTGACCCGTGTAAAAAAAGCCCCTGAGTGTTGAGGTCAGGGGCTTATTGCTAATCTCGTATAAGAACTATTTCACGTATAGCATCTTAATCACATGAGTGTATTTACCTGCTCCGATACGAGCAAAATAGAGACCTGTACTGACGACCTGTCCATCATTGGACCTGCCATTCCAGACCACCTCATACCAGCCTGCTGATTGCCTACTTGATTCAAGCGTCTGAACAACATTTCCTCGCACATCATAGATGACCAGTGAAACTTGAGAGTCTTCTGGCAATCCATAGCGAATCGTTGTACTCGGATTGAATGGGTTAGGGTAGTTTTGATCTAATACAAACTCTGTTGGCAAAGCTAATCTTTCAGCTATTGAAACAGTACCCACAGTAAATTTGAAAGTTCCTGATTCGGTGGATAGATCATCATTATCGGTAGCTATCACTCTCCACCAATACTCAGCATCCACTGGTAAGGTTTCATTCAATTCAAATTCAACAAAGGATTCAACATTTGTCTCGAAAGCCATATCGACAAAATTTGAGTCCGTTGCTATCTGTAAGGTGTATGTTGCATAATCAAATGGATCTGGATCAACTGCGACTTCCCATGAGAATGATGGATTACCTGGCAATCCTGAATCATTATTTAGGGGACTCAGAAGCGCAAAATCCATAGGTGCTTCGGGCATCAGATCAGTCCAGAATGTTTTGGTTTCTGAATGTGAGAGCCCATCGTGATTATCCATTGCGATGACTTGCCAGAAATACTGGGCATTGTCTGCCAGTGCTCTTGGCAATCTAATCGCATTGGTGTCGGTGAGAACTGAATCAAATGAGACTCCATCACCCCACCATTGCATTTCATAGCTGATATCATCGTTTGGATCTACATCGAAGGCTGTTGTCCAATACATATCTGGAGTCAGGGTCAAGACCTGAACAGAATCCGGTGTGATAAGGTGACTCATTGTGGGAGCATCATTCTCCTGATTAATCGAGAATTCCATAAAGCCACCAGAACTTGAGGTCATCACACCTGTATTGTCCTCAGCATAAACCATCCAGCGATAGCTTGTGTTATCCTCAAAATCCCATTCTGGCGCAAAACTGGTATCCACCATAGCGCTAATGGTATCAAGATCATTCCAGTTTGTTCCAAATATCAGAGTATAATGAATTTCATCTCCGATGTCTGGATCACTGCTCGACATCCAGGTAAATACAGGATTCAAACTAAGGAGCTCAGCACCGCCTGCTGGTGCCAATAATGCAAATGCTCCTGGAGCCTCGATCACTGAGTTCGTCCAGAAGGATACCGTATCAGAAAAGGTCTCAAAACCGAACTCATCAATTGCGGCGACAGCCCAGTAATACACCTGATTCTCCATGAGCTCTTCCATGGGTGTAAAACTTGTGCCCATCACTTCAATGGGTTCGACATCGGTCAAATCTGGATCGGTTCCAAGATAAAGATCAAATCCGACAATCATCTCAACGGTATTGTCACCAGAGCTATGGTTCTCTTCGACTTTAGCTTTGTCCATTTCAGAATTACTCAAACGGGCTGTAATGTCCATGGGTGGTGAACAAGCCTCCCACAAGAAATCTGGAGTCAGTGTTGTCACCATCATACCAGCCACAGGACTGAGCGCAACCACCGGCTGCATTGGACCAGTTTGGAATGTCAGGTCAAAGGTATAAGTAAAGTCATTGGGTGTTGGCCAGTTTGAAACAACCAGGAAGTAATCCCCGGCCATAATTGGCACGTACTCAAATGACCCTCCACTTGGTCCAGCACCCATGGCAAGGATATCTTCCTCTACCTCTGGACAAGCGCTGGTAATGAACATGGCTGAATATTGATCACCAGCATCAGCAATGTTACCGCTGATGGTGCCATCCTCAGGAATGCTAAATGCATAGACGATATCGACACCACTCATATAGTATGTCAGATCATAGTCATTGCTAAATCCAGCTGAACTTCCCATTTCTCCCATGACAGGAAGTGTGAGGAAAATCGGATCACTACATAGATCACCCTGTGCAGGAGCTGTCGGTATGGCACAATCTTCATTGGAATGACCTGATTCGCTCATGTCTTCCATTGTCTGGGTTGCTGTGTAACAATATTCAACGCCATTCGTGACATCGTAGTCCGTATAGAATGGCTCGGTGAGACCACTCATCATCAGACCTCCATCACGATACAGTGACCATGTTGGTAAATAAACATCCTGGTCCACATGGAATTGCGCTGAGTAGTCAAATACCGCACCGGCCGAGAAGGAAGAGACAATCACTTCAAAATAATACAATCCATCAGCAGGAAGCTGAAAGCTGATCATGGATGTATAACCCTGACCACCATCATCATCGGAATCGATCAAAGTACCGGTCGCATCATAAAGATACATATAGGTATCCGTATCGAACTCGTCTGAGTTAAGTGGCATGGTCTGAGCAGTTATGATGTTTCCAGCCAATCCTGAGATAGCATAGAAATCACTGTCCTCAGTTGGGCATAGGGCGGCATTTAAGATATCACCATCTGCAACAACAGTTGCTTCACCCGTAACATTATTGGGCTCATTGTTATCTACAAGAACATCACAAGGATCACCTACCCCCATGATGTCCAGCGCATAGCTACCAGCCTCAGAGGCATCATACCCATAAACTACGACATAATAGGTACCAGCACCCAGATCAGAGATGGTAACTTCGGACAAATAGCCACAAGCATCATCATTGTAGGCGATAGATCCTACTGGGGCACCAAATCCAGGCCAATCGACAAAGTCATCACAAGCTGCAAATACAGCGATCTGTGAATCGTACAAGCCTTCACTACCACAGAGTGATAGATTGATATTTGTGTAGCTGCCATCCGTGGTAAAGCTATACCAGTCATAAGCACCGGCAACTAAGTCTCCTGTCATGGTTCCAGCATTTACTGATCCATAATCGATGGCTTCTGCACAGGTCTCACCAGCTACCCGAATGCCACTGTTCAACATGCGTGCATACCTTGCGTTTTGTTTCTCATTGAGAAGGTGGCGCAAAGCGGCTTTATTCGGATGAAGATTGTTTTTTGGATTGGATGTCTTCAATGGTGAGACACTATCTGTTTGCCTCAACAGGTTAAACATTGGGACAGGCTCCCAACTCACGTCAACCATACCATCCCCTCCCATGGCAACCAGATTTTGAGGTGCTTGTGAGGGCGGGTCATCCACACTGATATTCATGGTGTAATCGAACCCAGCACCTGTGGCAAACTCGGACATGATAACTTCAAAATAATAATTTCCATTTTCAGGAAGCATATAACTGATCATTGAAGTGTAGCCCATGCTGCCGCCATCATCATCAGAAGCTATCAGTGTTCCTTCAGAATCGTAAAGATTCAAATAAGTATCAGTCTCAAATTCATCAAAACTGAGGGTACCAGTTTCTGCAGTGATCACCTGCATGGCCAATCCTGAGACAGCATACCAATCACTATCTTCAGCTGGACACAGGGCCGCTTGAAAAACATCTCCACCAGTGGCTGGTGTTGCCTCAAACTGAGAATTATTGGGTTCGTACACGTCTGTAAAAGCAACACAATCGCCGGATACAGATGTGACCTCCAATTCGAATGCCCCGGCATCCACCTCAGTATATCCATACACTGCGACCAGGTAACTGCCTGCTGCCAATCCTTGGAGTCTAACGGCAGGAAGCAGTCCGCATGCATCATCGTTATGGGCAATTGCACCCTCTGGAGGTACAGCATAATACTGCAGATCAACAACATCACCACAATCGGCGAAAACCGCTAACTGTGGATCAAAACCACCATTAAAACTACAAAGTGAAATTTCGACGGCATCATAAGAACCATCACTGGTAAAGCTGTACCATTTTTGTCCACCAGCAGTCAAATCACCTGAAACCAATGGTGAATTCACCATGCCATAATCAATTGAGGTCTCACAGAGTTCACCACCAGCAGGTAAAGTGACGTCAATCATCACGTCATCAGTGGCGCTTAACTCACCATCAGAAACCGTCAGGGTGATTGTGTGCAGACCCTCTGTCAGGGTGACACCAGGGTACATTCCCATGGCGATGTCACTCCCGTCTTCGCTCCAGGTGTAGCTTAGTATATTTCCATCTGGATCACTTGAGCCGGATCCGTCAAGCATAACATAAGAGGTCGTGACAGATTGATCGAGTCCTGCATCTGCCACAGGTGCACTATTAAATTCAGCTGCATTATCTGGTGTCAGGACAGCATCGCTGATATCCTCAGCAGAGGTCATGGTGATGTCTATTCTATAATTTAGACCGACAATACCACCCCAGTCTACCATGGTGATCCGGATCTCATTCAAACCAACCTGCAGCGCTGATTCGACAGTTGCATCCGCAATATTAAGATTTGCTGATCCGCCTTCTCCATCAACACTATCTATGAAGGTATCATTGATCCATACAATGGCGCGATTGTCAGCTTTGACCTGAAAGACCATCGATGGATCTGAATAATCTTCTGGAACCAAAAAGCGGATTCTGTAGGGTGTACGCGTATTTAACCCGATTTCAGGATCTGGATCAAAGTTAACCCAGGAGTTGGTTCCTGCAATCTGACCCCAGGGATGGGGACCCGTGAGGTAGGCTTGTTGCCAGGCCACAGCACCTGCTGGCCAGGCTTGGGTATACGGGTCAATATCGCCCTGGACACCATTGGCACCATAAATCGAAACGGTCTGTTCCATTTGTGGAGAATCCATGGTTGTGTATGCCCATTCCACAAAACCCGTTGCTGTACCATTGTCATTATAGGGCACCACTGTCCAGAAATACTCTGTTGAATACTCATGCCACGTTGGATCAATGGTTAAAGTAACTGTACCCTCGCTGACCATAGCCTCGGTTTCCATATCGAGATCGTATGCTGAAAAAAGATCTGTCGCTCCAGTGCTGGTTCCCATACTCAAATAATAACCGGTTGCTGTGGCTGATTCAGACCAACTCACTTGATGATCGAGGGCTACATCGATGGCATCATCGGCTGGACTGGGATTCATCGCAGCTGCAGGTAATGGATCGGCCATGGTTGTATAAGACCACTCCATAGGACCCAAAACCGAGCCACTGGTATTATAAGGAACTACTGTCCAGAAATACTCTGTTGAATACTCATGCCAGGTTGGAGAATGAGTGAATGTGACCACGCCATCACTAACGATAGCATCCGTTCCCATCACTAAATCAAATTCGGTAAATATGTCTGTAGCGCCTGTGCTTGTCCCAATACTCAACAAGTAGCCGGCTGCATTTGCTGACTCATCCCAGCTTATATGATGATCAAGTGCAACATCCATAGCGTCATCAGCTGGATTGGGGTTCGATGCTGGATCAGGTACTGGTACTGCCATGGTTGTAAATGACAATACCTGTGTATTGGTTGCCTGTCCATACGCATTATATGGTGTAACACTCCAGTAATAGGTGGTTCCATATTCTATGAGTGATGGGTTCTGGAAGAAATCATTAGTTTCTCCAAGATCAAGACTTGCGACATTTGTAGGTGGATTATCCGTACCCAGATTGAAATAGTAGCCGGTGGCACCTGTTGATAGGTCCCACTCTAGTAGTACGTCAAGGGCTTGATCTGTCGCTCCATCTGGAGGAGTTAAGTTTGTAGCAGCAGCAGGGACTGGAGCTGCCATGATGGTATATGACCATTCAACTGCACCTGTTGCCTGACCGACAGTATTGTAGGGGACAACTGTCCAGAAATACTCAGTTGAATACTCATGCCAGGTTGGATCAATGGCCAAAGTTACTGTACCTTCGCTGACCACAGCCTCTGTTCCCATGACTAGATCGGATGCTGAAAGGATGTTTGTTGAACCACTAGCTGTGCCAATGCTAAGCAAATATCCTGTGGCATAATCAACTTCTGCCCAGCTAATATTGTGATCTATAGCAACACCTGTGGCATCGTCTGCCGGATTGGGAGTCGAGGTCGCCATTGGGGGTAGACTAACATCAACAACCACATCATCTGTATCACTCAACTCACCATCAGAAACCGTGAGGGTAATGGTATGTGAACCATGGGCAAGGGTGACTGTGGGATCCACTCCCGTTGCGATGTCACTCCCGTTTTCACTCCAGGTATAGATCAATAGATTTCCATCAGGATCGCTGGAAGCTGAACCATCGAGTGTCACAGAGGCTATGTTGACGCTTTGATCAGGTCCTGCATCTGCTACAGGGGCATTATTGAGTGCTGCTGCGTCATCTGGTGTTAATACAGCATCACTAATATCCTCAGCAGAGGTCATCGTGATGTCTATTTTATAGTTTAGCCCTACTATACCACCCCAGTCTACCATGGTAATTCGAATTTCGTTCAATCCAGAATTTATTGCTGAAGCAAATGTTGCATCTGAAATGGTAAGACCAGCGGCGCCATCATCTCCTTCCACACTATCTATGAACGTATCATTAATCCAGATTACAGCACGATTATCGGCCTTAACCTTGAAATCAATTGAAGGGGTTGTGTAATCAGTAGGGACGTCGAAGCGAATTCTGTAAGGTGTACGAGTATTCAACCCTACTTCTGGATTTGGATCAAAGTTCACCCAGGAGGTTGTTCCCGATATCTGACCCCATTGGTGGGGACCTATCAGGTAAGCTTGTTGCCATTCTGTGGCTCCAGCAGGAAGTGATTGGGTGTAGGGGTCGACATCACCCTGAGTTCCAACTGCTCCATAAATTGTGAAAGTCTGTTCAGTAGGTGGATCTGGTTGAATGGTCTCACCATTTAAAACGACGGAAGCTTGATTTAGATTATTCCCTGTAGGACAATCATCGACTTGAGTTACGACAACACGGTTTTCACCTGTTGTAACATAGGTAGCTAAATCTGCAGTATTTGATGTACTCAGGTACACATAACTACCAGGAACGACGAGTCCAGTTGGATAGGCAGTATTAAAGATGGTTACGCGTCCACCATCATCTATCCCAGTGAATGCGATGGTGAATTGGGACACGGTTGCGCCTGATGGGACATTTACAAAGGTCTGGAAATAGGTATAGTCGACTGCATCCAAACAGTAGCCGTTGGGAATCTGGGATGTTTCAGCAAATCCAATGGTTTCAGGATTTGGGGCAGCTTCCCAGTTCTGATCAGAGGTTGCGGGGATACTTGCATTGGTATAGGCTGATACTTCTCCATGACTGTCTAGCATAAAACCAAGTGGGGACCAGCCTGCCCCCCGATTCATTTCCCAGGGTGTCCGGCTTACGCTTTGCGCGAAGACCTGACTGCTTAATGTGATCAATACTAGGATCGTGAAAAACATTTTTGTTCGTTTCATTTTACTTCCTATACAGAATGTTAGACTTTTGGCAGGTTTTCAGAACAAAGCTTAGAACAATACATCAATGCCATGTTTCTAAATTTTTAGTCTATTTTGGATTTAGTTGGATCTCATCTCCCGCCGCTTATGGATCTGGTTTTGGGTAGAATCTAATTGATGACTTATTATATCACCAAATAAATATCTATTGGATCAAAAAAAGTTTGGGCGGACAATCCATCAATCATTTGTTCATGACAAAGGGGTCTAGACCAGCTAGAGTGTTTATTGGGGGATATATTTGCGATTGGTGTCTGATGAAAACACACCACATTATTAAATTAGGCTACATTTTCCGACAGGTCGCAAGTGAGATTCACCATAGCGAGATCAGACCGGATTATTTGTGAAGTGGGATTATTTTGAGGGTATAGAAATTGTGATTGACATCGCAGGGAATCGTCTCCGTCTTTCAGACTTCACCGGACAGGGTTGATTCATCAATTTCAACACCATAATCCTTCGTCATTTACCCCTAGGAGAATCTTTGGGGTTTAAATCTGGGTCACCCTCCTTGAATATCGATTAGCGATTGAAGAATGCAGACGTAACAGTCACCAATTAGTTCAGAATTCGTTAATCCTTGTTCTTAAATCAAAAAACCACCTATCCTTCGAGACACTACTTAGTGGGTTTCAAGCTCAGGAAGACGTGGTTTTTTTGAGCCCACATATTTAGGTCCAATGGAATTCGAAGCAGAGTGTGACTGGAAAGTGACCAGTATTAAAAGAGCCCCCGAAATTCAAGGGCTCTTAGATTTTATTGAAGAAAAGAATAACCCCTCATAACTCTATGAATTACAAGGGGTTTAGAGTGTGGGCCCACAGGGACTTGAACCCCGAACCGACGGATTATGAGTCCGGCGCTCTAACCAATTGAGCTATGGGCCCTTTTTTTAATTAAGAATTAATAAATAATAATTAATAATTCCTTGTCAAACTTGACTTTAGGATCATCAGTGAATCTATATGGCCAAGCTCCTTGCCCAGTAAAGCCAAAAGCATTGATGGGTGGGTTCTGACTTTAACAGAAAATGAGAACCAATCTTCCTAAAAAGCTCGATAAAATAGTCGGGGGGTTCACCACTTGCAAAGAGATTGTATTTTCAGAATTAAGACCAACCCCCATAATACAAAAAGCCCCTTGTTCTGCCGAAGAAGGGACTTCTCGCTGTCATTTTTCCGATGGTATTTTAGGCTAAAACTAAAAGCGTGTCAAGGGCGAGGTGGATATTTTATTATTTATTTTTTCGATGCTATATATTTAATATTGATAGCTTTATAGTCGCTTCGCAGTAGAAATCAGACAAGCCTAAACTGAGCACAATTATAGGATTCCCATTTCATCCTTGAAGGCGTCGATCTTTTTCACTAGAAATCATATTTAAGTGAAATAAGCACCGGTGAAATGTCCAGCTACATGGGTGTGGGATTGGGTTTGATCTCTCTCTGTTCCAGTTGTAGCTCTACTTTGCGCCGGAAATACTCGCTTGAATCTTCGCCCCGGGCTTCAGCATCACGCATGCGTTGTTTTAATTCATCCATTTCTCGCTGAATGGCCCACCATTGAACCGTTTTCAGGCATTGATGGGCGTGACTGATACTTTCCAAATCCGGCCGGGCTTCATTAATCAAACGAGTAATAAACCGGCGAATCTCAGCAGACTCAATCTCATCAAGCAATCTGCTATGGTTGATGGGAAGCTCCTTCCTTAAACGACCATGGAGCATCTGGAAGATTTCCACATAATGAAAAGCTTTGATATCATCATCACTGATGGTGGATGTCAACCAGTTCAAAAGGCTTTCATCCTCACTCAAATGGAGACGCAGCAATTCAAATTCTGCCTTCTCAGCTCCAGATTCAGGCCGGCGTAAGCCAGTCGACTTGGCCTTGTTCTGAGTGGATGGGGCTTCTGGTGTGTAATCGGCACGACGGACCCGTCTCGACTGCCGTTTCAACAAACCCATGACCGCCTCTTCAGGAACATGCATTTCTTCTGCCAGTTGACCTGCCAGCATGCCCCGTAGAATTTCATTTTGCATCAGGGCCAACTCAGAGACAATACCTTCCAGAAAAGCGGTGCGCTGCACCGGGGAATCCAGCTGATCCTGATTGGTTCTGAGAACAAAGGTCATGAAATCCAGGGCCCCAGCAATGAGCTTTTTAAAATCCTTGCTGCTCTTCTCATCAAAAAAGCTATCAGGGTCTTCGCCCTGGGGAATCTGGATAATGCGTACATCCAGACCCTTGTCCAACAAGGTCAGGCCGGCCTTTTGAGCTGCCTTTTGACCCGCTGCATCACCATCATAACAGACCAACACCTTATCGGCAAAGCGCTTCACCAGGCCCGCTTGTTCGGGTGTAAACGCGGTACCCGTACCAGCCACAACATTGTGAAACCCTTCCTGATAAAGACGAATCAGGTCCATGTAACCCTCAACCAGAATGGCAGTGCGAGTGCTTCTGATCTCGTCGCGACACTGATTTAATCCGAACAGGGTGCGACCCTTATGATAAATGGGTGTTTCCGGACTATTCATATATTTGGCGCCTTCGGCCTCACCAAAAATCCGACCTCCAAAAGCCTGAACCTTGCCATTGATATCCATGATGGGGAACATGATCCGATTACGGAAGCGATCGTAATAACCGCCACCGTTCTTGGGCATGAGTAAACCACTCTGGGTGAGGATATTCTGCGACAAACCAAGCTTCATCACCTCCAGCGTCACAGTATCCCAGGTGTCTGGAGCAAAACCAACTCTGAAAGTTTTTAAGGTCGCTTCTGAGAGACCTCGATTGAGCAAATAGTCCTTGGCAGCTTTGGCGCTGGCACCATGCAGCTGTTTTTCAAAAACCCGGCAGGCGATTTCATGCATATTGTAAATGAAAGCACGATCATCTTTTTTGCGTGGTTCACCAGGTTCCGTCTCAATATGAATATTGGCTCGATCAGCCAGCAATTTGACCGATGATAAGAAATCGAGACGTTCATGCTCCATGATGAAGTTGATCACATTGCCCCCTGCTCCGCATCCGAAACAGTGGTAAATTTGTTTATCAGGACTGACACTGAATGAAGGCGTTTTCTCATTGTGAAAGGGGCAACGTCCAAAAAAGTTGCGACCGGAGCGTTTTAGCTGGACATAATCGGAGACCACATCGACGATGTCGTTGGCTTCCCGGACCTGTTCAATAATATGTTCTGCGATAAGTGCCATGGTTTCTGCGGTGAAGATAAGACGCTGGGATTTGAATGCTAACTGAAGTTGCTACCCCCTCTGTCAGAACTGTGTTCTGACATCTCCCCAAGGGGAGACAAAAGCGCTCTATTCTGTTTTTTCGTTCAAAACTTCTAGTATTGTTGAAAGTACTTTTCCATCGTTTTGAAACACGTCAGCGTTTTTGAACCGCAGGATTCGGTATCCGTTTGCTTTCAAGAGAGCTTCTCGACGCTCATCGTAGTCTCTTGCTTTTTGAGTGTTGTGAATGGGTCCATCCAACTCAATTATTAATTTTTCAGAGAAGCAGAAGAAGTCAACGATATAGTTGATAATGACATGCTGACGACGAAATTTGTAGCCCCCGAGTTTTTTGCCCCGCAGGAGAAACCACAGCCGGTTTTCAGCAGGGGTTTGTTTTCTGCGTAATGCTCTACTTCGTTTAAGTAAATGATCTGGAATTTTCATACGGTTTTTATCCCTCCTTCAGGAGGGTCAGTTCGCAGAACTGGGGAGGAGAGGGAGATATAGTAAGTTGAATTGTGTCCTCCAGGCTGGGATTGCATAAAAACCAGACTGGAAGCCGATTATTTCAACTCCACAAAGGTAATGCCTGCCCCACCTTCATCCAGACCACCCAGGTGTTTGGACTTGACTGCAGGATGCTGGTCCAGAACTTCATGAACAACCTGCTTGATCACCCCGGTTCCTTTGCCATGAATGATTTGCATGATACTTAAATTGTTGAGTACGGCATGGTCAATAAAGCGATTCAAGGCTTCCATGGCGGCTTCGGCCCGATAGCCTCTGAGGTCTAAGGAATAGCTGCTTCCCTCCCGGCCTGTCACATTCACCATGGTCGTGGATTGAAACGACTCATCTTTTTTCCGGGGAGCCTTTCCCAACCACTCCACAGGAACTCGCAAACGCTTGCCATCGACCTCCACCAGGGTTTTTCCCTTGAGGGGTGCTTCCAGGACCACCCCGATCTGATCCAGACTGAATACCGTCACTTCCAGGCCCTTGCTAATCTCATCGCTGCTAAGCTTTTCCAATTTGCGAGGTTCTTCAGTTTCCTCAATGACCTTTTCAAGTTCTGCTTCAATCTGATCCAGAGTTCCCCGCACCGCTTTGATATTTTCTTTCCCGGCCTGGGATTCTTTGATCTGCCTGATGACCTTTTCCACGGTCTGTCGGGCATCAGAAATGATCTGACCCGCCTTTTTTGCGGCTTCCCGGTCTGCCTTGCGCTCGGCTTTCTGGACCGACTCCAGTGCCGTATCCATGCGCTTTTGCTTCATCTTCAAATCACGCTGCAAATCAGCACTATCCAATTTCAAGGTGGATAAGGTGGCTCGTTCAGCTTCCAGGGAGCGCAGGAGTTTCTCCATACTGTCCCGCGCCCAGCCAATATAGCCCCGGGCTGCTTCCAGGATTTTCTCAGATAAACCGAGACGTTTGGATATTTCAAAACCATAGCTGCTACCCGGGACTCCAGCCAGGAATTTGTAGGTGGGCTTGAGACCTTTTTGATCGAATTCCATGGCACCATTCATGACATTCTCAGCCTCGTGGGCGAATACTTTCAGATCTCCCAGATGGGTGGTGGCGATGGTTTTTACTCCCCGGGCACCCAGGGATTCAAGAATAGATCTGGCCAAAGCGGCTCCTTCAGCGGGATCAGTACCGGTACCTAATTCATCCAGCAGTACCAAACTCTGAGAGGTAGCTTGATCCAGGATGCTGATGATGGTGCCCAGATGAGCGGAAAAGGTGGAAAGATCATCCACCAGGGATTGCTGATCACCGATATCGGTAAAAATATGGTCTACAAAGGGAATGACACTGCCTTCTGCAGCCGGTACGGGAACGCCAGTATTGGCCATGAGGGTCAAAAGCCCGATGGTCTTCAGCGCCACAGTCTTGCCGCCGGCATTGGGGCCGGTAATAATCAGCGTGTTGGTCTGGCTATCCATGACAAGCTCAAGAGGAACCACCTGTCGTTGCAGTGCCAATCTGGGGTTGCGGGCTGTTTTCAGAACCAGGCTGCCATCTTCAGAGAGGGTCGGGATGCTGCAGGCAAATGTTTTTCCAAATTTGACTAGTGCGGTGTGATAATCCAAAATCTCCAGCATGTCGTAATCCACCTGAATGGCTGAGTGATGATGGTGAAGATGGCCGGTAAGTTCCCTCAGGATGCGCTGCACTTCCTGCTGTTCCTCACTCTCTATGGTCTTGATCTGATTATTTAATTCAATGATCTCAAAAGGTTCAATAAAGGTGGTGGTCCCCGTATTGGACATATCCTGAATAACGCCTTGAACCTTATGTTTATAGGAACTGATGACCGGCAGCACCAGACGGCCTCCTTTAATCCCGGCCTGGGTTTCGTTCAAATAACCGCTATCACTGTACTTTTTAACCAAATCGCCCATACGTGAGCGGACGGCGCCGGCTGATTTCCTCAGTTTACGGCGCAGTGAGGACAAGGTTGATGAGGCATTGTCCAGCACCTCACCATCGGGTCCCACCACCCTGAGGATCTCCTTTTCAAGATCGGCAAGAGGTGTGATCCTTTGAAAATCCTCCTCCCAGATTGACATTTCATCACCAGGATTATTCAGATAGATTTTTTTGAGGGTCCTGGATTGTTCCAGAATATTGTGGACCCGTTTCAGGTCTTCGGGGTAGAGTGTGCTGCCTGCCAGTGCCAGCAGTCGGAGAATATCGTGTAGATCCTCATAGGGACGGATGTGGAAATTGTTGTTGAGATCCATGAGCGCTTCAATGGCGGCAATGCGCTCGTACTGATTCCTGATATCAGTCGGATTATTTTTTGGGTGAAGCTGCTCAAATTGATGGGTGACACTGGTACCGGCCGCTTCATCTGCCAGCCAGTTCCGAACATCATCAAATCCTAGATGTCCATAGCTAATGGGGTCTATATCAGTCTTGTTTTTCAAAAATGGATTTTTCCGTCGCCTGCATGCCTGCATCCATCTCTTTGATCTTCTTGTGCAAGTCTAATTTTTCAGTGGGATCCATATATTGCATCGTTTCATCCAGGAGGGAAGCTCCGGTTGAGTCTTTACTTTGAATAGCCCCTTCCATGAGGGAATGGGCTTGGCCTGCCCGCATGGCCTGGATGGCTTGCTTAATAATTTCTTTCTGGGGACCTTCAAAAGAATCCAAAATTTTACTCATGGGATCAGCCTGGTTATTAGGGGGAGCAGTTTCAGCAAAGTCATCCATATCCTGAGTGATATCTTCCCTTTCTTCGGTCAGTGAGCCAATACCGCCAAGTTTTGAGAGTACTCCTCCAACGCCATCACCCTTGCCCTGGCCACCACCCAGCGCTTTCTGAATGAGTTGAGTTTTGTCAGCGTTGGGATCCATCATGGATTGCAATGTGGCCAGTTCATCCTCAAGTGACAATATTTTGACCATATTTCCGGCAAACACTTCAACAACTGGATATAATTTTGATTCTTTTTGCCAGGTGCCTC
>JAIPGJ010000061.1 GCA_021736185.1 Fidelibacterota bacterium | reverse complement strand
AATACGAACAATTGTCCCGGCGCAATCACTTTAAGTTTGGTGATTTTGCTTTAAGCGGAGTCATAAAAAATTATGCCCCTGATCTAAAGCTTGAACCCATTCATACAGAGTTGCATCTCAATGTAGATTTGGACCAGCAATCTGCTGCCGGATATGCCTTAATGACACTGCGAGCCAATGTGGCCGGACAACATTCCATCAAACTGGATGCCGTTGATTTTGAAGGCGTAAAAGTTCTTGATATGAGTGCCAAAGGGCTGGATTACGGCTATGATGATTGTGTCATCAACTTGAATTTTGGGAAAGCATTCGAAGCTGATGAGACGTGTGTCATTCGTATTGACTATTCTATCCAGAACCCCATCTCGGGACTTAAGTTTTCAGCACCTGATAAGCACCGGCCGAACTTTCCATTTTTTGCGGTTACGGATAATGAGACGGAGCGGGCCAGGTATTGGTTCCCCTGTGTGGATTTTCCAACGGTTCGTTCCAGAATGGAATATTTTTTAACAGCCAATGAGGATTTAACCATTCTGGCCAACGGGGCGCTGATCTCAGAGGAAATCAAAAAGGGAAAGAAGACTGCTCACTGGAAGCTGGATTATCCTTGCCCAAGCTATCTTGCCTGCTTTGCTATTGGTGAATTTTCAGTGTATGAAGACAAGCCTCTGAGAGATATACCCATTGCCTACTTTGCTCATAAGTCTTTCTCACCGGAGCAGCTCAAACGCACCTTTGAGCCCACTCGAAAAATGCTGGTCTGGATGGAAAAGAAGCTGGGCCTGGCCTTTCCTTATCCCAAATATTTCCAGTTTGCCGGTCGTGAAGTGGGTGGAGCTATGGAAAACATCTCTCTCGTCACCTGGGATGATAAATTCATGCTGGATGAGACCATGGCCCGGGAATGGAAATACATCATGGATCTTATCAATGTCCACGAAATGTCGCATTCCTATTTTGGAGATGCCGTGGTGTCCTATGATTTTGCCCATGTCTGGTTAAAAGAGAGCTGGGCGACGTATATTGAATCGGTGTGGCTGGAAGATTCCCAGGGGCTGGATGCCATGCACTGGCAACTTGCCGAGGAGGCGCGTAGTTATATCAGTGAAGCTAAGGAACGCTATGTCCGCCCCATTATCACCAGAGAATATGATCACAGTTGGAATATGTTTGATATGCACCTCTATCCCGGTGGTGCCTGGCGTTTGCATATGCTGAGACAGCATGTGGGCGATGATCAATTCTGGACCGGCGTCAAGAAATATGTAAATACCTATGCCGCTCAGACAGTAAAAAGCATCGATTTTCAGCGTTGCATTGAAAGTCAGTCTGGTCTGAATCTAGATCGTTTCTTTGATATGTGGTTTCATTCCAAGGGTTATCCCATTCTCAAAGTCAGTTTCGAATATGACAAGAAAAAGGGGGTTGGCAAATTCACTTTTGAACAGACCCAGGTCGACACAAAAAAGGGTATCGAGCTGTTTGAAATGAATCTGGAAATTGGCTGGCAGGATAGTGAAGGTGTTGATCATTTCGACACGGTGCAGCTCTCCAAAGGGACTCAGATTTTGAATAGAAAGATGGATGAGCCAGCTCATGTCATCCTTGATCCCCATATGAAATTACTCTTTGAGGCGGATTTTAACCCGGGAGACGATAAGTTGCGTCATCTGCTGGAGCATGGGAAAACCGTTCGAGGACTCATGCAGGCTGTCAGTGAATTAGCCAAAACGGGCAAACGCAAAAATCTTCAAGCTATCAGAGATTATCTGGAGCAGGAAAAACGTTGGGGCCTCAGAATTCACGCTTATCGATCCCTTGGAAAAGTTGGCAATGAATATGCCTACCAGCATCTGTCAGAGCTGTTGCCCCTTGAAAACAATTCCATGGTCATAGAGGAAGCTGCACGCGCCTGCGGTGCCTCTAAACATCCTGCTCTGAGAGCAGCCATTCTTAAGAAACTTAAAGATAAAAACCTTCCTTATCGTGGTGAAATGACCCTGCTGGAGAGTCTGGGTAAACAACGTAACGCTGAGGATATCCCATTACTGACAAGCTATTCGCAGAGAGATGGTTGGAGAAATCTCGTGCGTGCCGGAGCCTATCTCGGATTAGGAGCCAGTCGCAATGAGGCAGGTCTCAAGGTGTTATTGGAGGGTGTAGATTCACCGGTTCACTTTTATGATGAGAAAGTAGCACGGCTTGCTGCCATGACCGCCATGAAGGACTGGATGGCTCCACACCTCCAGAAGCAGATTATACAAGCCTTGGGTGATGCCACTGAAGATCCCAGTTATCCCGTACATATCAATGCTGCTCGAAATTTGGGTGCGGTGAAAGACGCAGCGGGAATTCCCGCTTTAAATGCTTTAAAGTCGCGCTTAACGCTTCAAGATCATCCACTGGTGAAGCGTCAAATCCTGGCCATACAATCTGCTGGTGATGGCAGCGAAGCCAAGAAATTGCAGAAACAACTGGATGAGCTCACTGAGAAATTGGCGGGTCTGGAAAAACGACTGCAGGAGGTCGAAGCTGAAAAATAGAATTCTAAGCCTGACTATCCTGTTCATCGTGCTAGGTGGACTCACTCTCTCATCATGCGAAAAAGAAGCAAAGATTCTCGTTCTGGACTTGGACATTGCGGAGTTGGTATGCAGGGATGGCCAAAAAATATTTGAGGGTCGAATTCTTGAATTAGATGGCATTAAATCGGTTACAGCCAATATTCAAACCAGGAAAGCAAAGATAAGCTACAGAGACAATCAAGTTTCAGCTGCTGAAATTGAAGCTCACCTGAGTGAATATGGTTTTACAATTGATGGTGTCCCCGGTAATACGGTCGCTCGTGGTCGACTCCCCCAATGCTGTTTCAATCAACCATTTGACAATTAAAAAAAGGGAAACCCATGATCGCTCAAGAGCAATTTCGATCCTACTTTGATGTTGTCGGGAAACGACTGTTTTTCAATCATGCCGCCTATAGTCCGCTTTCCAGACCCGTCGTAAGTGCCATCAATGAATATTTTGAGCATCGTCAAGCAGGAGATCCACTTTCCTGGAGTATTGCTGAGGCGCATATGGAAGGTCTCAGATCAAACTATGCAAAATTGCTTGGAACGACTTCAGAACGCATTGCTCACATGACCAATACCGTTTCCGGGGTCAATGTACTGGCCAATGGTTTGGATTGGCAGAGGGGCGATCATATCCTGCTCTATCGAGATGAATTTCCATCTAATGTTATGCCTTTTCTGAATCTCCGGGAGCAGGGAGTTGAAGTCGAGTTTATTACGGCTCCTGATGGCCGAGTTACTCCCGAGTTGTTCCAGGCAGCCCTGAGACCTCAAACCAGACTCATATCAATCAGTAGTGTTCAATATTTAACCGGGTATCGAGCGGACTTGAAAGCGCTCTCAGAATTATGCCATTCCAGGGATATTACTTTTTCTGTTGATGCCATCCAGTCCGTTGGGGTTATCCCGACTGATGTCATTTCATCAGGCATTGATTTTATGGCGGTAGGTGGACACAAATGGATGATGTCTCCCCTGGGAACGGGTTTCTTGTACCTTACTGAAGAGCTGCAATCAAAACTGAAACTGGTGCATCGAGGCTATATGGGTCACATTAATCCAGTAGATTTTGGCAATTTTGAGCAGGAGCTAAGCCCCCATGCCAGGCGTTTCGAACTGGGTGCATTTAATGCCTCGGGGATGGTAGGGGCTGAAAAAGCCACCGGCTTGCTGCTGGAATGTGGGATGGATAGCATTTTTCGTCATGTTCGCAGCCTGATCAATCAATTTGTCTGGGGATTGGAAGAACTTCCTTATCAAATAATGTATCAATTCGAAGAAGATGAGCAGAGCGGTATCTGCATGTTTTCCCATAATGATGTTTCCAGAAATGAATCCATTTTTCAAAAACTTGCTGAATCCGGAGTAAATATCTCACTCAGGGGAGAAGGGCTACGCTTTGCTCCCCATTACTATAATAACCTGGATGAGGTCGATCAATTTCTCAATTTACTGAAAAGGCATGCCTGAGAAATTTTATGGAACTCGCAAGTTGCGCTGGCGTAAATTAAGCATTAGCAACAGGTTTTAAAAAAACTGGAAAAACAAATCGAGAGGTCAGCCATGAACCGATCACTACGAAGCCTTAATATTCTTGCGCTGTCAAGTCTGCTGTGTCTAACATTTTGTGCCAAGGAAGAAATTGCGCCAGTATCTCTGGCCAAGATTCCAGTTACAACCGAATCGACGCTGGCTGCCGAAGAATATCAAAAAGGGATCACCCTTGCGAACAAGGTGCAAAGGATTCAAGCTGCCACCCATTTCCGTCTAGCGCTGGATGAAGACCCCAGCTTTGCCAGTGCCTGGCTCAATCTGGCCATGGTTTCACCTGGAACCCGTTTATTCGTTTCAGCGCTGGACTCAGCCAAGGCTTATGCCTCCGGAGCCAGTGAGGGCGAACAACTGATTATCCAGGCAACGCAATACGGCTTTGAAGGGAAAAACACTGAACAGGAGAAGACCTTGCAGAAACTGGTAAGCAAATATCCAGGCGATGAAAATGCGCACCTGCAGCTGGGGAATTATTACTTTGGTTTACAACAGTATCGTGAGGCGATTATGTCCTATAACCAGGCCACCCAGATAAATAACAACCTGGCCATCCTCTTTAATCAGCTCGGTTATTCGCAAAGAGCATTGGGGAATTATGGAGAAGCTGAAAAAGCCTTTAAATACTATATCAGATTGAATGCCGAAAATCCCAATGCCTTCGACTCTTATGCTGAATTGCTCATGGAGATGGGGCGCTTTAATGAGTCCATAGAATTCTACGCCAAAGCACTTGAGCTTGACCCGAACTTTGTCGCCAGTCATATCGGAATTGCCTGTGACTATGCCTTCCTGGGAGAACCGGAGAGAGCACGTTCTCAACTTGAATTACTGAAAGAAATCGCCCAAAATCATATAGATACGCGACAGGCCGTTTTCACCGAAGCATTAACCTATGTTTGTGAAGGCGATCTTCCTTTGGCGGTGGAAACCATACTTGCCAATCTGAAATTGGCTGAAACCAGGCAAGATGTTGGGAATATGGCCAATGATTTAGTCCTTCTGGGAAACCTGTATCTGGAAATGAATAATCCTGAAAAGGCGCTGGAGCAATTTAACCAGTCCATGGAGGTTATTGACCAGTCCAGCCTGCCCCAGGCCGTAAAGGACAATTCACATACGGTTAACTTATACAATATTTCTCGGGTTTTCGCCATGATGCATAACTTCCCCAAAGCGAAAGAGACGGCCGCCCTTTTTGCCCAACAGGTGGATGTCAGGAAAAATCCAATTCAGATAAAACTCATTGCTCAGTTAAAGGGAATCATTGCCCTGCAAGAGGGTAACTACCAAACTGCCATCGACGAGCTTGAAGAAGCCAATCAACTCAATCCTTACAACCTCTTCCGCATCGGAGAGGCTTATGCTGGACTGGGAGATAATGAGAGGGCAGCTACATACAAGTTACGGGCTGCGGAGTTGAATGTCCTGAACAGTATGGATCAAGCCATTGTTCTGAGTAAAACGAAATTCCTCAATAGCCCGTCATAAACATATTTATTTTTAAGCAGCGGGTGCTATAAAGAAGAAAACCGCAAAGAAGTGGAAAAAACTTCCCGCTAAAACAAATCCATGCCAGATCGCGTGGTGATATGGCAGCTTTTCCCAGGCATAAAAAATAACACCTAGAGAATACGCCAGACCTCCAGCCGCCAGCCACAAGAATCCAGCCAGTGGCAAGGCTGTCAGGAGAGGCTTGATGGCGATGACCACGACCCAACCCATAAGCAGATAGAAAATCGTACTGAGGATATCATATTTATGTCCAAAAATGAGCTTGAATGTGATTCCAATGAGTGCCAACCCCCAGATGGTCCCAAATAAACTCCAGCCCCATGGTCCCCTCAGGGTAACCAGCAGGAAGGGCGTATAGGTACCTGCAATCAGTAGATAAATGGCGGTATGATCGACAATGCGAAATATTTCTTTAATTCGGGGAGAAGTGAAGCCATGGTAAAGGGTGGATGCCAGATATAAAAGGATTAGGGATGCGCCATAAATACTAAAACTAACCACTTGCCAGGCATTGCCATACAGGGCGGCTCTAACTACCAACAGGATTAATCCCGTGATGCTAAATCCAACCCCTATTCCATGGGTGATGGTGTTGGCTAGTTCCTCATAATGAGCGCGGGATCGTTTCACTTCACCTGACCAATCTCATCAAAGAAATACACAATACTTTCAATGCCCTTATGGAAATTGTAGAGGCTGAAATTTTCATTGGGGGCATGGGCGTTTTGATCGGGAAGACCAAAACCCATGAGAAGAACCGGGGCTTTGAAGGTATCGGCAAACACTTTAACAATGGGGATGGAGCCGCCTTCCCGGAGAAAATCGACCTCTTTCCCGAAGGCTTTCTTTAGTGCCCGAACGCCTGCCTGAAGACCCGGATTATCAAGCTCTGTCATATATCCGAATCCGCCATGCATGGCTTCGATCTGGGCTTCCATGCTTTCAGGTATCAATGATTTGACATAAGCTGTAAATTTTTGGGCAATATCAGCTGGATCCTGATCTGCAACCAGACGCATGGATACCTTGGCATGGGCTTCAGCGGGAATCACAGTTTTTGCACCCTCACCTTGAAAGCCGCCCCAGATTCCGTTGATATCAAAGGTAGGGCGAGCCCATAATTGTTCTAATTCATCATACCCTGCTTCACCAAACAGTGCCGGCGCACCGATGCTGTCGGCAAAATTTTTGGCACTGAAGGGCAGTTTGCTGAGCTTATCATGCTCAATTTCTGTGATGGGCAGGACATCGTCGTAAAATCCTGGGATGAGAATGCGACCATCTTCGTCCTTCATTTTTGCCAGGATTTCCACCAGGGCGATGATAGGATTCTTTACCAGACCGCCAAAGGATCCAGAGTGGAGATCGGTGGATGTGCCCCGCAAATTCACTTGCAGATAGGCCAGACCCCGTAAGCCATAAGTAATGCCAGGATAACCTTCTCTAAACATGGGTGTATCGGAAATGACAACATAATCTGCAGCCAGCATCTCTGTATGCTCTTTAATGAAATCTTCCAGATGCGTTGAACCGACTTCTTCCTCACCTTCAAAAATCAATTTGACATTGACCGGCAAGGACCCTTTGGTCGAAAGCCAGGCTTCAATCGCCTTGAGGTGGATATAAATCTGGCCCTTGTCGTCTGCAGAACCCCGGGCGAATATTTTGCCATTTTTAATCACGGGTTCAAAAGGGGGTGAACTCCATAACTCAACCGGGTCGACAGGCTGAACATCATAGTGCCCGTATATAAGAAGGGTAGGTTTACCCGGCGCAGCCAGCCATTCAGAATAAACAACTGGATGACCTTTGGTTTCAAAGATCGTCACTTCATCCATGCCAATGCTGCGCATTTCCTTTTTTAAAAGCTCAGCCATAGCCCTCATGTCATGATGATTATCAGGATTTGAACTAATGCTGGGAATCTTCAGGATATCAACTAATTCCTGCTCGTAACGGTCATGATGTTGTGCTAAAAAATCGATTGTTTTTTTCATGATTTAATCCTGAAGATCATTTAATTCTTGTTGTACAAATTCAACCAGTTCTCTGAGGGTCTCAGCAGAAAAATCAAATTTGATACCCATGGCCTTCCAGACCTCTGGCAAGGGTTTGGAGCTACCCAGGCTCAACCCTTTAATGTATCCCTTCAAGGCTGCTTCTGGATCTTGTTTGTAGAGACGATAGACTTGGAGAGCTCCCAATTGGGCTATTCCATATTCAACATAATAAAAAGGCATCCCAAAGATATGGAGTTGACGCTGCCAGCCATTGCGTCTGAAATGATCATATCCCTCCCAGTTAACCAGTCCCGATGTGAACCGACCATTCAGTTCATCAAAATAGGCATCTCGTTCAGCCACGGTGTGTTCGGGATTCAAATACACCCAATGCTGGAACGCATCTACGGTGGCACACCAGGGGAAGAAGGAAATAATACCCTCGAGGTGTTCACGACGAGCCCGGATATGATCTTTGGCATCATAAAATTTGTTCCAACGCTCCGCCGTCAATAGTTCCATGCTCATGGATGCGGTTTCAGCCATTTCTGAGGGGGTGTCGCGATAATGAATCATGGGCTCATCATTGGTGAGGAAAGTGTGCATGGCGTGTCCACCCTCATGACACATGGTGACCACATCGCGATGGGTCCCGGCTGCATTCATAAAAATGAAAGGCATCCCTGTCGTCTCCAGTCCATAATTGTAGCCGCCTGGTGCCTTGCCTTTTCGTGATTCCAGGTCAAACAGATTAGCCGCTTTCATTGATTTGAGATTCTCACCAAATTGAGGATGAATTTCACTGAAAATGCTCATGGCCTGCTCCAGTAACTCCGCCCCCGTTTTGAATGGTTTCAAAGCTTCCTGGCCAACAGGTTCTCCAGCCACATCCCAGGGGCGATAATCGTCTTTGGCCAGACCCAGTTTATCACGATGGGACTCTCCAATTATTTTTGCCAGCGGGACGATATGTTTTTCAATGGCATTTTGAAAATTGACTGCATCTTGGGGCGTATAGTCGAAGCGCTGATGTGCATCATGACTGTAATCACGATAATTATCGTAGTCCGCATTTTTTGCCGTTTCAACTCTCAGCTTTAACATGTCATCATATATCCGATCCGCTTCCTTTTTAATAGAGTAACGCTTTTCACTGATGGCCAACCAGGCTTCTTTACGCGTTGCCCGGTCTGAAGATTGAAGTCTGACCGAGGCTTTGGGCATGGGCATTTCCTCACCATCCAATGTGACAGTGAGACCCCCGGTGAGTTGGTCATACTGCGTACTCAATTTTGAGATCTCAGCTGAAAGTTGAACATTTTCTTCTCTGAATAATTCCAGTTCGCGTCTCAGTTTTTTCTTAAGCTGGCCAAATCGATCATCTGGCATCCCAGAAAAGGCCGGATGGTTCACAATCATTTTCTCAACCCCATTCGCGGCTTTTTCCAGCTCCGGAGCAATTTTTGTGGCGAACAGTTCATGGCGATCAAGGTATTCTTGATTGCTGGTTTCTCTGGTCATATTGATATATGACCAGGCATTCTGCTCGTGGAAAACGCTGAGGGTTTCGCTATAGAGAATGATTAACCGGGCTAATTCATCGCTATTTTTGACTTTGCTGCTGGTAAGTTTATCAAAATAGGGTTTTAAATCTGCCCAGGAATTTATTGTCAAATCTTTAGGGATAAAGTCGGTTGGTTGGTACATGTGAATCTCCTCAATATTACATCATTCAGTCTGTGATCATGTTACACAACCACTCCCCTGAAACAAACGCATTTTCTGTGCCAAGTCGATGGCATTTTTATTCCAAAAGATCATCTCTGTAATACGCTTCCTATTCACTCGCTTTGATTTCTAAGTTGGCCATCACTGCAGTGATGGCCAATATTTGAGACCAGCCTCACCAATTACTCACTTTGGTGAAAGTAATTATTGATTAACATCATGGCGTAGGGGGACTGGTTTAACATATAGAGGGCTTATACTCATGCAAACAACAGGAAAAAAACTCAGTTTTCTCGATCGATTTCTCACCCTCTGGATACTGCTCTTCATGACAGTTGGTGTCCTCGCCGGTTATCTGGTCCCGGGCTTAAGCGATTTCTGGAATGGAATGCAATCCGGTACCACCAATATCCCCATCGCCATTGGTCTCATCGTCATGATGTATCCACCGCTGGCCAAAGTGCGTTATGAACGTCTCGGCAGCCTTTTCAAAGACATCCCTGTCCTCAGTTTTTCATTGATTCTAAATTGGATCATTGGACCCCTACTCATGTTTGTTTTGGCCATCATCTTCCTGGGGGATTATCCGCATTACATGACCGGTCTGATCCTGATTGGTCTGGCGCGTTGCATTGCCATGGTGATTGTTTGGAGCGATCTGGCTGGGGGAGACAGAGAATACACGGCGGGCCTGGTTGCCCTCAATTCAATTTTTCAAATTCTATTCTTCTCCCTGTTTGCCTACCTTTACCTCACCGTCTTTCCGGAGTGGTTCGGATTCAAGTTGGATGCCGCCAGTATATCCATGTTGGATATCGCGAAAAGCGTGGGGATTTATCTGGGGATTCCCTTTTTTGCCGGCTTGATGTCACGAGTGATACTCATGCGCGTCAAGGGTGAGGATTGGTACAATAAGACTTTTGTGAGAGTGATCAGTCCATTCACCTTGCTGGCTTTGCTCTTCACCATCTTTGTGATGTTTTCACTTAAAGGCGAGCTTATCGTCGAAATCCCCCTGGACGTATTAAGAATTGCTCTACCTCTAGTGATTTATTTCCTGGTCATGTTTTTTCTTTCCTTTTATCTGGGAAGAAAAATCAGTCATTCATATGAGAAAGTGACTTCCCTGGCCTTTACGGCCGCCAGCAATAATTTTGAGTTGGCCATTGCTGTAGCTGTAGCTGTCTTTGGCATTAACTCAGGTGAAGCTTTTGCGGCGGTAATTGGACCTCTGGTGGAGGTCCCGGTGCTGATTGCCCTGGTCAATGTATCACTGCGCTTCAAGAAATCGTTTGGATCAGTATGAGCCACATAAGAAAGGAAATCCATGCAGATAGGCGCATATAAATTAACTGCCCTTGTGACATCAACATTCGCCCTTGATGGCGGAGCCATGTTTGGTGTCGTGCCCAAGACCCTGTGGTCCAAACAGGTTGAAGTTGATGAGATAAATCGCATTAATATGGTGACCCGGACCTTGTTGTTGGAGTCACCAGACAGAAAAATTCTGATTGATACAGGGAATGGGGATAAATGGCAACCCCGCATGCAGGAAATTTTTAAGATCCAATCGGATCCATATATGCTGCCCCTGAGTCTGGCTGGTCATGGACTACACGTTGACGACATAACCGATGTCATCTGCACCCATCTGCATTTTGACCACGTCGGTGGGAATACCAGGATAGAAAACGGAAAAATGGTCCCTGTATTTCCCAAAGCAAATTACTGGATTCAGGCGGAGAATTGGCAGCTGGCGAATAACCCCTCTGAAAAGGATCGCGCCAGCTATTTGAATGAAAACTGGGCTGTCCTGGCTGAAAATGACATGCTGCGAATCCTGAACTCAGAGAGGGCATTGTTTGATGATATTCAATTGGAAATTGTTAATGGTCACACTCGGGGACAGCAATTACCCATTATTTCGGATGGCAGCACCACATTAATGTATGGTGGTGATCTGTTTCCCATGAAAGCGCATATTCCCATCCCCTGGGTGATGGCTTATGACAATGAACCCATGCGCAGCATCGCTGAGAAAAAACGGATATTGCCGGGTCTCCTGGAGCAGGATGCCATCATATTTTTTGAACATGATCCCAGAGTCACCGCCTGCAAGCTCATCTCGACGGAGAAGGGTATTTTCGGCGGCGAGGATATCACGATTTGATTGATCTCGATTAAGACATGTTAAAACAGAGCGATTTACAGCAATTAGGGTCAAAGCTTGGCATTCACAAAGTGGGGGTTGCAGCTGTAAATAATATTGCCCCTGATCATCTCAATGAATGGCTGAATCGAGGTTATCACGGGCAGATGAGTTATATGGAGAGGAATCAGGAGAAACGTCTGGACCCGCGTGAACTTCTGCCTGGGGCCTGTTCCATCATTTCAATTTTTGTCAATTACCATCAGGGAGAAGTGTATCCTGCGCTTGATGGGGTCATTTCCAAATATGCCCGGGGTGTCGATTATCATATCGTTTTAAAGGACATGCTCCATGAGTTGGCAGCTCAGGTACACAAAAAACAGGCGGAGGGTTTAACCCGCAAACAGCGAGCTCAATTATATCGAGTATTTGTTGATTCCGCACCCGTTATGGAAAAATATTGGGCCCGCCTTGCAGGCATCGGGTGGCAGGGAAAACACACTAACATGATCACTCGAGAGTTTGGTAGCTGGGGGCTTTTAGGCGAAATCATTACCACTGAGAGCTTCGATCATTATAGTATTGAAGTCCCAGATTTTTGTGGAAGCTGCAAGGCATGTATTGATGCCTGTCCTACCGAAGCCATCACAGAACCCTACATGGTAGACGGCTCAAAATGCATCGCTTATGCCACCATTGAGTTGGCTCCAGATTTTGACATCCCCATCAATTTGCAGGATAAAATGGACCATTGGATTTTTGGCTGCGATATTTGTCAGGATGTCTGTCCATGGAATAGATTCGCCAAACCGTCTGAAGTTCAGGCCTTCATCCCCACTGATGGCTTAAGGAAAAGTGGAGTTCCTGATTTTTTAAAAATGGACGAAGCAAAGTTTAACGAGCTATATTCATCAACCCCGCTTGAGCGCCCGGGTTTAATGGGATTACGACGGAATCAGGCCGTCAGGAATCGATCGAAGAGATAAGTTCAACCCCACCATTTTTATCCACCCAGAGCATGTGAATGGTCATACCCAGACTCCAGGTGGCCATTATTTTTCCGGATTGAACCAGGTGCTCGAGATGCTTTGCTTTGGACACGGGGTTACCGGCACAATCATGGTGGGCTACCAGGGCGATTTCCTTGGATCCATGGGAATCCCTTGATACCAGAATCCTCTTTAGAATCAATCTTGAAGCCGTTGCTGTGGAGGCCATGATCCTATCGGGACCTGCTTCTGTGATGACATCAATAAAAGTAGCACCGGTGCGCGCTTTCATCCATTCATTGACTGGGTCTTGAACCCGACCATCCATGCAATTAATTACCGTTGCAAACTTCGATTTCATGGTGTTTCCCTTAATCTGAAGTTGAATTAGGGCTGGTTGATAATCTACTTTTTAAATCAGAAATGCGATTATATGATTCGTGAATACGCTGCGGGTCAATTTGACCATCCTTAATGGCCTGCAAAACAATCACCTTAATTTTGAGGGGAAGATTCTCGTCCAGGTCCAGAGGATCAGAAAATTGAAGAATGTCACATCCTGCGTTGATAGCCGCAATCACAATCTCTTCTAAATCAAAACTTTGAATGATTGCACCCATCTGCAAGTCATCGGTGATAACGACGCCTGAATAGCCCATTTCATCTCTAAGCTTTGATTGGATATGAGCTTTGGACATTGATGCTGGATATTTTGCATCGACTCCTCGATCCATGAGATGTCCAGCCATGATCATATCCACCCTGGCAGAGTCAATCAAGCGTTTGAAAGGGATTTGCTCTGATGATCTCCAAGTGTTGGTGATATCAGTGATGCCATTGTGGGAATCCTCTCGAGAACTTCCATGACCGGGATAGTGCTTGAGCGTGGTTAATACGCCAGCATCATTGTGGGCGCGGATAAAGGTTTCGCTAAAATCAAATACCTGCCCCGGGTTCTTTGAGAAACTTCGGTTAAGTTGACCAATTGCCGGTGATATTTTATTGATATTTACATCCACAACGGGAGCCAGGTTGAGATTGAGCCCCGTTTGGTGAATCTGGTCAGCCATGCGGGAATACAGATCATAGGCTTCGCTTAGGCTAAGTTTCCCTCCCACATGGGCCGCAGAAGGGAATTCCTCGAATCCCTGACTTTTCCGAAGCCTTCTTACCAGACCACCTTCTTCATCAACTGCCATGAGCAGCGGTTGATCGTTAGGTAGCGATTTCAGACTTTTAACAAAAATTCGAAACTGACGACTATTCTTGATGTTATGCTTAAAGAAAATAATACCACCTATATCACCGCCTGTGATTTGAGCTCGAGTTAAGTTCAATGCCTCAGAATTCAGGTGGGTACCACGAATCCCAACCATAATCATTTGCCCAATTTCCTGTTCGATTGATAATTGTGAGAGCGAATCAGTGGGGGTCTCGATCTGACCATAGGCTGCAAAGGAAAAAAGGCTCAGCAGAACAAAATAGATCAGCTTCCTGGAATGGAGATGGGGCTTTTGGAATCGAATCATAAGGCCATGAAACTAGACGAGTTTATGAAAACTATCAAGCATTTGCGTCTTATGGATCATATTTATTATCACTCATTGCGGTCTGCCATTCCGACCAGCAATTGAGAAGCAAAAATAATGGTGAGTCACTATGACGCATCAATTTCAAATTAAATATTGGAAAATGATTAATATGTGCCAATATGGCGCATATATGCTAATGGCACGGGTTTCGAATATAGAGAAGCCGTGTTTGAGTGATTGACAAAAAATTAAACGACATAAGGAGATAACACCATGACACTCGTAAAAGTAGCCCGCCCAAGAATCAACAGAAGTTTTGATAGCTTATTAAATAGTTTTTTTGAAGATATGAATGTTGATTCACAGAGAAGCAACCTCTGGCGTCCAGCAATGGATGCAGTAGAAACTGAAAAGAACTTCGAACTATCCTTTTCATTACCCGGTTTTGAAAAGGAAGATATCACTGTCTCAGTGAAAAAAAATACTCTCAACCTAAAGGCAACCAAGGCAGAGATCAAAGAGGATGAGGGTTCGAAGTACCTTGCACGTGAGATCGCACGAGGAAGTTATGAGAGAGATATCGAGCTTCCAGAGAATGTGAACTCAGATAAGATCGCTGCCGAATACAAGAGCGGCATTCTGACCTTGAGCATTCCTAAGACCAAGGAAGCTCTTCCCAAGGAGATTGCCGTCATAGTCAAATAAACCGTGTGAATTTGTTCTCATGCGAATTCTCACTTAAGGTCAAACAAAAAAAAGGGCTCATTTCTGAGCCCTTTTTTTTGTTTTCAGATTCGTCTTATTGTCTATCAGCGACCAGACTATCCACAACCGATGGGTCGGCCAGTGTGGAAATATCACCCAGACTATCCACTTCATTCTCGGCGATCTTGCGCAGAATGCGACGCATGATTTTG
>JAIPGJ010000060.1 GCA_021736185.1 Fidelibacterota bacterium | reverse complement strand
AATCTGGTTCAGGTATTCGGTGTGGCCAGTCTATACAACAGTGACGGACAGCTGCTGGCCGCTTATGCCAGTGATGTCCAACCTTATCAAGAAGGTGATGACAGTGACGGTGGAACCAGTCTGACGGTTGCGCCTTATCCCTTTGTACCCCAATTGGCTGAAAAAATTCAATATACATATTCATTCCCAGCCAACTCACGGGTAACCCTGAGAATCTTTGATATGTCTGGTCATCTTGTGACCACACTCATGGAAGATTATCGGAGCCTGTCTCTGGAAGTGACCAGGACCTGGAACGGACGCAATGAAATATATCAGGTCGTTCCTCCAGGGACCTATATCATGCATTTGGAAACAGTCAATCGCGCCACGGGTGAGATATTAACAGATATGGCTCCCATAGTCATTGGGAGTAGATAAGATGAGAAATATCAATATGCTTCGACTCATGAGTATCAGTCTGTTAATCAGCCTGTCTTTTGGCCAGGTAACAACTGATGTGCCTTATAAATCTGCGGCAATGGGTGCCCTCATGGGAAGTAATATTGCCTATTCATTGGATGGCAGCGGTCTGCTTTTGAATCCTGCAACCATAAGCAATATTAAAAATGGAACGGTACTTGCCAGTACTCAACGCGTCTACAACCAGTCCTACCTGCCACACAATATGCTGGCGACTGCCGTGGACTTGCCCAAAGGTCTGGGAAAGCTGGGAGTCAGTTTTGAATCCATGAGCGTGTCCTATGGGGATAGAACGCTTAGCGGTGAATCTGCTCTGGGGTTATCCCATGCCTTTAATCTCCGTGAAGATCGAATTTCAAGTTTGAATATGGGCTACACCCTGAAATACCTAGCCGTCGATTATGGCCAATCTGCCGGTGTCAGTGGCGATGGCTCCGATGGCATGGACCTGGGCAGTGCATCGGCCTTTGCAGTTGATCTGGGGTTCCAGGCAACCCTGTCCAAAAGGCACTGGGTGGGAGTGGTTGCCCATAATATTAACCGTCCCATGATTGGATCAGGGAGTGCGGCTTTCAATCTGCCTCGAGATGTTCAGGCTGGCTTTTCTTATGCGCCAACTCAGCAGGTCATCACCAGCTTCATGTTGGTGAGCAGTCCTGGTTTTGCCACAGAATTACACGCTGGACTGGAGTTTGGTCTGAATCCCTTTTTCACCCTGCGGGCAGGCATACAATCACAGCCCAACCGTTTTGGGACAGGCTTCAGCTTTCAAGCCAAGGGCATCACGCTTGATTACGCCCTGCTGACCCACCCCATTCTCCCGGCGACCCATCAAATATCACTGGCCTACGACTTTGTAGATACTTTCTAAGGTTTTCAGATGATCAGAAAAACAACAGCGATATTCAAGGGCATAAGGGTCATCGCACTCTTAAGTGTCTTTATGCTAACGAATGCCCTGGCTGGCCAGGTGGATATCAACAATGCTTCACTTGCCGATATTCAGGATTTACCTCTCACTGTGTCTCAGGCCCAAGCCGTTTATGAGTACGTTCAATATCACGGTCCCCTGGAGAGTATCTATGAACTGGTGAATGTCCCTGAACTGCAACATAGCGATATTGAAGTCCTTAAAACCCGTCTCACTCTCAAACCAGATGAGAATGCCTCAACCAATACCCGCCTGGAGGATCAGTACCGGAAAGTAGAGGATTGGACCTCCACTGAAGGTGCCAGTGAAGGCCTGATGGAACTCTGGCTGGAACGTCTGGCAGAGCCCATAGACGTGAATACAGCCACTTACGATGATCTCGTTTCATTTCAGAATGTGAGTCCCATTGATGCGGTTGCCGTGCTCAAACTTCGTGAGGAATCGGGCTCTATTGGTTCAGCGAGGTGGTTGCGAAATGCGATTGGATTATCCTATTACGGTTATCGCAATCTGCGGGAATTCGTCACCTACAGTGAGCCTGAAGGTGGCCAATGGCATGTCTGGTACAATATGGTCATGAAAACCATCCCATCAACCAACTCAGCCGAGGAAGAGTCGGCCCAACTTATCGTCAGGAAAAGCCCACCCGATATTATACATAAGCTATCATTCAGCAATAGCAGACACTGGAAGGCCGGTCTGTCCTATAATCGTCAATTGGGAGAAGCGAATCGTTATTTCAATGATGGTAATATCCCTGAAGTAAAAATGGCGTTTACCGTGTCTGATTACAATCTGGGTCCACTCCATCTTGATCGACTGGTCCTTGGAAACTTCTCCGCCACCTTTGGTCAAGGGCTGGTCATGCAGTCCACAGATTTCAGGTCCCCGCGTTATTCCGGCTATGGATGGAATAAGCGCGTCAATGGCATCTATTCTGATTTATCCAGGACCCAGGAGTATGCACTCAGGGGTGTTGGCATTCAGGGCTCCATTTTAAATCATATTAAACTCATGGCCTTCGCATCCAAAAATGACCGAGATGCCATACTCAATGCTGATGGGGACTCTTTTACCGCCCTGATCACCATGTATCCCCGGGACGACTTCGGCTATTTTGTCCAGGACACCCTGGATATGCTTAATGCCGTTAATGAAGTGACCTATGGTGGCAATATCCGCTATGAGTTTAGCCCAGGCACTTTTGTTGGATTTTCCAGCTATGAAAGTCTCTATGACAAGGAATTACGCCCTGATCCCTTATTGACGTTGATTCTCCCTGCCAACACAGGATTATTTCTGAATTCCTCAGGTAATGGTGCCGATACAGAGCTGGCTGCCATGCATGCCTCTTCTGCAGCTTCATCATTATGGGATGCCGCCCGTTCCAATCGGCGGGTTCAGGGGCTTGAGTTCAGCACCACCATCAGTAATCTGGCTTTGCAGCTGGAATGGGGGGTTCTGGACGAAGACAGCGAGATATTATCGGTTAAAAATGATCCTCAGGCACTGGTAGCCAATGCCTTTCTCCAATTCGATAATTTCAATTTCATGGTTCTTTATCGAGACTATGATCTGGGATTTGATAATCCCTATCAACGCAGCTTTTCAAATTATCAGCGCTATAAAAGCAGCATTCTGGAAGATTACTACTATTTAAAGAATCCCTACTTTGCGTTTCTGTATAATGGAGCTGCTCAACCCCAGGCAGAACGTGGCGTCTATGTAAGTAGCCGCTACCAGATGCATCGTGCCTGGCTGTTGACCACCAATTTTGATACCTGGACCCGGGTGGCAGATGCTTCAAGATATTTTCGCACCGTGACGACCCTGGAATATCGCCCCACCTTCAATTATCGCTTCCGCTTGAGACAAAAATGGCAAGCCCGGGGGAGATTCAATATTTTTGCCCCGACTGGCTATGAAAACCGGGAAACCATTTTGACAGCCAGGATGAGACTCTCCGGTTTTGATCAGTTAGAAGTGACTTATGCCAATTCCTATACCCAGTTCGACCCGCGGCGACGCTTGACCATAGATCTGGCAACAGGGGCGAATAATAATTCTGCCGTGGGACAAGCCTCAAGTCCCGGGGATGCCCTGGGCTTCACTGTGACTCATAATTTCACAGAAAGTTTTAAGCTCATCGGCCATGTTACCTATTATAAAGGCTTTTTCTGGAGCTTTGAAGATACCGATTTCCAGGTGTTTGACTCACCCAATGGAGCCATTCGCTGGTATGTAACGGCTTTCTCCCGTTTGGGCAACCATTGGGCAGTGAGAGCAAAACTCACCTGGGATGAAGGGGCGGCCATTTCCAACTATGCTTTTGGCGCACCAACTGCAACAACCAGATCGCCTCAGTCCGGTTTGAATTATTTTAGCGAGGCCACAGATTTCAGAATCCAACTTGACTATGCGTTTTAAGTGGCAGGATGATAAAAATGACAAATATTTATAAATTGAATCAAAAGAAGACCTCCATGGAACCTATGAGATCACCCCGAATTATTCCTTTTGTGCTGCTGCTTATCTTGAGCACCACGCTGCATGCGCAGAGTTATTTTAATCCCCTGTTGATGAATCAATTGGGATTGTCCCATAGTCGGGATGTGGCTTTGTCTGGAGCGAACAGCTCTGATTATAGCACGGCTATGAATACTTTTTCGAATCCGGCCAATCAGTCGGGTTTTGTCGGTCTCAAATTGAGCGGATCGTTTGCTGCTATTGCCACCATGGAGAATCGATCCTTCCCGGCCATCGATCAGTTTGGTGATGTGGTGACCAATAATGTCTATGTCGTGTCCCAGGGGCTTCAAAACGCCTTCTCTGGCGGCGCTACATGGGGAGATGGAAGCTTTGCATTATCTATTGCGTCAACTCCATTTATCACACCTGCGTTCTTTTTTAAAGAGGAAATTCGCGGGAGTTTATATGCTCCAAACATCAATAGAGATCCATTGATAGGATATCACCATATTGAACAAAGTGGTGTAATTCAAGCAACAGGATTCAGCTATGGTTTTAATCAAGATAATTTGTCTTTTGGGGCTGCATTGCGCTTTTTACATGGAGTCGGTTTACAAAATCAAATGGGTGTCTCAGTCATAGACGATGCAGACACATCCGCATTGGCAAGTGGAACGAGCATGCTAATGAGTGAGGAATGGGATTTAGACAATTTACCTATAGTAGGTCAATTGGGTGCGATCCTAGATCTTGGAATGCATTGGCGAGTAAGTGCAAGCTACCAGACAAGTTATGTGATGAAATCCACGCGGCAGGGCGCTTTGCCATTTTACGACGCGACCGAGGGCTTGCCTCTGATTGAATGGACCTCAGATTCCCTTGATTTGACTATCGATATTCCTGCCCGTCTTGAGGTGGGACTGAGAATGAAGCCTGCCAACTCCCTGCCAACTTCTGTTTATATCTCTCTGGCTTATCAGGACTGGACTCAATACGCAGTCAGCTATGGCGACTCACTGCTTGATGCATCTGTGCCCTTTGAATATCCCATGCAGGAAACGTTCACTCTGAGTGGTGGCATTGAACATTGGATCAACGAAAATGTACCCTTTAGAGCCGGATTTTCCTGGGCCGAATCTCCTCTTGATAGTGAGCTCTCACAGGCCATCCTCAGTGGCGGATCCGGCTGGAAAAGTGGCCCCCTTCAATTTGATGTAGCCGTGCAACTTCTCTCCGTTGGTTACCGATATTTTGACATATTTGTCCCCGTTGGCATGTCGGCCAATTCGTATGAAAATGTCCGGGAATCGAAAACCAATTACTCTATCTCAGTGAGCTATAGCCTGTGAAACGGGTTGGCATAATGGGCTTCCTCCTCCTGGTAGTCACTCTGGTTTTTATTCAACCAGAGTTTGTAGATGCCCAGACATATAATCAAAAATTTGATGCTCCAGAGTATCTGAAAATCCATTTGTTGTTCACCAATGATTTGCATGGTGGAATTGCCCCCTCGCAAGCCTGGTTTATGAATCCCGAATTTCCACCTGATCTGGGAGGTGGCGCCTCCATGTACACCTATGTTCAGGAAATCAGGAAGGAAGCGGCTGCTGAAGGCGCAGAAGTCCTGTTGCTGGATGGCGGAAACATTTTTCAGGGAACCCCTCTGGGCATGGCCGATTCAGGTCGTGCCATGATTGACTGGATGAACGACATGAAATACGATGCCTCCGTCATCGGGATGCAGGAATTCATGTTTGGGATGCCGAATATTGCCAGGCTGGATCAGCAATCTCAATTTCCTTTGCTGGGCTCCAACCTATCCAGTGCGGAATATTCACCTCAGGATCATCTCATCAAAAACTATCAGGGCGTAAAACTGGGTATCTTTGGATTAAGCCCGGCAAATACACCCAACAAGCTGCTGCCCGAGCAAACGGAGGGGGTTGCTTTCGGTCGTGAGATCAGTACAGCCAAAGCGCAGGTCAAGTTGCTCAAGGAGCAGGGCGCTAACTGTATCATTGGTCTGTCCAACCTGGGTGTACCCTATCAACGAGAAGATGAATTTGCTGAATTTGTTGATACCTATGAGGATGAAAGCGATTTTGGCGACAGACTCATTAGCAATCTAGAATTGGGCCACCTGGTTCCTGGTATCGATCTGATTGTGTCCGGTGGAACCAACGCAGGCTATAATACACCCTGGGAAGATCCTCAGACCCATACCCTCATCATACAGGGATATGGTGGGGCCAGTAATATTGGACATATTATCCTGTATATCCATCGCTCGACAGGCACCCTGGCAGGATATCAAGAGCCCTTCTCAAGAGGTGTGCTGTTGACGTTGAGCACAGATGATATCCAGCCTGATCGTAACATGGCAAAATATCTGACTGATCTTGAAGCTACCAGAAGTCATCCTGGGAAGCGCGACTTTAGTCAGGCCCGGAAAAGTCAGCAGACGACCCCGTCCGTGCCGCTCAATCGCTGGAAATTTGATGTTCCGAATTTTGGCCGGGACAATTATTTAGAAGTAATGACCTGGAACATGGAATGGTTCCCAAAAGCGAAGGATAGTACCATTACTGCCGTGGCTGAAATCATGCAAAAAGTGAATGCAGATGTCTATGCGGTACAGGAAATTGGTAGTCTGGAGCAGTTTGCCGCCATGATGGCACTCTTACCGGAATACGATTTCCAGGTGACCCGGCAATCCAGCTTTTTTGATCAGGCCATTCTCTATAAAAGAGCTGTACTCGCTTTTGTAGGTCGGGAGGAACCCTTCTCCCATGCGGATTACAACTTTGCTGGCCGACCCCCGCTACGACTTGATTTCGTATGGGAAGTCAATGGACAGAAAGAACCTGTATCGATCATCAATTTGCATCTGAAATGTTGTGGCAATGGATTGGAACGACGCAAAAAATCCATGGAGGAACTCCACGAATATCTGAGTCTTGGTATGGAATTTGGCGAGGAAAATATTATTGTTCTAGGTGACTGGAACGATCAGCTGGATGATGTTGGAGTGATCCAAAGTTTTACGGCTTTTCTGGATGATCCGGAACATTTCAGGTTTGCCACAGACCGGATTGCCGGTGATGTGGCCCAAGCTTCCTATCCCACCTGGCCCAGTTTTCTGGACCATATCCTAATTGCCAGGGGCTTTTTTGATGAATTTGAGAACCAGAGTACCATCCAGACCCTGCCTGTAGCAGATTGGCTGGGTAGCTGGGAAAATTATGAGCTGATTATCTCTGATCATCGCCCCGTGCTCATGCAGCTCAATATGGCAAAGTAGAAACTGGAAATTTGAAACTGGTGTACGAGTAATTGCGGTTTCGGACTGGGCTCAAGTTGCTTCAAATTAATGATTTTTCACCGAGTTTGAATATTTCGGTACGGCTAAACCTTGTTAGTCGTCTCGGCGTAGCACTTTCAATGTTGCTCCTGTTGTTGGTTTCATGTGCAGAACCCGTGGATTCAGAGCTGCCGACGGGTCCCCAGATACCCTCTGTTGATGACGATGCCAGTATCAGCATCGTGACCTGGAATATTGAGAATTTCCCCCAACTAGGTACACGTACTACTGAAAGAGTAACCCTGATTCTGGACTCATTGGATGCAGATTTTTACTGTTTACAGGAAATTCAGGATAAAGGTGCCCTGCAGGATATTGTTGATCAACTCGACCGCTATTCTGTGGTCATTTCTGATGAGACATCGTTTATGCACCTCGCCATTATTTACAAACAGGATTCATTTTTACCCATCTTTACAGAAAATCTGTTTGCCCATGATGATTACAACTTTGCCAGTCGACCTCCTCTCCTGGTGAGTTTTCTGTATGAGTATGAGGGCGTGGAGCACAATCTTAATATTGTGGATGTTCACATGAAATGCTGTAATGACGGTATTGAACGCCGGCACCAGGCTTCCATCATGCTCAATGAATATCTGAACAATAAAATAGCCTGGGGGGACAGCAATTTTGTGGTTTCAGGTGATTGGAACGATGATATCCATGATCCAGACAATTCCGGTCAATACAGCTTTGAGGCCTTTTTAAATGATGGCGACCATTTTCGCTTTGTCACCGATAGTCTGGCCTCAACGCGGGCGGCAAAAGATTTTTCCTACCCCAGCTACGGCAGTTTTATTGACAACATATTAATCAGTCGTTCTCTTTTTGATGAGGAAAGAAATTCCTCAATATCAACGATTGTCTTGGATGATGTTTTTGGTGATTATAGCTCGATCGTGTCAGATCATCGACCCGTTGCCTGGTCCTTCAAACCCCAGTAATCCAACCACCCTAATCATCAAAGTTGGGATGAATGGGGAATTCAATCACAAAGTGAGTTCCTGGAGTGTCTTTTAATCTCACTGACCCCATGAGCTGTTGCTCAGACAATATTTTCACCAGATACAAGCCCAGCGAGTGGATCGAATCCCAGACCACTGGTTTTTGCAGGCCAATACCATTATCAATAACCTCCAGGCGTAAACAATCATCTTCATACTCGGTGAATTGAATGATGATATGCTTGTCCTGCTGATCGGGGTTCGGGAAGGCGTATTTCAGTGAGTTGGTCACCATCTCATTGATCATCAATCCACAGGGCACGGCGATGTCCACAGGCAAATTAATTTCGGGTATTCTGGTCTTAATCTCAATTGGACCCGCCTCTCGGCCAAACGCTGCATGCAGGGTGTCGGTCAGCTCCTGGATATAGGTCGAGATATCCACATTATCAAATTCAGGTGATCGATAGAGGGCATCATGGACCAGGGCCATGGAGTTGACTCTATTTTTTATGTCATCCAGGGTTTGGAGTGTTTTGTTATCTTCAGTTCCTGCTTTTTGCAGACCCAGCAGGCTGGCGACGAGTTGTAGATTATTTTTCACGCGATGATGCACTTCTTTCAGCAGAAGGTCCTTCTCGGTAATTGATTTTTCCAGGAGTCTGCGCTGACGTACAATCTCAGTTACATCTTCCAGGGATACCATGACCTGATTCGTCATGCCGACAATATTTTTAAGAGGATAAAGGAGCATTTGAACCACTTTGGTGCTCCCATCATGAGCCGTAAAGCTAACCTCCGGGATTTCTATGATGCTGCCTTCAACCGCCTTTCTAAAACTCTTCCCCAGAGATAGTTGTTTGGCAAGTTCGTCTTCTTCCACATGATAATCCCGGATAATCTCTTCAGGACTTTCTGCACCCCAAAGTTCCACCCAGCCCGAATTGAGCTGAGTAATATTTCCCTCAGAATTATGGATGGCCATGGGAATGGGAGATTGGGATATGACAGCGCGAAAGTAATTCGCTCTTTCACTGGCTTTCACATGGGCCTTGCGCCTGGATTCAATCTGGGCGTTGAGCTGAATATTGTGCTTCTCAAGTTCCTTACCGTATTTGACAAGAAAGTTGGTTCGAATTCGAAAGGACACGATTCCTATCAATAGCAGTAAAACGAGACTGCTTGAGATGAACCACCAAGTCTCATAAAATTCCGGATGCATAATCACATCCAGCGCAGCACCCTCATTATTCCAGACTTGATCGTTATTGCTCCCCTTAACCTTGAGCGTGTATTTTCCAGGTGGAATGTTTGTAAAGGTGACACTCCTTTGGTACCCAAGTTGGCGCCATTTATTATCGAAGCCTTCCAGGAAATAAGCGTAGCTATTACTCTGGGGGTGATGATAGTCCAGGCTGGCAAAACTTAGGCTGAAAACCAAATCATCAGGATCCAATTCCAATACGGGTGAGGTTGTGAGAGCCCTATTCAGTATGATACGATCTTTAAATTTTTGGTTAATCCCGATGGGAACATTCATAATAGTCAGATCAGTAAATATAACAGGAGGGATGTGACCATTTTCCTTGATTTGATCTGGATGGAAGTAGGTGATGCCTTTTACTCCGCCAAAATAAATCCAGCCATTATCAAGTTGGCAGCCTGCCGGGTTAAACTCTCTGCTCAAGACACCATCTGACGTGTCGTATGTTCTGAGTATTTTTTTCTTGGGATGGTATTGAGCCAATCCATTATTAGTACTTATCCACAAGGCACCATGCTGGTCCTGGAAAATGGCGTAGACGGCGCTGCTGGGTAAACCATCATCAGTAGAGAAGTTGACGAAGGTATTCTTGGCAGGGTTAAATCGGGTAAGTCCGCCTCCATAGGTGCCCAGCCAAATAAAGCCTTCGCTGTCCTCGAGAAAACACATCACATCATTATTGGGCAGGGTGTAGGGGTCGCCTGGGGATGCCTTATACTGTTTGAGGGACTGCGATTTCGGGTCAAATCGAATCAAGCCCTCATTTTCTGCTCCAATCCATAAGATACCCTGTGAATCTTCAAAAATGACGTAGAATGAAAGTGACCCCAGACTGATATCTTTGGTTGTTGGTGTTCGAAAGGTTTCAAATTCCATGGTTATTGGATTCAGTCGTAAAAGACCCGCTTCCCAGCTCCCCATCCAGATGTAACCTTCTGAATTCTCAGCGAGACATAATAAATATTCACTTCCAAGTGCCTTTGGATTGCTGGGGTCCGGACTGATATGCTCAAATGAATCTGAACCCTTCCTCAACAGATCAAGGGTGGTGCTGGCGGATACCACCCATAGATTGTCATTCTGATCCACAAGAATATCCTGAATCCCATCATCGCTAAGACTTTCTGGATTATCAGGATCATGCCTGTATTCCTTAAACTCTCCGCTGGTGGGATTATAATAGGAGAGACCTTCTGACCACGTAGCTATCCAGAGATTAGCTTGACTATCTTTGACTATTCTGAGTATACGATTGTCGTGCAAGCCTTTGGGATTTAAGGGATCATAGGTCAAGCTATAAAATTTTTTACGGGTTCGATTATATTTTGCTACGCCACCCCCTGATGTGCCGACCCAGACGATATCCCCATCGTCATAAAATGATTGGATAAGGTTATCTTTCAGGGCGGTTTCATCATATACTTTTTTCGCTATGCTTTTCAGGAGTTTGCCGTTTAGATCGAGAACCAATATTCCTTTTGAATCTGTCCCTACCCATAGTAAAGAATCAACTTGAATTATTTTGTTGACACTGGTTTCCGGGTAATCAGGGTTAAAATCAGATCCATATCCATAGTGGATGAAGCCATTGGTCTCGGGATTAAATTGATCTAATCCGCCCCAGTTTGTCCCTACCCATATCTGATAGTTCTCACCATCATAAGTCTCATATACAAAGTTTACATTATTATCAAACAGTGATGATGGATCGTTTTTGTCGTAGCGGTAGGTCTTCAGTTCATAGGTATTTAAATCCAGGACACTCAAGCCGTTCAGTGTGGAGATCCAAAGCCGGTGAGCATGATCTTCGAAGAGGGAGTAAACCACTGGACCTGCCAGGGTGTCACCGTGGGTGAAAAGGTCTGATCCGGGGCTTGAAACCCCTGTATTTGGATTCAAACGAAAAAGTCCACTGCCAGAGGTACCAATCCACAGATAACCCTGGTGATCTTCATGGAGACCCATGATAGTGCCTTTGCCTAATGTGAGGCTATCCAGGGGGTCATGTGGATAATGGACAAATGATTCTGTGGCATCAATGTACTTGTTCAACCCTGATACATAGGTACCAATCCACAAATTTCCCTGCTGATCCACGAGGCTGGAATAAATGGAATTGGAGTTCAAAGTGGTCGAATCCAGAGGGATATGTCGGAATTGTTTGAAAGTAATCCCATCAAAACGATTTAAACCATCCTCGGTGCCAAACCACATAAAGCCATTCTTATCCTTGGCTATGGTCATCACACTATTTTGGGAAAGCCCTTGATTGATATCAATGGTCTCGAATTGATAGGCAGGGTGACCATTACCCGAAGCAAATCCCGAAAAGCAAAGCGTTACAATGGATAAACGCAAAATGAAGTTCATAAGCTCTTTCCTGAAAATTCCTTCTTTGGCGATAGTAAAAATATTTCCTGAGAAATGATCAAATGTCCGATAAATAAAACGGGTAAAGAAATATAGTTCCAATTTAATGGGCTACAAGGATGAGATACTGGATTTGGCTTGTTTCAGCAGGGAATGCTAAGCCCGTCCACTACATACGATTCAGGAGTAATATAGGGTCGTGAGGGATAGCTGCGGAGGAACGAGCCCAGCCTAGTGCTTATCGGGAAAAAATACGTCCCAATTTTTAAGTGTGTCCTCAGAAGCCTCTTGACTGGCTTCCTTTTTATTGCGCCCTTCGCCAAAGCCGACCACAGAACCATCTATTGAAACCTGGATCATATATATGGGATCATGGTCAGGACCGGTGGTTTTGGTTACTTCGAAAGCCGGATTTCCCATTTTCAGGCGTTGACATTTTTCGGCAAGCTGACCCTTGTAATTGAAGGACTGTAATTCAGCTGAATAGTCTGGTTTACCATCAATGACATGTTTTTTAACCCAACGGGCTGCGGGGTCATATCCACCATCCATATAAATGGCTGCAATCAACGATTCGATGACATCAGCCATAATGGAGTCATTGTCACTCTGTCCACTCCGGCGGCTTGATTCGCTGAGGAGAATCCATCTGCCAAGATCTAGACGGGTTGCACATTCCGAGAGATAATTGCCGTTGACCAATATAGTTCGATATTTGGTTAGAGTCCCCTCATTGAGGTGCAGGTGGTTTTTGAAAAGATAATCTGACACGACCAGCTGTAGAACAGCATCTCCAAGAAACTCAAGTCGTTCGTACGAGTATTGCATATTGTTCTGACTGGCAAAAGAGCTATGCGTGAGCGCCCGCTCCAGCAAATGTGGTTGGGAGAAGGCATATCCCAGGGATTTTTGTATGGCGGAAAGATTTTTAGCCAGGTGATCGGAGACCGCCGACTTGACCTCTTTTTTTCTGAAGAATTTCCCCAAAATCTTCATAAGATTGATATTAGGTCCTATATTCCTTAACCGCCAGCACGGCATTATGACCACCAAAGCCAAAGGAATTACTGATTCCCGCTTTGACTTCACGCTGAACGGATACACCAGGTGTATAATTCAAATCACATTCTTCACAAGGGTTCTCATGATGGATGGTCGGGGCAATGGTGTTGGTCATGACTGTTTTTACCAGCGCGGCCAGTTCAATACCACCTGACGCACCCAGAAGGTGCCCCGTCATGGATTTTGTTGAGCTCACGGCAAGCTTGTAGGCGTGCTCACCAAAAACATTTTTAATGGCGATGGATTCATTTTTATCATTGGCTGGCGTGGAAGTCCCATGGGCATTGATGTAATCAATATCTGTGGGCAATAAATCTCCATCAGCCAAAGCCATTTTCATGGCGCGATTGGCACCTTCGCCACCTGTGGCAGGAGTGGTGATATGATAGGCGTCAGCGGTCATCCCAAAACCGGAAAGTTCAGCCAGAATAGTGGCACCGCGAGCCTGAGCATGTTCGAAACTCTCCAGCACGAACACACCAGCTCCTTCACCCATAACGAAGCCGTCTCGAGCCTTGTCAAAAGGCCGACTGGCAGAGTCTGGGTCCGGATTAAAGGAGAGTGCTTTCATATTGGCAAAACCAGCAAATCCCATGGAAGTCAGTGCCGCATCTGCGGCCCCACAAATCATGACGTCGGCATCGCCGTAGCGAATAGCACGCAAGCCAAGACCAATGGCATGGGCGGCAGTAGCACAGGCAGAGTTTACTGAGAAGTTGGGACCTTTAAGTCCCCAGATAATGGAAACATATCCTGCTGCAATATCTGGAATCATCATGGGAATAAAAAAGGGACTGACCCGACGATGACCTTTTTTGATCAACATCTCGTGCTGTTCCTCAAAAGTATAAAGTCCACCCACCCCACTTCCAATGATAACACCCATCCGAGAGGGATCTTCATTGGCCATATCCAGGCCGCTTTGTTTAATGGCTGCTTTGGCAGAGTGAACTGCATAACGCGTGAAGGGATCCATGCGACGTGCTTCTTTAAAATCAACAACATCATCGATTTGAAGATCATCCTTCACCGATGCGGCCACGGTAGCATTATAGCCTGTTTCAACCAACCAATCCTGTGTACTTACGCCATTCGCACCGGCGACCAGATTGTCCCAGAATTTATCTACCTCGTTGCCCAGCGGTGTAACGACCCCCATCCCGGTAATAACAACACGCTTTTTCATGGTACTCCCTTATAAAAAAACTGGATTCACTGGAAAGTCAGGATTCAACTCCAGACCCATCAGTGAACCCAGTTTTATTGCAGAATATTTTGACTAAAGCTTATCCAAGCTTACTATCAACGTACTTAACGGCCTTCCCAACAGTTGTGATGGTTTCAGCATCTTCATCGGGAATCTCAATATCGAAGACTTCTTCGAACTGCATGATAAGTTCAACAGTATCTAGTGAATCGGCACCCAGATCGTCAATAAATGAGGCATCCTCAGTGATTTTGGCTGCATCAACACCTAATTTTTCTACGATGACATCACGTACTTTTTCGAAAGTTGACATGTTATTCTTTCCTCCTAACGTTCTATTCTATCCTTGCATGACCAGGCCGCCATCAACATTGAAGACCTGACCTGTGATATATCCAGCTTGCTCGGACCCCAGAAACGCTACCAGATTGGCAACATCCTGTGGTTCTCCGATGCGACCCAAAGGGATCTGTGCAAACAGTTTTTCTTTGGCTTCATCTGTGATTACGTCTGTCATATCGGTGGCAATATAACCAGGTGAAACGGCATTCACAGTGATTCCTCTTGAACCAACCTCCCTTGCCAGAGACTTGGTAAACCCAATAATACCAGCCTTCGAAGCTGCATAATTGGATTGTCCAGCATTTCCCATTTGTCCCACAACGGAAGTAATATTAATAATGCGACCCCCTCGCAATTTCAAAAAATTTCTTAACAAAGCCTGAGACATATTGAAGACACTTTTAAGATTAATATTCATGATATCATCCCATTGATCTTCTTTCATACGCATCATGAGATTGTCTCTGGTGATTCCAGCATTGTTTACCAGGATATCCACCTGGCCAAAAGCATCCAGAGCAGCTTGACTCAATGCTTTGCAATCATCCATAGATGAGACATCGGCGGCAACACCCAGACAGGTATACCCCAGTGCTTCAAATTCTTGCTGGACCTTCAGGCAATCATCAGCATGGCGGCTGCTGATGACAACTTTGGCACCGAGTTCAGCTAAAACCAGGGCAATCTGATGACCAATTCCTCTGGTTGATCCAGTGACAAGTGCAACCTTCCCCTGATAATTCATCATGCTATTCCCTCCAATTGTTCTTGAGTAGCGATTCCACCGGTAACCATATCCTGGTTGATCCGTCTTACCAGGCCCTGGAGTACTTTTCCTGGACCAATTTCAATGATTTCATTGATGCCGGCATTTGCCATATATTTCACGGTATCTTCCCACAGCACAGGATTCTCTAACTGTTCAACCAGATTGGT
>JAIPGJ010000059.1 GCA_021736185.1 Fidelibacterota bacterium | reverse complement strand
TTATCGGGTATAGCGGTACTTCAGGAACCGAGCATCCGCATTTGCATTTTGAAATCAGGGACAGATTGGGTCAAGTACACAATCCCCAGGTTTTCTACCCTGGGATTCTGGATCAGAAAGCACCCATCCTTGAGGAGGTCATGCTCATCCCGGTTGGTGAGGATAGCCGCATAAATGGAAGTCTTTTCCCCATGGTTTTTGATATGCAACAGGAAATTAAAACAGTGTCTGTCTCTGGTCCATTCAGCGTTGCCTTTAATGCCCACGATGTCGCCAACGGGACCTATAATAAATACAATATTTACCATGCTCAGGTTCTGGTGAATGATTCACTTGTCTTTGAGCGTGAATTTGACCAGGTAGCCCTGCGACTCACTGATGATGTGGAGAAAATATATCCTGGAATGCAGGGCAAACATGGGTGGCGTTTCATGTCCATGTATAATAGCGATGTGAAGGAAGAGGCCCCATTTTCTCCCACAGATTTAAGCGGAATCATTTCCCCAGCAGGTCTATCGGAATTGCATATCAAGGTGTCAGACTTAGCCGGGAATGAGGTGACCAAAAACTTCATATTCCACGAGCAGGTATGGGGTAAATGGGACATCAGAACTGAGGAAAACCATTATATCATGACGCGCCATTTCCCAGAAGGTGGCTATGAAAACATCCAATTCTATACAGGCAATAATAGATATCTTCAAATTTCGGAGACCTCATATCGGTTAAACTCCACATCCTGGGTATTTGACAGCCATCAGGATATTAGCTCAGGAGTGAGGGCTATAGGGGCTACTGGTGGGAAAATCAAATGGATCATCCCACCCCAAAATCAGGAGCATCCTGAGCTGAATTTTAGCTGGAACAGAAAGGGAGACGGATTGGTACTGCAGATTGAAGCGACTGAACCATATATTTTTCCGCTGGCCTATTCTCTATATGTCAAAAATAAACAATTTTCTGGAGAATTGGTGCAGTCCAGTCCCACCCTGGTTGAATCAGACATGATTCCTCTGCATCATGCTGCTCTGGGCGACAGCATTGAATTTCTATTTGATGAGCAAGTTATAGCTTCTCTCCCCTTAGACCCCATGGAGCCAATACCGCCAGGAGAGGATCGGCAATTCACACTGGATCCTGTCGGGGCACAGTTATCCGCACAAAATTCTGGTGACTCAGAGCTATATATTAAAATGGATACTACAAACGCTTTCTTCAATAATGAACCCGTGATGGGAATCAACATCGAGCTGATGCATACTCCAGGTAGCAGCTTTAGTGGCCGATTATCCTTTTTGAAGTCTCGCCAGGATGCCCCCCCGGCCATTTTCGCACCTGGAAAAAAGGGAACCTGGGAGCGGCAATCCTCGCCAGATTCATCAAATCAGTTAGCCATTGACATTCTGGAGGGCGGCTCATTCTTTGCGTTGCTCGATGATACTCCCCCGAGAATTAAAGCTCAAGAAGCGTACGCAACGGTGACGCGTGGTGAACGCCTGGTATTTAATATAGACGACAACACTGGGAGAATTTTTTACTCCAGGACAGGTATCACAGCCACATTGGATGGATCGCTGTTTTTCCCCGACTATAACCCTTTAAGGCACGAACTTTCTTTTCGTGTCCCGAGAAGACTGGGATCTGGACAGCATATATTTGAATTTTCCATCGGCGATGAGTCTGGAAACATATCAGAATTCAAGCATCAATTCTGGGTGAAATCCTAATTATGTTTATTCCTATTAAGGATACAAATCCAAACTTGCGTAAACCGCTGGCTACCTATAGCCTGATCCTGGTCACTATTGGGGTCTATCTACTCCAGCATTTTTATCGATTTGATCATTTCATCTTTTCCAAAGCGTTGTTTTTGGAAAATCCTCTGCAGGCTTTTCCCAGCCTGATCACTTATCAATTTCTCCATGGAAGTTGGGCGCACCTGTTTTTTAACATGCTGTTTCTCTACATATTTGGTGACAACATGGAGGGATCCCTGGGACGCCGATTCTTTTTATTCTTTTATCTCAGTTGCGGTGTCGGGGCGGCAATTTCAGAAGTCTACCTGGATCCCTATTTTGGTGCTAATAATCCCGGACTCCTCATTGGAGCATCTGGTTCCATATCAGGAATTCTGGCGGCTTATGCCATCCGTTATCCCCGGGCAAAGATATTGACCTGGACTCTCTTTGTTTTCTTTTTCAAAATTCGAGCAGCCTGGTTTATCGGTATCTGGATAGCCACACAATTTTTATTCGAAATACTGACACCTCAGGATACTACAGCTTATATTGCACACATTGGTGGATTTGTTATGGGAGTAGTGATTTACAGTGTATATCACAAATATCGACTAAACAGGGGATTTTAATGCAAAACAAACTTATTCAAGCCGCCATGGAAGCTCGCAAAAGAGCCTACGCAAATTATTCTCATTTTCACGTGGGTGCAGCGGTTGAAACTTCCCAGGGGAAAATATTCCCAGGCTGTAATGTTGAAAACGCCAGCTACAGTCTGACCATGTGCGCTGAACGCACCGCCCTTTTTTCAGCTATTGCAGCTGGCGAAAAGGAATTTACTCGCCTCGTGGTTGCTACGGAAAATGGCGTCAGCCCCTGTGGTGCCTGTCGTCAGGTGATCTGGGAATTATGTGGGGATATCCCAATTACTCTCGTCGACGAATCTGGAGCATGTACGGAAACAAGTGCTGCACAGTTATTACCCCATGCTTTTGGTCAACAGGATCTAGGCGCTTAAAAGCCTGATTCAAACAAAACATTCAGGAGATTTGATGTATGGAGCATTTAACGCCCCATCACAGTGGTTGGATTGAAGTTATTACTGGATCCATGTTCAGTGGCAAAACAGAGGAACTCATCAGAAGACTACGGCGGGCACAGATTGCTCGACAACATGTCGCCATATTCAAGCCCGATATTGATAATCGCTTTAGTGAGGATCATATTGTTTCGCATAGCCAGCAACAATTAGAGTCCACAAAAGTGAAACGTGCCAGAGATATTTTACCCTTGGCCAAGCATATGCAGGTAGTGGGTATTGATGAGGCTCAATTTTTTGATAATGAAATTGTCGAAGTATGCCGAATTCTGGCAAAACAGAAAAAGCGGGTCATCGTAGCCGGTTTGGAAAAGGACTATCGAGCCCAGGCATTTGGTCCTATGCCTGAACTCATCATCGATGCGGAATATGTCACCAAGAATCTGGCAATCTGCGTCATTTGCGGTAATCCTGCAGGATTCACCCAACGGCTGAGCAATACAGGGGATCAAATTCTCGTGGGTGAAGCCGAGGCATATGAAGCAAGATGTCGAAACTGTTATGAAGAACCAAAGGAATAAACCATGCATAGACTTATCGGATTTCTAGGCATCGCAGCCATTCTGGGCATCGCCTATCTTATGTCAAACAATCGCAAAGCTATCAATTTTCGGGTGGTCTACTGGGGATTGGGTCTCCAGATAGCCTTTGCCATCTTCATTCTGGCGACACCTATAGGCAAACCAGTCTTCATGTTTTTGGATCGGGCTATCAATAAGCTCCTATCATTTTCAGATGAGGGGGCGGAGTTCCTCTTTGGAGCTCTGGCTATCAGTCCAGGCCAGGAGAACAGTTTGGGATTCTTTTTTGCGTTTCAGATTCTTCCTACCATTATTTTCTTCTCTGCTTTCATGGCCATCCTGTATCACTTCGGAATCATGCAAGTGGTTGTGAAATACATTGCCAGGGCTATGCAGAAAACGATGGGAACCAGCGGCTCTGAAACACTATCTGCCTCGGGTAATATTTTTGTAGGTCAAACTGAAGCCCCGCTCTTGATTCGCCCATTTATAAAAACGATGACCAAAAGTGAATTCATGGCTGTCATGACGGGTGGTTTTGCCACCATGGCTGGTGGAGTATTGGCCATCTATGCCAAATGGCTCACGGATATCCCAAATATTGCAGGACATCTCATGGCTGCTTCAGTGATGAGTGCTCCCGCGGCTTTGGTTCTGGCCAAGATCATCTATCCTGAGGTTGAAGATTCGCCTACTGCTGGTGATAAAATGGTTGAAATGGAGAAGCCAGAGGGCAATGTCATGGAATCCATTTCCAATGGTACATCTGATGGCATGCGACTGGCGGCAAATGTGGGTGCCATGCTCATAGCTATTGTGGCCCTGGTAGCAGCTGCAAATTTCACGCTTGGTATGGTAGGTCTTAGCATTCAGCAAATTTTGGGTTGGATATTCTCCCCCCTCGCATTCCTCATGGGTGTCCCCTGGGCGGATGTTTCCCTGGTTGGACAACTCATGGGTGAAAAGATTGTCCTCACGGAACTCATCGCTTATAGCCATTTGCAGGAAGTCATGGGGCAATTAGATCCAAAGTCTATGATCATCAGCTCCTATGCCTTGTGTGGGTTTGCCAATTTTACCTCAATCGGTATCCAGATCGGTGGGATTGGCGCACTGGCTCCCGAACGACGTGGTGATTTGTCCAAGGTTGCCTTTAAAGCCATGGTCGGTGGTGCTTTAGCTTCATGGTTAACCGCTACCATTGCAGGAATAATGATTTAATCATTTCTTGTAGAGAACGAGCGATTCAGGCACACAATTTGTTGGAGTTTAGATAAACGGAGAAAACATTACCATGCGAATCATTATTTTAGGTCCTCCCGGTGCAGGCAAGGGAACTCAGGCAAAACTCATTGTAAAGGATTTTCAGATTCGACAACTCTCCACGGGTGATTTGTTGCGCGAACACCGTCGGCAGAATACTGAATTGGGTCAGGCAGCACAAAAATACATGGATGGTGGCGATCTGGTACCCGATGAAGTCATCCTTGGAATGGTTGCAGAAGAGTTTAAAAAACCTGAACTCAAACCTGGCTATATCCTGGATGGTTTCCCACGCACCTGCCCCCAGGCGGATGGTCTGGACAAACTCTTAAAAGACAGAGGTTTGTCCCTGGATCATGTCCTCGTACTGGAAGTCCCGGATTCGGAATTGGTCCGTCGACTCACCGCCAGAAGAACTTGCTCTGAGTGTGGTCATATATATAATTTAGTGTTCAATCCTCCTGCTGTAGATGGGATCTGTGATCATGATGGAAGTCCTCTGATTCATCGTTCAGATGATACTGAGACTACTGTGATAAATCGCCTTGAAGTCTATAAAAGACAAACCAAGCCCCTCATCGATCATTATCAACCCCAGGGTGTGGTGAGACATATCGACGGTACTGGAGATATGCAGGATATTTACCAGCGCATTCTGGCAGTTTTAAAATAGACATGTTCATTCTCGGGGTCACCGGAAATATAGGTTCAGGAAAAAGCACAGTCAGTGATCGACTTGCTCATCACGGAGCCAGCGTATCCCACTCTGATTCCCTGGCCAAAGAACTCCTCCAAAATGATCCGGAGATGTTAGCGGCTCTCGTTGAGCGATTTGGTGTAGATATCCTGGACGAATCGGGTGTGCTTCAAAACCATGTTCTGGCTGAACGAGCATTCAGAACCAGGGAAGATCAGCTTTTCCTGAATCATATTATTCACCCTGAAGTTCGCAAAGCCACCCTGGATCGAATTGAGATCGCTCGGTCCCAGGGAAAATCTTTATTCGTTCTCGATGCCCCCTTGCTGTTTGAAGCCCATGCTGATAGGATTACTGATAGTGTCCTGGTGGTTGTGGCGAAGCGGATGTTTAGAGAAGGGCGTGTTGAAAGACGCAGCAACATCTCTAAAACGGATTTTGAAAGACGCGATGCCCTTCAAATGCCCATCGAGGAGAAAATACGCCGGGCAGATTATGTCATCCACAATGATGGGTCCCTGGCGGAGTTATTGGAACAGGTGGATGCCTTTTACAAGGAGCTTAAGCTTTAAGGTAGGAATGGAGGCGAATGGCGTGATTATCCGTCATTCCGGCAACAAAATCACAAATCATGCGCATTTTCTGGTTTTCATCAAAATCATTTGATATCCCTGTTGGTAATGGTAAAGGCTCAAGGGCTGTTCGCTTTTTAAAAAGCACATCTCGATAATAAAGAAATAATTCCTCAAGAATCTCCACACCCTTTGATTCCGGAATTTTCACATAATCGGAATTATAGATCAAATTATAATTTAAAGCCCTCAATGCCATTAATTCAGAATGGGAGTCCTGGTCCATTTTCAGATGGTATTTATATCGAGGAATCGCCATGAATGGATCAGGTAAGGCTTCGATTGATATGGAATATATCCAGCGACCGATCAGTGCCGCGATAAAACGGGACATGGGAATCTGATGGGTGAGCACCTTATCCACCTCATCCTTGATTTTTTGACTGACATCAGGATACTGATTATTCCAAAAGTCCTGGACCTGCTCAGGTGTCAACAAACTCTGCTTGACCCCATCAAATAAATCGGATGTGGTGTAGGCAATATCATCTGAAAGATCCATGATGGCACATTCAATGGATCGTATCTGGTTCCCACCTTGTGCCAATTCATCTAAATGTGGATCACCATGCACCCAGGACAAGATTTCCTGTTGATCTGGATAGAGAAATTTGGCGCTCCCTGTGGTGTTTTCCTTGCCCACGATTTTATACTTCAAAATACCATCCAGACAAGCCCGGGTTGCCTGCATACCTGAATTGGTATAGGATCGCCGGTCACCTCGGACGATATCAGTCAAGATGCGGAGTGATTGTGCATTCCCCTCAAAACCGCCCCAGGGATCCATGAGTTCATTCAGCCGCGATTCTCCCTTGTGACCAATAGGGGGATTTCCAAGATCATGGGCCAGACAGGCAGCCTCCACCAGGGCGGAGTCGATTTCATAATCCGCTGTCAGCATCTCAGAACTGCGGTTCAGATAATTCACTATGGATCGGCCAATTTGAGCAACTTCGATGGAATGAGTCAGACGCGTGCGATATTGATCAGATTGACCGGTAACATATACCTGGGTCTTCCCCTGAAGACGGCGGAAGGCTGTGGAATGGATCACCCGGTCACGATCAATTTCAAAAGCATTGCGATATTCATTTTCAGGAAGGTGTCGTTCGCCCAAAGATTCACAATCCCACTCTGTATAGAAAGTATTTTTAAAGGTCATAGACTCAAATTAAACGAGAACTTGGGTAGTGAATATGGATATTTACAGATATTGGTCAGGATTTACGACGCGCTCGCGGATGAAAACTACTGTGGACTTCCTTCAGATAGGTGCTATCAAGATGGGTGTATATCTGTGTCGTTGAAATGTCGACATGCCCCAGCATTTCCTGTACAATTCGAAGGTCAGCACCTCCTTCCAGCAGGTGGGTTGCAAATGAATGCCTGAAGGTATGGGGACTGACCGGCTTATGGAGCTCGGCTTTTTCGGCTAGCTTTTTAAGAATGAACCAGATGCCTTTGCGTTGAAGCTGTTGGCCTTTATTGTTTAAAAAGAGGATGCCCTCGTTGTAATATCCCTTTTCTAAAGCAGGGCGCCCGTGCTTAATATATTCAATCAGCCACTTCTTGGCTTCACCCCCAAGGGGAACAATTCGCTCTTTATTGCCCTTTCCTCGGATAAGTATGAGGTCTTCATCGATCAAAATTTGATCCATGGTCATATTGCATACCTCAGAGACCCTCATTCCGGCAGCATACATGAGTTCAAACATGGCTCTGTCTCGCAAACCCAGGGGTGTCTCTGTAGTAATGGTATCTAACAACAGCTCGATATCTTCAAAATTCAATATCTTGGGTAAACTTGCCGGCAGTTTAGGAGAATCCAGAAATTGGGTGGGGTCATTGCTCAGGTGACCTTCCATCACTAAAAACCGATAATATGCTCTCAGGGATGAGAAGTGACGTGCCACACTGGTCTCAGCCATCTTCCGTCGCTTTAATACGCGGGCATAATCGGTAAGGACTTGATGGTCAACCTTGGCAGGGGTATTGATATTTTGAGATTTTAAAAATAGCCAGAAATCTGCCAGATCATCCAGATAGGCTTCCTGAGTATTCTTGGCCAGATTACGTTCTATTCGCAGATAGTTCAAGAAATCCTGAAGATATTGTTCAGTGTGAGGCATGTGGGAATATAGTTAAAAAGAGAAACTTGAAACTTGAAATTTGCCACTTTTGTATCCAGACGCTGAATGTACCGGACATAAAATAGTTGGAGAAATTAGTTGTGAATGGCTTGGGCGAAGGCTTCCATGAGATGGGCCTTCTCAGGGTCTTCTAGAACATTGCCAGTCACAATAAAGGAAGCACCGGCTTTCACCAGTTCTGCAGCCGCTTCCGGAGCATAAATACCCCCACCTACGATAACTGGAACATCTGTGTAACTGCTGACGGCTTTCACCATACGGGGTGTCACGGAGTATTGGGCACCGCTACCTGCTTCCAGATAGATAAATTTAAAGCCCAGATAATCAGCAGCCAGGGCATGCGCAACGGCGATCTCATCTTTATCTCTGGGAATGGGGATCGATCCACTGACAAATTCTGCTGTGGTCACCCGGCCACTTTCGATAAGCATATAGGCCGTAGCCATAGGTTCAATACCCAGCTCTCTTACCACAGGGGCAGACTGGACTTGATCCCCGATAAGAAACTGTGGATTGCGACCACTGATGACTGAGAGGAAAAACACAGCATCAACATGGGGAGTGAGCTGGTTGACATTACCCGGGAAAAGAATGACAGGAAGGGTGGCCGTCTCCTGAATTCGTTTCATTTTTCGTTGGGCTCCCTCACCCAGGATGAGAGAACTGCCCACCATGATTCCATCTGCACCAGAACTGTTGATTTTTTTAATAAAAGGTTCAACTTCGTCTATATCCCAACGATCTGGATCAACCAGAACGAGGTAGCCGGCTCCCTTAGAGGCCTTGACTTCCATCAATTTTTCGTAAACACTCACTTCGAGTAACCTTTTAGGCAAGCGACCAGATTGTCCATCTCTGTCTTTGTGCGTTTTTCCGTGACAGCGATAAGTATTTGATTCTCTGATTCATTTGGAAACTGGCTGAGAGCAATTCCCGGGAAAAATCCGGCTTTGATGCCATGAGATATCAGAGCCTTGGCTGTTCCGGGGACCTCAACCACAAATTCATTGAAAAAGTGGTTTGTTATAAGTGAAAAGCCATCAAGCTTATTGATAGCCTCGGCCAGGTAATGGGCTTTTTGAGTACAGAGTTCAGCCACTTTCCTCAATCCATTTTTACCCAGTGCAGACATGTAGAAACAGGCCGCCAGGGCATTAAGACCCTGGTTTGTGCAAATATTGGAGGTCGCTTTTTCACGACGGATATCCTGCTCCCTGGTGCGTAATACCATGACAAAAGCTCTATTCCCATGCACATCAATGCTTTCACCGGCAATGCGACCGGGGACCTTGCGAATCAGAGGCTCATTGACAGCCATAAAGCCGAGATACGGACCACCAAAGCTAAGATGATTCCCCAGAGACTGTCCCTCTCCCACTGCAATATCCACACCCAGTTTCCCCGGAGCTTCCAGGAGATTCAAGCTGATGGGGTTAACCACAGCAATGAGTTGAATCTGCTTGTCTTCAATACTTTGTTTGATGGCTCTCAGATCTTCAAGCCCTCCGTAGAAATTGGGATTTTGAATGACAACACCGGCAACCTCAGTATCAAGTTTGCTGGCCAGCGCATCCAGACTGGTGATACCATCATCCAGATCGATAAATTCGAATTCCAGTCCCTGATAATGGGCATATGTGATGGCCACATCGATGTATACGGGATTCACACTTTTTGAAATAAGTATTTTTTTGCGACGGGTATGGCGAGCGGCCAACAAGCAGGCCTCGGCCATGGCGCTGGACCCATCATACATGGAGGAATTAGCCAGATCCATTCCGGTGAGTTCACAGATCATGGACTGATATTCATACATGGCCTGAAGCGTACCCTGGGACACTTCTGCCTGATAGGGAGTATAGGCAGTATAAAATTCGGATCGGCCGATGAGTACATCTACTACATGGGGGATGAAGTGATCATAGCTCCCCGCGCCGAGAAAGGAAACGTGTGAAGCGGTGTTCGCATCACGGGAAAGAATTCGCAGGACATCCTGCCTATGTTCCATCTCGGATTTAGCTGATGGGAGTGGAAGCTCACCCTCAAAGCGCAAAGCTTTGGGGATGCTATCTAAAAGTTCTTCAAAAGAGGAGATGCCCACCTCTTTCAGCATCATCAGCTGTTCTTCTTCCGTATTGGGTATATACTGGTGCATGGGGCTCCTGTCAGGAAATGCTTGCAGTGTATTCCTTGGCAGACATACAACTGTCTAATTCAGAAATATCATTGATTTTAACTTTTAGAATCCAACCGTCCCCGTAGGCATCTTGATTTATTATTTCAGAGTTATCATCGAGTAATTCATTGACTGCTTCAATGGTTCCACCAAGGGGCAAAAATACATCTGCTACTGTTTTTACTGCTTCGATGGTGGCCGCAACATCACCCTGAGCAAATGCTTCGCCTACAGCAGGGAGCTCAACAAAAACAACATCACCAAGCTCACCCTGGGCATAGTCTGTAATGCCAATAGTCGCAGAATCACCCTCGACACGAATCCATTCATGGTCACTGGTGTATTTAAGATCTGCCGGTACGTTCATATCATGCTCTCCTCGATAAAAATATTTAACTAAATGCTTTCACTACAACCGCGGTTCTCAATAGCAAAAATCCCGCCGATCTTCCTATTCATACGGAGATACCTTGCTCAGTAGGATTCGCTAACAGCCATCCTTATTCACGGCTCGGATCATATTTGAAGGACTCAAGAAAATGGGTATCAAAATGTCCCTTTTGTATCTGGTCATTCTCCAACAATTGAATATGGAATGGAATGGTGGTTTTGGGCCCCTCGATAATAAATTCCTTCAAGGCACTCAGCATCCGGGCAAGGGCTTCCTTTCTATCACGTCCATGGACGATTAATTTGGCCAACATGGAGTCGTAATGCGGGGGTATCTGGTAGCCACTATAAATATGACTATCCACACGAATCCCCCGCCCGCCAGGGAAGTGAACACTTTCAATAAACAAGGGAGAAGGTCTGAAATTGAGGGCTGGATCTTCAGCATTAATTCGACACTCAATAGAATGTCCCCTCAATTTCATCGTTTTTAAAAAGTCCGGCAACCGGCCCCCATTGTGACAGGAGATTTGCTCCTTAACAATATCAATTCCAGTCACTTCTTCAGTGACAGTGTGTTCTACCTGAATTCGGGTATTCATTTCCATAAAATAGAATTTGCCATGTTTATCCAGCAAAAATTCAATGGTTCCAGCACCGACATAATTCACTCGCTTGGCACCAGCTACAGCTGCTGCACCCATCTCGCGTCGTAAAGCTTCCGAAACAACTGCAGAGGGAGATTCTTCCAATAATTTTTGGTGGCGCCTTTGAATCGAGCATTCGCGTTCGCCCAATGAGTACACATTCCCATGTGAGTCTCCCAGGAGTTGGACTTCAATGTGTCGTGGATTTTCAATATATTTTTCCAGATAAAGTCCATCATTTCCAAAAGCTGTACCTGATTCAGCTTGAGCCATCCCGTAAAACTTGGCAACATCTTCAGCGCGGTAGACCACGCGCATTCCCCGTCCACCCCCGCCGGCCGTAGCCTTAAGTATGACCGGGTAGCCCATTTCGTCAGCCAATTCCCGAGCTTCTTTTGCCGAGTTAAGAATTCCCTCACTGCCGGGTATTACCGGTACACCTGCTAGCTTCATGGTTGCTTTAGCTGAGGCTTTATCACCCATGGCGTTAATCATGGCCCCGTCAGGACCTATAAAATCAATATTATGATTTTTGCACATATCGGCAAAATCAGCATTCTCTGCCAGAAAACCATATCCTGGATGAATGGCATCCGCATTGGTGACCTCAGCTGCAGTGAGAATTGCCTGAGTATTGAGATAGCTAAGATTAGCAGCACCTGGTCCTATGCATACTGCTTCGTCGGCGAATTTTGTGTGGAGGGAGAGTTCATCAGCTTCTGAATAAACAGCCACGCTTTTGATATCCATTTCACGACAGGCACGAATCACTCGCAGGGCGATTTCACCACGATTAGCGATAAGTATTTTTTTATACATGGGTAGCTATCAGGGTTCTATAAGAAAGAGAGTCTGGCCATACTCAACTGGTTGGGCATTTTCAATCTGGATGTCAAGAATTACCCCTGATAATTCTGCCTCCACTTCGTTCATGATTTTCATGGCTTCTATGATACACAGGGTATCACCTTTTTTGACATGATCTCCCACCTTTACAAAGGGATCCACATCAGGCGATGGAGATCGATAAAAGGTGCCTACCATGGGAGACTTGATCTGCTGGCCCTGGAATGAGACTTCTTCTGTTGTATTTTCAGTGGTGGTCCGGGCAAATGATTCAGATAGTGGTGGAGGTGAAACCAGTCCGGAATTCTGAGTCACGATACTATCACCCTGACGTGAAACACGAATTTTATTACCCCACCTACCAACTTCAATCTCTGAAAGGGTAGATTTTTCGAGTAAATCAATGAGTTGTTGTATATCTTTCGTATTCAAAATGAATTTTCTCCTAATCCCTCACGCGTTCTAGATAAGCCCCCGTGCGAGTGTCAACCTTGACTTTGTCGCCCATATTTAGAAAGAGTGGAACGGTTACTTTTAAGCCGGTTTCAAGAATGGCAGGTTTTGATCCACCTGTGGCAGTGTCCCCTCTCAGACCTGGTTCTGTATCAGTGATTTCAAGAATCACGTGGGGTGGTACTTCTACATCAACAGGAACTGCATCTCTGAATAAAACTTTAATAATATCATTTTCTTTGAGATAATCTTTCACAGAATCCATCAACTCATTATCAATGGCAATTTGCTCGTAAGTCTCATTGTCCATAATATGATGGTGTGAATCGTCTGAGTAGAGGAAGGTCATCTCATTGGCAAGCAGTTTGACATCATCTATTTTTTCACCTGATCTGAAGGTTTGTTCAATAACCTGACCACCAGGGATTCTTTTTAATTTTGTCCTGACAAAGGCATTGCCTTTGCCTGGTTTAACATGAAGAAATTCAACGACTTTATACAAATACCCGTTGAACTCCATCACCAAGTTGTTTTTTATATCGGATGTACTACCCATAATTATTTACCGGACTCCTTCTTAAGTGGCGCGAAGTTAACCGGGGGCTTAAATCATGGCAAACTTTTTAATCGCGAGGTCCCAGCATATGAATGTCAATTCCAGTCTGAAACAAGGCATAGATGGGATGATGACACAGGCTCCAGATTGATATTTCTGGCTTAGCATATTGCATCGTATGCATCCCCTCCTATCCTTCACAATTCATAATTCATAATTTCATAGCCCCCTTTTCCTCTTGCCTTCGTCAGTTAAGATTCCTATAAATGATCAATGGAAAATTCATTTAACATCATGTCCGAGAAACTGCTGGATATGCTGCCTCTCATAGGCTTGTATGCGGAAACACACTTCAGATTTCGCATTCCCTTCAGTCGCTATTTCAAAAAAGAACCAGAACTTATTTTTGATGCGCCCTGGCGCTTGGAGCCAGGTCAAAAACTATGCGTATTTCTGGTGGTCAAGGATGCTCATCTCTACCCGGTGCAATTGGAAGCCGTAGAGATAGAAGCTTTTCATAATGGCCAGCAAATCTGTAGTCAGAATTGGGTAGTGAACCAGCATATCCAGGACCGACAGATGGATTTAGAATTCACTTTTACAGACTGCGACCTGCCCTTCGGTGAAATTTCCATCGTTCCTCGTTTGAGCTATTCAATTTCCGGTAAACCGTTTCAAATGGAGGTTGACAACTATCGCCTGGCTCATAAGTCACCACTTCGCATTACTATAGCCAGGGAATCCTTGCCAAAAATTGATGGTTGGCTGACAGGTGATACCCATCTCCACACCTCACTGACCAATGATCAGATAGAATTTGGAGCGACCCTCGAACAAACCAGAAAAGCAGCCCAATTGCTCGGTCTGGACTTCATCACAGCCACTGATCACTCCTACGATCTTGATGACCAGACAGATAATTATCTCAAAAATGATCCTGAGCTTGAAAAATGGAAGCAAAGTCGTGAATTAATTACAGAATTAAATAAAAAACATACGCTCACCATTATCCCAGGTGAAGAAATCAGTGTCGCCAACCACAGAGGTGCTACGGTTCATTTTCTTCATTTTAATGATCCTGTTTATTTCCCTGGGAGTGGCGACAGTGGAGAGGATTGGCCACAACTAAGCTCCCAACTAACTATTGATGATGTCCTCACCCAGCGATCACCAGGTACCGTCTCTGTGGGCGCTCATACCGCTTATAAATTCCCCTGGTTGCAGCGCGTGCTCCTCAAGCGTGGATTCTGGGAGAGCAAGGATCATGACAACCCAGAACTGGATGGCGTGCAAATTTTGTGTGGTACTCCCGCCTACTCAGCATTTCATCGTTCAAGGCAGCTGTGGATAGAAGCGCTTTTAAGAGGTCGCAAATTGGGTGTGTTTGGTGGCAGTGATGGCCATGGCAATTTCAATCGCAACTGGCATGTCCGTTTCCCCATGTGGTCATTGGAAACCCATGAAGATCAGATATTCGCCCAATCCAGAACCATTATCAGAAGTGATAGTTTGAAGGCATCAGATTTTGTTCAGGCCATGAAACGTCGTCGAACAGGGCTTTCTACCGGACCTATGGGAGACCTGGTAGTAAGATCAAATGGCATTGCGTATGGAATTGGTGATATCATGCAATTAGACCTGGGCGACTCATTTGCTTGGTCGGCAAGGGGGGTAAGCTCCATGGAATTTGGTTCCATGATGGATATTTCCATCTACTCCGGAGACCTGGAAAGCCGGGCAGAATCACTCATATATCATGATTCTGATTTGGCGAATGATTTTGCAGTCGAACAAGAATTTACTGTTTTGGGGAAATCATATCTACGCCTGGAAATCACTAGTGATGGATCTCGATGGCCCGGTTTGTATATGTCCTCACCGATCTGGATAGATATCTAAAAAAAATATTGAAATCTGAATATCCCCTGACAAGGATGGAAGAATACAGCCACATTTCACTTATTATTTTCGCTTGATCGCGCCCTCATTCTTATCCATAAACGCCTGGGCATCAATCATGAAGGAGGCATATCGAGCCTCCGGTTTGGCCAGCATTTGGATCGTAAATATACCCACGATATTGGAAGATGTTGGTTTGACATCCACCTGGGCATTCACCATGGTGCTCATTCCCTTTGAGACACTCACATCTGCTTTCCCTGTCTGATCTTCCTCGTGGAGAATACTGTCATCACTCAGGATAATGAAATGTCTGTAGCCATGCTGGAGGGTCAACTCACAACAACGATACATGAGATTGGTCCGAACCTGTTCCTTGCTACTATTTTGATTGCCCTCAAAAAAAACCTGGTAGCTAAACTCATCGATTTGCTTCTCACTATAGCCACCCCTGACTCCTTTGGGTCCATATGGAGTCGCACAGCTACCCATAAACAAGATAGCAACCCC
>JAIPGJ010000058.1 GCA_021736185.1 Fidelibacterota bacterium | reverse complement strand
GGTCATGAGCTGGCGTCGATAGAGGTAGGGGTAAAATTCAGTATGGAAATCACGGTTCGTCAGGGCAATTGATTGTTGTTTGAGTAATTCCTGAACCACTCGACTCAGATATTGGGCTTCCTTTTCTTTCTTCTCACGCTTGATACGCAACTCCCATAACCAATCGCTCACGGGCTGCCCCAGGGTATCATGAAACGTGGTATAGGCATTCAAACAGAGTCCCTTTTGCCGCAGGGCTGAATTATCTGTCCAGAGAATGAGCTGGGAGATATCAAGATTGCCAGCCAGATCAAGGGAATCCCTGAGGAATTGAGCCTGGAATAGCTCTGAGAGGGACTGATCCATGGCGAGATATTGATCCACCGGGATATACTTGTATATCTTTGTCTGACGAATGCCCAGTATGGTTTTGCCCATGGCCCGAGAATCGGAGACAGTTACAGGGCTTGATGAAACATCCAGGCTTGAATCCTGGGCCACCTGAATCTGCAGGGTATCCGAGATAAAGGTGTCCAGGGTGGGTAATTTAAATTTTTGTCCGATGAGCCTTAAAGGCGTTACCGCGAATCCAAACAGGACAAAAACAAGCGCTATGATATTTACATGTTGAACGATGAAACTCCCACTGCTGTCAGGACAATAAACCAGGAAAGGAGTTGGCCAGCACTGTGGTAACACCTGAAATGATGAATTGTACCGCCATGGTCACCACCATGAGGCCCATAATTCGAGAAATGATGCGGAGCGCTGTTTTGCCAAATTTATTAACCAGGTAATGGGAGTATTTGAGAACGAAATAGACCAGAATGCCCGCCAGCACCACCGAAAAGGTCAAGGCGGCGATTTCAAAGCCCTGTTCAGCATTGGTACGATACACCATGATGGTGGCAATACTCCCTGGACCACTGAGAACGGGTATCCCCATGGGAATGATTGAGATATCCTCGCGCGACACGACTTCGGCCCGCTCCTTCTCCGTAATTTTGGACTGGTGATGTTGCCCTCGAATCATACTCATACCCATCCCAAAGAGTAAAATTCCTCCAGCAATCCGAAAGGCACTCAAGGTGATGTGGAAAAATTGAAAGATGTACTGTCCTAAAAACATAAAGACAAAAAGGGTGATAATCACAGTCAGTGCTGTCCGTCTGGATTGCTTCATTAATTCGGCACGGTTGTCCCCCATGGTCAAAGACACAAAGATCAAGGCGCCGCCGAAGGGATTCAGGATAACGATGATGGCAGGCAGTACCTCGATCAGGTATTTGAGCAGTTCCATCAGGTCAGCTTATCCTGCATGGTGGCAACCAGGAGTTGAGAATCGTCGGACATGATTCCTTTGATCATGGAGTTTTTGCCAAATTCTCTCATTTTCTCCGCTTCATTGACAACCCAGACATGCATGGGAATGTTTTTTACTCGGGACCAGAATTTGACTCCCCAGTTCACATTCTCCTCAAAGGGATGGAATAAATCAGGATGAGATAAATGTACTCCCATGGGGTGTCTCAGTGACAATATGCTGGGATTATACCATAGCAGAGCCGTAAATATTTTGGGGTCTGACATTTTCACACGCCAGATATTCAAGGGATTGAAGGAGGAGAGAATGACCCTGTCTCTCAACTTGTTTTCACGAATAAACCGGACCAGCTCCAACTCGGTGCGTTGCTCAGAAAAGAAGGAAAAATTCTTAATTTCAAAATTGAAGACGGTGGTGTCGGGCAGGGCTTGTATGACCGCTTTGAGCGTAGGGATATGCTCGTTTCTGTCTTCCCAATGGCTGGCGGCATTGAGGGCTTGAAGTTCAGTCAGGGTGTGTTCAGCCACGCGTCCAGTGCCATTACTGGTCCGCTCAAGAGTGTCATCATGGAATACGATTAAATGACCATCCCGGGTTCGGTGAACATCCAGCTCAATGGCATTACAGCCATCGGCAATGGCGCGTTGAAAGGAGGGGATGGTATTCTCCGGTTCATGCTTGGGAGACCCTCGATGACCAAATAGTAAGTAGGGGTGATTCTTGTATAATACCGATGTATCCAAGGGTTTCCAGATAAAGAAGTGGTAGAGCAGAATAGCCACAACCAAAACAATGAGCAGAATAATAATCATGAGGTCAAATTACTGTGGATTTTTTGCATCACAAGATGAGGAATAAGGTGTGATGTGTTTTATTCCAGGCAGGGATTCGATCCGTAGCAAGCCGCGAGACCAACTCGGAGAAAATCCCCGCCTGGGATAAATTCCATAATCAAGGTGTCATTATTAATTTCTTATACCCGGCATTTTTAATCGTTAGCTCATTAATGGGGAAAACCCGGTATTCTCCTGTATTATACATTTCAGCCTGATCAGCATAATGGGGTGAACGTGGGTTGCCCGATTGCCCGGTGGGGAGCACGCTGAGCGCACCCTTGTCGAAACTGGCAAAATCATAGATGTGACGCACTGATGGACCCAGTACGACATCAAAGGGTTTGTACATACGATATTCCATGTTATTCACGGTAGTTCCTGACCCTGCTGCAGGGAAGGGACCGACATTCAAATCCAGCATCCAATCCAGAACCTTTACCTGAGCCAGGGGATGTTTGTGAGTCAGCGTATGCATATCAGCCCAGATCCAATCTTCCGTGTTTTGACCAAAGAGGTCCTCCAATTGTGCCAGTGCTTCCTCCAATGATCGCTCAAGAATATCGGTGGGTGTCTCCTGGATATCAGGGGTTGCCCGGTCATCAAACCACCGGGATGTGGGGATATGTTCCAGGAGATAAATCGCATTGCGAATACTGATATTGGCCAGTTTGAAGAATCCGTCCTTAAACTCAGGGCCAATGAGATCCATCTCATCGCCATAGAGATTGTAGGCAAATTTCACCCAGAGCGTATTAAAAACGGCAGCTGCCAGTGAATTTTTACCCATGACATAATCCCAGTCTTTCAGTGCTTCCATTGCCGTTTTTGCATTGGGATTGGTAAATTTGCTATCACTCAGAAAATCCAGAATAAGCGGGGTCAAATCCCGGGCGTGATCAGAGAGAAAATCATTCTGAATGTCTTGCATATCTTTGACGGTGTACTTTTTATCCGGGACTCGTAGCATCTCATTGATACGATTTGCTCGAGCGGGTGGTTCCCAATAAGCACTGATGTAATATGGGAATTCATCGCCGATCGTTTTGTTGTTGGCAGTGGCAATGTAGCCCTGCTCAGGGTTGTACTGGTAGGGCATTTCTTCAAAGGGCACAAATCCCTGCCAGTCCCAGCGCGGATCATCACCAGGGAGGGGAACCAATCCGGTTCCAGGTGCTCGCAGAGGCAAGGCCACAGCAGGTCGCCAGCCAATATTGCCTTCCCGATCCGCATAAATCATGTTTTGCCCGGGAATCCAGAATTTCTCCACAGCACTGGAAAATTCATCCCAGTTACTGGCCGTATTCAAACCGATGAAAGCATCCACTTCATTGGTGAGATAATTCCCCACCCAGCACATGGAAACGGGTGCGGATTCATTGGCCTTTAAAATGGTGTGGACATCATTTATGATGGGACCATGGAGGGTTTCCCGGACATTGAAAACCACAGGCTCCTCCCCTTTCACCGGGATGATCTCTTCGTGAATAATCATATCCCGCCACTCCCCATCATAATAATATTGATTGGGATGGGCATCATCAGTGACCTCAACATAGAAATCGGTATCATCCACCATGACATTGGTAAAGCCCCAGGCATAATCTTGATTTTGACCAAGAATGACCACAGGAACTCCAGCCAGGGTGACACCGGCAACATCGAAACGACCACCAACCAGATGCATTTCAAACCACACCGGTGGCTGGGAATAAGCCAGATGAGGATCATTACAGAGGATGGATTCCCCACTTTCAGTCATGTCACCACTCAGCACCCAACTGTTGCTGCCAATATGTGAACCGGTTGCTCCAGTGATCTCACGAATTCGTTTTTCACTGCGAAACATGGATTCTGCGACGGCACTGAAATTTTCAGGGGTCTGGGGTACGATGTAGGGTTTGGTATCCGGATACACGGGGTAGAGTTCCCGGGCTAGCTCATCGCCTAATTTATCAAGGACCCCACCAAAGATGACTTCGGGCATCCAGGCCAGGCAGAGATCGTGTCCCATCAGTCTTGCGTAGCCAATAACATGTTCCAGGGTCCAGTGGATGGGTTTATGACCGGCTATTTTAAATTCTACAGGAAGGTCATCCTCATGCTCATCGATGTAGGCATTAATGCCAGCCAAGCCTCTTTCAAGAATGTTACGGGTCTCAACGGACATGTTCGGGATAGCATTTTTGGCAATGCGGTGGAAGCCCCATACCCTCAAATATTTATCATCATCAACCAGGTCGGGACCAAAAGCCTCTGCCAATCGGCCTTCGACAGCCCTGGCAATAACATCCATTTTATACAGTCTTTCAGAAGCCTGGATATATCCTGCGGCAAAAAAGAGGTCATCTTCATTTTCAGCATAAACGTGTGGGACACCATACTCATCCGTGTAAACTGTAACGGGAGCTGACAGCTGAGCTAGCTTTAATTCACCCTCCTGGACCGCCAGAGGACCCTTTAAATATGCATATTTTAACCACGCGAATACAATGAGCACCAATACCACAATGATCAGCAATGCCATCCATAGCTTCTTCATGTCTATCTCCCCAGATTTTGTTATGCAGGAAATCTACCTTTTGCAGAAGGATTGTCCATGATAAATCAGTGTTTGGATAGGGAATGAAATTTGAAAATAGAAATCTGGTGGTAAGGTTGTTATCATGCAATGGGTTTTTGCCGATGAACGGTCCCTCCAACGACTAAAGCAGCGGATATAATCATAAGATTTTTGATGATATACTGTCCTTCCATGGTAGGTCCATAGGGGAAATGGCCTGCCTGAAATGTGATCTCAGGAAGCATGACCAGGGGCAAAAAAGTCCCGACCATCTGGAGTGCAAGTAGACCAATGGCAATGCGTATGGTTCGCTTAAAAAGAAAAGCTATCCCGATCAATACCTCCCACCAGCCAATGATGTGAACCCAGGTCTCTCCTTCGAAAACGGGTAACCAGGGTACAGTAGCTAGAACCAGCGGCTCAGCTGAGGATATACCAAGGGGTTTTAGAATGCCAAACCAGATAAAAATAATTCCAAATGATATTCGAACGGCCAGTATACCCCAGCGTTCCATAAAGCTTGAAATCCTGTTGTCTAATTCATCAAATGTCATTTATGTGTCCTTTGGAGCGGACGACCCGCTCGCTTTTGATAATGATTTACCCTTTTGCCATAACTGTTGAATATAAATTTGATTCGCTTTAAAAATGACCTGCTTTATCCTATACAAAGCCAAGTTGCTATATTTTGGCATTGGAGAAAAAATAGTGGGCAATCATTCCTGCAAGCGGTGGAAAAATCAAAGTTGAGGCCAGACGAATGAGGGTAAATTTCCAACCCAGAATACCAATTTCCATGGGCAAACGTCCCACAGCCCAGATGGACCAACCGGTTAAAAAGGCCACCATGGTCCCGATGCTGGCTCCAGATTTTAAAAGCCCCGCCACGATGGGAAGGCTGACATAGGGACCGCCAGGCGCTAAACCCCCTGCCAATGATCCAACCATAATTCCACGCCAACCAGATTCTGATCCAATCCATTTTGCCAGCATCTCCTTGGGTAATAAGAGCGGAACCATCCCGGCGATAATAAATGCGAAAAGCAATAGAGGTAGAATTTGAAGAAACATGGTGGAGGCGGCCTTCAGGCCTGTCATATGTTCACCATCTCCCCGGTAATACCCGAGGATCACGAGACTCATAGCAATCACGCCCATGATGAGGGTTGGGATTAACATTTTATTTTTATTCCTCTTTTTAACAGCCTGGTTCATCTGATTCAATTGAACTTAATGATTCCTATTATTTGCATCGTGATATTTGATTTTAGCCTGAGTCTTTTTGTGTCTTTGGAATCAGGCTCTCCAAAATTAGTGGTTTCACATGAAAGCACATCAGAAAAGATGTCCATTTTTCATTTTCAAATATTTGAGATTTACATGAATCTAGCCAGAAGGGCTAAATAATCAAGCTGGAAGGAGTGGTGTTGGGTGTTGAAACTTGGACAGCTAACCCCTAACTTTCGACTTTCGACTTTCGACTTTTAATCCAGGAAGGTGTCCTTGATCTTGAGAAAATATTCCCGGGCAGCTTCATACTCATTGGGAATCTCGCCCTCCAGAATGGCCTCTTCAATGGCTTTTTTGATACGACCAATCACCGGTCCTGGAGCTATACCAAGAATTTCAATGATCTCATCTCCGCGCAGGGGTGACTGGAAGGCCCGCATGGCATCCTTGGCCACCACTTCTTCAATTCGATTCATAACCCGGTCAAAATTGCCATAGTAGCGTTTGACGCGTCGGGGATCCTTGGAGGTCACATCGGCGCGGACCAGGATCATGAGATCCTCCAGATTTTCACCCGCTTCCACGATAAGACGTCTGATACCGGAGTCTGTGACTGCTTCCTGAGCCAGGGCGATGGGGCGGAGATGCAGTCGGGTCATGCGTTTGAGATAGGCGGTCAGTTTGCGGGAGAGACGCATACGCAGACCAATTTCGTTGAGCATTTTACGACCCAACTCTTCATGGCCATGGTAACTCCAGCCCGTTCCTTCAATAAATTTCTTGGTGGCTGGTTTGCCAATATCATGGACCAGGGCGGCAAAACGCAGATTCATTTTATCGCTACGCAGTGCTGTATTATCCACCACTTTGAGGGTGTGATGAAAGACATCTTTATGACTTTGACCATCCCGGTCTTCCACACCGCCAAGCACGGCGATTTCAGGAAAAACCAGTGGCAGAAGACCGGCTTCCTGCATGACATAAAAGCCAATGGAAGGCACCCGGGCTTTCAGCGTCTTAATGATTTCGTCGGTGACCCGCTCCTGGGAGACAATGCTGATTCGATCCACCCGGGATTGCATGGCAACCATGGCTTCAGGAAGCAGTTGGAATTCCAACTGAGCCGAAAATCTGGCGGCACGCATCATTCGCAGGGGGTCATCATCAAAGGTTTTGACAGGATCAAGGGGGGTGCGTAAAATTTTGTCCTGGAGGTCCTGAATACCCCCGTACTCATCCACCAAGTCGCCAAAGTGATCTGGCAAAAGATTGATGGCCATGGCATTCACGGTAAAGTCACGGCGACTGAGATCACCCTTCAAATCAGTATATACGACCTTGGGTTTGCGGGAGTCCGAGGCATAGGTTTCAGAACGAGCGGAAGCGACTTCGATGAGAAATTCACCGTAGGGAATAAGAGCCGTACCAAATTCACCATATTCTACAATGTCCGGCACACCCAGTTCTTTACCCAATTTTCTGGCAAATTCAAGACCATCTCCAATGACCATGATATCCACATCTTTGCTGGGAACATTTAGAATGAGGTCTCGAACAAAACCGCCTACGGTATAACATTCAAGATTTGACACCTGGGCCAGACGGCCGGCCCGCTCCAAAACGGCGCGGATATTCTTTGGGATACGATTCAGCATACACGCTGAAGATAAACGGAAATCCAGCGTGGTGAAGGATTTTGAATTTGTAGATCGCTTGACTTGCCTGATTTGCTGGAGTTAGAGTGAAATATATTTTTCTAGCTGAGCCTATAGACTACTTTCTGTGCATGAAATGGCTACTTAAAACCAGAATTGGCTACACTCCAATCGTCCTCATGCTGATGGTCTTAAATCTGGGTAATTGTACCATGGTCTTCCCCATACTGGCACCATTTTCCGACCTACCCTCACCAACTGGGCCCTATACCGTGGCAACACGCCACGCCACCTGGATTGACAGCAGCAGGGATGAATCGTTTACTCCTGAAGAAGATTATCGCAAAATTGTAGTTCAGGTGTGGTTCCCTGTTTCGGAACAAACCGGCTTGGACCCCCTACCCTATATTGATGATCCCAGCTTAAGACTGACGGCCCTTGCCAGGCAACTTCGCCTGCCCCGGTCTTTTATCAACCACTTTCGAAATGTCCACACCAATACCTATGAAATACCGGGAACTCCAGACTTGCTGGGGACATTTCCCGTCATCCTCTTTTCCCATGGGCTTAGCGGAATGCGCTTTCAGAATACTTCTCTCGTGGAGGAGTTGGTCAGCTATGGATATATACTTGTTGCTGCTGATCACAGTTACGGAGCCAATATTACCATTTTTGACGATGGGGAATCTGCAGAGTATCGGGCCGCTAAACGTCGTTCTCTCAACGAAGATTTTTTAAACAACGTGGATCTCTCGCAACTGGCAATTATTGTTGGCGATCTCCGATTTATGCTGGATATGCTTTTCAAGAGTCCCACGGATTCTCTTTTAAAAGACTTACCCCTGGATGTAAATCATGTGGGCGTCATGGGTCACTCACTGGGTGGCGCCGCAGTCGTCAATACCATGGCTGTAGATCAGCGGGTGAAAGCCGCCATGATTCTGGATGGATGGTACGCACCCGTACCAGACAGCGTAGTGGCAGCGGGTCTGGATAAACCCATTTTCCATCTTGGACAAAAAGCCTGGAGAAATCCTGACAATTATGCTCGTATGGATGAATTGTTTTTGCACAGCTCTGGACCCACCTTTAAAATGCTGGTCCCTGGTACCCGGCATACAGATTTCACCGACATGCCTCTGTTTACTCCGTTTTCTCTGCTCATTGGATATACGGCAGCCAAGAATCAACTCTGGCTCAACAATTTAATTCGAGTCAATACAACTTGTTTTTTTAATGTCTATCTCAAGGATCATCCTGTCTCAGAAGTACAGAATCAAATCCGTAGTGAGAGGGATGTCACCAGCTATATCTTCGTACCCCTTTTACCCTGATCGCCAACGAGCGAAGCATTAAAAAAAACCTTGAGTTTCGAAGCCCTGACTCGGGATACTCTCTCTCGGCACTTTTTAATGGTGACCATTACAGGTATTTATCCTGTTGACAGATAATAAATTCTATTATATTTGTGCTAAATCAAAGGGGGATATCCCCACGGAAACCGTTGTGTGCCAGGTCACAGATATTCTCTTTCAATAAACTAATTTTGCGTGTTACTAACAAACAGGGAGGACAAATAATGCGTCTCATCAAGTCAAAAGGAATTCACTGGCTACTTATTGTGTCTATCATGATAATGGCCATGCCCATGTTTTTGCTGGCAGATCAGTCAGCACCGAACATTGAGAAGATTAAACAACTTAGACAGTTGCAAAATCAAAGCGTCTTGCTTAAAAACCTTAAATCCAACAGTGTGGCTACCCAGGCTACTCCTGAGCAGGAGCGTAATCTGCGTTTGAGCAAGGCTCTGACCAAAGCCAGGGAGCAAGCACTACCAGACCTGGAGTCAAACCACCGTTTGAATTTGAAACGAACAGACAGGTCTGTACCCCAGCCGCAAACAAGGGCATTACGCGATGTCTTTTATGGCAGTGGTCGACTGCATATGGCTTATCCTGATTCAATCTATTTTAATTTTCTCACAGGTATGAATAGCGCTGATACCCTCGGTATGGATGTGATGATCATCGGTAATGAAGGTGCTCATATTGGCAATGAGTCCTCGCCGAACTTTGGCACTGATTACAGCCCGCTGCTCTATCTGGCCGAGAGTGGGTCTCTAGACGATTTTGATGCCGTGCCTGCGATAGATGATCCCGCCGCCAACTGGATCGAAACCACTTATGATTTCCAGTATGGTACCCAGGGTACTTTCCTGCAGGCTGGCTCAGTCTGGGCCGTTTATACACGAACTGAAGGGATGTATGTCATTCTTGAGATAACGGGTGTGTATTCTGACTGGAATGATGGTTGGATCAATTTTGACTATAAGATTCAGACAGATGGCACCAACGACTTTGGTGGTGGAAGCAGCAGTGTTGTGGCCGGTAGCTCCTTTATGAACAATGCTGTAGATGCGGAACGCTATTTCAACTACCTCCAAGGGGTTCATGGCAGTGACACCACGGGCATGGACGTCCGGGCAAGTGGGAATGAAGGTACCAACTTCGGAGCTGAATATTCATTCGGCACGGACTATAGTCCAATATACCTCTACGCAGCAGATGGCAGCCTGGCAAGCGTAACCGAAGTGGGTCTTGTGGATGATCCCGCTATAAGCTGGGTGGAAACCTCCTGGGAAGCAAATGGCTACCAGCCCATGCAGGTTGGCAATGTTTGGGTCATTTACACTCGCACATCAAACATGTATGCTGTCATGGAAATTACCTCCATGGATGAATGGAGCGGATATTTTGAATTCGACTACATGATCCAGACGGATGGCAGCAACCTCTTCGATGGTGGCGTGATTGAGCCCACCAGCTATGACATGACAGTGAATGGTGAATATGAAGTAACGCTGCCAATTGGTTCAAACCCATATTTTGAGATTACCCTCGACACTTACATGCAGGGTGAGTTCTCGGTTATCTGGGATGGAAACCATAATGGCACTCTGGATGAAGGTGACATTGGACTTGAAAATTATGAATTCATGGACAATGACATGCATGACGAAGATCCTGCCGTAGGTGTTTTCGGTTTTACCTACAGCGATGAGATGGCAGATGGCTTGAACTATCTGGCTGACGATCTTCTTTTTGTGGCATCCTCTGAAATGGATATGGCGGCGACGCTCGTCCATTTTTATACCGAGCCTTCCCTGTTTTCTGTGTCTGGTACTGTATATATGAATGATGCCGGTGGAGCACCCCTGGCAGGGATTGTGGTCTGGGGTGGCTATGAAAATAGTGATGGACCTTTTATCGCAGTAGTCACAGATGGCGCCGGCCAATACCACCTGGATTTACCCGATTCGGGATGGGTGAACATTGGCACATCAGATCATTTTCAAATGACCGAAGGTCTCATTCCTGATCCACCCAATCACATGGTCGAAGTAAGCGGACATGAAAGTGGCTACAACTTTTATTATGTAGCACCAAACAGTGCAATTGAAGGGCATGTTTACGATGAGATGGGAAATCCCGTTGAGGGTGTTGAGGTAGATGCAAATGCCAATGATGGTCCTGACCTATTCGCCATTACGGATGCTTCAGGTTATTACAGCATCGGTGTCATGAATGGTAGCTACGACGTAAACATTAATGGGTCCAATCTACCGGGTCCATATGTTGTTCCCTATGGTCAATGGGTCGATGTAGGTGATTTTGCTGTCGCCACAGCTGATTTTACCCTACATACTGCCAACAACTCCATTGTGGGTGTCGTTACGCTGGATGACCTCCCCTATGTGGGGGCGGAAGTCGTAGCCATGAACCATGAACTCGGATACGCCATGACCATGAGCACTGCGAGCGGCTATTTTGAGATACCTGTCTTTGGAGGTCCTGAGACATTTTATGATCTCATTGTGTGGCAGGATGAAATGTCAAACATTATTCAGGTCTCAGACAACAATCATGTGCCTGCCGGCGCTGAGAGTGTGGGAATCGTAATGGAGACAGTTACTGGTGGAATGTTCGGCTATTTTATTAATACCGACACAAATTTACCTATCAGGGATGGCAATGATATTGGTATGATGATGCGTGATGTTGGTACCGGCAGGGAATTTTATGGTGGTCCAGATAACAATGGCTACTATGAAATACATGTTCCCCCAGGTCTCTACGAAGTCATGGCCGGCGGGATGGAGTGGATGGGCCCAGAACCTGATTCAGTTCTCATTGGAGAGGATCTGATTCCCCACGATTTCTTGCTGACCCATATGAGTTTTGATGCCTCACTGGACGGCTATGTCTATAACAACACTGGCGCGCCCATCCCATACGCTCAGGTCCAAATCGGCAATGACGGTTGGGGTACAGGCATGACAACAGACGAATATGGACACTATCATTTTGATCTGCCGGTGGGATTTTACTATATCAGCGCCTGGGCTGAAGGATTCTATACCTACTATGATGAACTCTCAGTGAATCCTGGTAATAATAACTACAACTTCTTTCTGGAATCATACGAGGTTGATGGCGCCATTGCCGGTCTGGTTTATGATGGTGATACAGGTGCGCCCATACCCGATGCCGATGTATACGCCTATAGTTGGGATGATGATGAAAGCTACTGGGCCTATACTGATGACGCTGGTGAATTCTTGATTGACCTCCCCAATGGCACCTACGATGTGGTTGCCCAACGGTGGGATTATCCACCTAGGTGGTTTGATGGAATCACAGTTGACAATGACACCGCCTATGTTGCTTTCGGTCTCATGCTACCCGACGGTGGTGTTGACGGATACGTCTATGATGATATGAGCAATCCTATCCAGGGTGCTGAGGTTGTCATTGTGAGTGCCATGGACTCAACTGCGGGATTCTGGGGTTATACAGATCACAATGGATTTTTCAGTATTCCTGCCATGAATGGCGATTACCATGTATTTGCCAGCGCTCCAGGTTTTGAGTACAATAACTATGGTATGATAAGCATCATGGATAACTGGGCTCATCTACAGATTGTTCTCGAGCCACGAGAATTCGCCGTGCCACCTCTGATCAATTTTATTGTTGATCAGCCCAATGATCAGGGTCGCTGGGTGCGAATGCAGTTCTCCCCCGGTGGTACAGAATGGGGTTCTTTCATGGGTTACAGTATCTGGAGAATGACATATACACCCATGGGTCCTATTGTGGACTTTGTGGAGTACCTTCCCAATCATGAAGCAGCTGAATACAATGTGGTGCTGCCTACTCTGGTGGATTCCAGTGCTTCAGTCAGCGAACCTCTCCACTATATGACAGGGTTTGTGGTTAGCGGACACTGGGATACATACGGTTTTATCGATGGTATACCAGGTGCTGGTTATTCCGTTGACAATATCCATCCTGGAGCACCAGGGCCTCTGGTATTGCTTTTCTCGAATGATACTCATGTCGAATTGCAGTGGGAACCAAGCATGGATAATGACTTCCAGTACTTTGAAGTGCTTCGTGCAAGCCATGTTGATTTCACAGATGCAGCAGTGATAGAAATGACCACGGCTCCTGGCACAGCTGATTGGGACGTTGCGATTGGTCAGACCTATTACTATCAGATTGTAGCCATCGATGCCAATGGGAATCGGAGTGAAGGCACCAACGTGGTATCAACTTCCATCGTTTCCGTTGATGACCTGGAGATGATGCCAACTGCTTATGGACTCTCCCAAAATTATCCGAACCCCTTTAATCCAACGACCACCATCGAATTTGCCCTGCCTGAGGCTTCTCAAGTGTCTCTTGAGATTTACAATCTCCTGGGACAGAAGGTTCGTACGCTGGTCAATGCGTATATGCCTGCTGGCTATATCAATACCAGCTGGGATGGTTTGGATCAGAATGGCAAGGAAATCAGCAGTGGTACCTATATCTATCGCTTGCAGACGGCCGATCAGAGCTTCAGCAAGAAAATGGTACTCATGAAGTAGTTCGTTTTATCCAAGTTGATCTGATCAACCTGCTTAACAAAGAGGCCATCCTTTCATCGGGATGGCCTCTTTATTCTAGCCCCTTTTTATTCATCCTGAACAGGTGACCTGGCTAGATCCTTTCGCCAACCGGTCTGACAGGGTGAAATAATCATCTTTGGGCTTCATTGAAAAAATCATTTAAGACAGATCGTGGGAAAAGTAAAATCCGGGGTTTACGAGGTCCGTATTTCCATCATACTTATATCTGTTTATACTGTACTTATAATACAGAATGACTTCCCGGGTACCGTGACCAAATCGTATAGCATACGGGGTCTTAATCATTGACTGAGGAAAGGATGAAGTCTAATTTTGGCGGCTTCATTTTCATCCCGAAAACTTGGGAATGAAATATTTGATCCGATGGACATGAAGAGGGGGAACAAATCCCCTGTTAATTGGTAGGTTAAAAACATGAAATTGTTGCTAGCTACACAAAACAAACACAAGGTTGAGGAGTTGACTCGTCTCATGCAACCCTATGCCGTGGATGTGGTGTCGCTACTTGATTATCCAGACATTGGTGAAATTGTCGAAGATGGCGAGACGCTAGAGGCCAATGCCCTGATCAAAGCCAGGGCAGGTTATGCTCATTGTGGGCTCCCCACCATGGCTGATGATACGGGGCTGGCAGTAGATGCCCTGAATGGAGCACCAGGTGTCTACGCTGCACGATATGCTGGTGAAAATGCAAGCTACAATGACAATGTCCAGAAGATGTTGGATGAATTATCCCCTGTCCCTGAGGATCAAAGACAGGCGCAATTTCAGACTGCAGCTGTTTTTTATGATGGTAAGCAAGCTGTTACTGCCCGAGGAGAAGTCGCTGGCATGATTACCAAAGAACGTCGGGGTGAATCTGGTTTTGGATATGATCCGATTTTCTATGTACCTGAACAGCAAAAAACTTATGCTCAAATGAATCTTGAGGAAAAAAATATTTTAAGTCATCGTAAAAGAGCTTTCGCCAGGCTTATCGACCAATTAAGCCAAACTCATGGCGCTTTTAAAGTGGAGCCCAACCATTAGAATCATAAGCTAGTCTTTCCACTCATCCCTAGAGGATATATACCGGGCTAAAAACAAACAACGTGAGAACGATTGCAATAATCATATTATCCCTGATTACCATCTGGCCATCTTTATATGGTCAGACAGAGGAGCTACAGCCAGCTGGCGCTACCTTTACCATGCGGGCAAAATTTTACCAGCCAGCCACGACGCCCCCCTTTGATAGTCCAAAGCGGGGACTCTTTTTCAGTGATACCTCCCTCTTCCTGGCTTCACCCATGAGTCAGCTCAATCTGAGTTCCATCAAATTCACATTGGAAATGGATAGCACGGCCACCTATTTCACCCTCTCCCAGATGATGGATGGAAAACCCATAGGCATCCCTACCGTCATTGCCATTGATGACTATGTGAGACTGAGCCTGGAAAACAGAAAAAAAGGGTTGTTTAAAAAAATCGCCACAGGACGCCTCCAGGCAGAGGAAGATGCGGGAGGAGGTCAGTCCTTTGAGTTGATCGGGGCAGATATCGCAGGACAACGCGTCTCATTACGGGTTCGGGGAAATGTTAACATTACTGGAAAACTCCGCAGTGAGGACAGATCCAAGACCACCAATACCAATAACCAGCAACAGTCCAACACCTTTCAGATTGAGCAGAAACAGGCTTTCAAAATCGAAGGTAAAATTGGAGACCGCATCAGTATCCAGGTGGATCAGGATAGTGAACGTGATTTTGATTTTGAAAATAATATGGAAATATTCTACAATGGGAATGAGGATGAGATTATTCAGCGAGTGGAAGCAGGTAATATCTCCCTGAGTCTCCCCGGAACCAAACTGGCCATGTTTTCTGGTCAGAATAATGGGCTATTTGGTCTGAAAGCCCTGGCTAAGGTTGGTCCCATTGACATCACCGCCATTGCCTCCCTGGAAAGGGGTCGCAAAGAGAAAAAGTCTCTGGATGGTAATTCTGAGTCTTCTGAAGTAACCATCGACGATTACAACCGTCGCCGAAACACCTATTTTTATGTCAATCACTTCTACCGTCGCAAATCATATCCCCTGAATGAACAGGGTCAATATCGTCTCACGGGTCGTACGGT